>CAYLSX010000135.1:0-5750 GCA_964386685.1 uncultured Woeseiaceae bacterium | reverse complement strand
CGCAGCTTCTTCGGCGATGTCGATACCTGGACGAGGACGCCGGGTTTTCGAGCGTATGTACTGGAGTCACCTGCCGCGGAAATTGCGGCTGTTGCCATGCGGTCGTCCAAAGCGACATTGCTGTACGACCAGCTGCTGGTTAAGGAGCAAGGAAGTCAGGAAAAAACACCGTGGCACCAGGATCAGCCGTATTGGGCGGTAAAAGGAAGACAGGTCTGTTCCGTCTGGGTGCCGATGGATCCGGTGAATGAAGCAAGTTCGCCGGAATACATACGCGGCTCCCATCAATGGGGAGAATTCAATCCGCAGCATTTTGATGATCACTCGCCTTATGAGGGCACGGGTCTACCACCGCTGCCGGACATCGAGGCTGCGCGGAAGACCTACGACATTACAAGGTTCGCGATGGAGCCAGGTGATTGCCTCTTGTTTCAGGCCATGATCGTGCATGGCGCACCGGGAAATACATCCACGACCCATCGTCGCCGCGGCTATGCGACTCGCTGGTTGGGTGATGACGCACGTTACTGTTTGCGCAGCGGTGAAGTCGCGATTCCGAGCTTTCCGGTGGAATTCAATGACGGCGATGAATATTCAGGTGAAATGTTTCCTACCGTCTATCAACGACCCTAGGAAGCAAGCATCGGGCATACTGTCAGCGTGTATTCTGTGGATAGACATCCTGGCTGGCGGCGTCCGGAGGTATTACTCATCCTCATGGCCTCGGCAGTGCCGCTGAGCTTCGCGACCTGGAATAACCTGATTAATAACTTTGCCATCGAGCGCGCCGCATTTAGCGGTGCCGAGATAGGCATGCTGCAAAGCATTCGGGAGATTCCCGGATTTCTGGCGTTTGCGGTGGTGTTGATTCTGTTGATGGTCCGCGAACAGTCCTTGGCATTATGGTCCCTGCTTCTGCTGGGTATCGGCACCGCCGCTACGGGATTCTTTCCGACTGTATTGGGGCTATATTTGACCACTGTTGTCATGTCTCTGGGATTTCATTATTACGAGACCGTGCAATCATCACTGGCGCTGCAATGGATCGACAAACGACATGCGCCGGAGACGCTGGGGCGCATCATTGCCGTAGGCTCATTCACGGCAATCGTCAGTTATCTTTTCATTCTTGTCGTATTTTCGAAATTAGGAATTGATTTCAAGGAAACCTACCTGATCGGTGGTGGCGCGACCTGTCTTGTCGCCGCAATTGCCTGGCTTGGCTTTCCGAAATTTCCGCAAGACGTTGTGCAACACAAAAAGATCATTCTTCGCAGCCGTTACTGGCTGTATTACGCGCTGACCTTTATCTCCGGAGCCCGCCGGCAAATCTTCATCGTGTTTGCGGGATTTCTGCTAGTCGAAAAATTTCATTACACCGTGCCCGAAGTCTCACTGCTGTTTTTCATCAATGCTGGACTGAACATGTTTTTTGCGCCGAAAATTGGCAGGCTGATCGGTCGCTGGGGCGAGCGTCGGGCGCTAATTTTCGAATACATCGGCCTGATCATTATTTTTGTTTCCTATGCATTCGTCGAAGACACTTTCGTTGCCGGCGGCCTGTACGTCGTCGATCACTTGTTTTTTGCACTGGCGATAGCGATCAAGACGTATTTTCAAAAGATCGCCGATCCTGCAGATATTGCCTCAACGGCTGCTGTAGGTTTTACGATCAACCACATAGCCGCCGTCTGCATACCGGTGATTTTCGGCATTATCTGGCTGCGTTCGCCGTCGATCGTTTTCCTGGCCGGCGCGGCGATGGCGGCTATCTCATTGCTCTTATCCATGCTGGTGCCGAGACACCCGGCCCGGGATATCGAGACTGTGTTGTCAGTGCGCTAGGTCGGCAATCGGGCTACGGGTGATATGGGCTACTTGATGTACATCGTGCCGATCGTCATGCCGGCCATTTTTTGGGCCGGATACCACTACTACAAAGATCGGCATATGCCGGAGCCCATCGGCAATCTCGTGCTGTGCTTCGGTCTCGGCATACTCTCGTTTTATTTGGGCAAGCTAATGTACATGGGCCTGGACCTGCTTGGCCTGCGTTTTGACGCTTTTGCCCTGGCTGAATCCAGTCGCGCCGGCTTCCTGGCTTACAGCGTGCTCGCAATTGGTGGCATCGAGGAATTTGCCAAGCTGCTGCCCTTCCTGATCGTTGTGCTGCGATTCAAAGCCTTCGACGAACCGCTGGATGGCATCATCTACGCCGCTTTCATCGCCTTGGGCTTCGCAACCGTCGAGAATATTCTGTATCTGCAGTATGCAGATGGACTGGAGATGATAGGCAGGGGATTTGCGAGCCCGCTGGTGCATGTGATGTTCGCCTCGATATGGGCATTCAACATCGGACTGGCATTTCTTCAGCGCAAAAGGCTCACGGCGATCGTCTTGAAGTACCTGGGCCTGGCGGCGCTCGCCCACGGCGTGTACGACTTCATGGTGATCGCCCTGCCCTTGTCCGCATTGCCGCTCTCGGCGCTGTTGATTCTGGCTATCTGGTTGTGGCGGATGCATCTCATTCGTGATTTGCAGCGCCGGGCGGGCAAATCTCGAGAGACTAGCGATTGATTTCGGGGCCCATGGGGCCCGCACTGCGCCTATGGCGCGTAAGCTATTTCAGGTGGTTGTAAGGGTCGCCGGAGTTCTGGGTGCTGTGATCCACATCCTCGAGGCTCAGCCCAAGCGAGTCCGGTTCATCCATGAGTTCACTGCAACGCTTCTGAATTAATGAGAGCTTCAGTGAAACGCTGGATTCAGACAAGGTATCGTCCATAGTGTTGTTTTCTCTTGGGTTTTTCATCATTCTCTTCATATCTGTCGCAATCTGGCGACCGTCAATAATGTCGCAGTATAGAGACAGTACCGCAGCGAAAATGTGAAACGGGTCACATAAACTCGCCCTTAGCCTTATATTTCAGGCACTTATGTAACATCGGCGCAAAGAAAAGGCCCGCGCTGCGGGCCTTCTCTTTGTTACTTTCAGCGTGCCTTACGGCTTCAATGCTTTGATTGTCTGCATTGTAATCACGGTCAACGCACCAGCGTTGAACAAGGAGCTCAGGCTGGTAAAGATACCGGTCAGATAGGCGCCAACCACGGGAATCGGGTCGAGCCCGCCACTGGCGACGTTCAATACCAGAGTGGCGACCAGGAGATAGACAACTCGAGAGTCCTCAATAAAATAGCCTGCAGCCAGACCTAGAACGGCGATAATCAGCGCGCTTGCCGGAATGGCAACCAGGCCTGCAACAACAGCAACGATAACTGCCACTAATCGGACAATTTTTCCTGCGTCCATTATTTACACCCCTTTCTTATTATCTTTATTTATGGATCTTTTTATCGGCACAGTAGCCTGTGCTCATTTATACGCACTGTAGCCAGCGCTTTTTGTCGGCGACAGTCTAACAGATATGTTCTCAAAACTTTTACTTATGTTAAATCAATGATTTAGGGACGATACTTAGAGTGAAAGGTCATTAAGAGTCGCTATAGCTCGCGGAGCGCCGCTGAGACCGGGATACGGACGGCACGGATCGCCGGGAACAGGCCACCGACGAGGCCGATAATGACGGCAGCAATCAGACCCTGAGCGAGAAGGTCCAAAGAAACCGCAAAATCGAATACCACCTGGCTAAAGCTCGCCCCATTCAGGGTCGAGACCGTATAGCCGTTGAGAAATAGCCAGGCAAGGCCGCCACCCAGAATGCCGCCGAGCACTGCCAGCACAGCAGACTCGACGATCGTCGCGGAAAGTATCGAAAACGGGCTGAATCCAAGTGCCCGGAGCGTGGCGATTTCCTTGCCGCGGGCGGAGACCGAGGAGTACATCGTGTTCAGGGCGCCAAATATGGCGCCGATCGCCATGAGAATGGTCAGGGGATAGCCAACCAGCCGAATGAAATCCGCCAGATTTTCCGCCTGACCGGAGTAATACTCTTTTTCGCTGAAAACGTCAGGGTTAATGCGTGGGTCTTCCTTGAGATTGTCGCGTAGTGCCTCCAGCGCCTCCGGAGACTCGAGTTTGACCCGCACGGATTGAAAGCTGTTGCCGCGACGATAAGACGACTGCAATACCCTGACGTCCGTCCAGAGTTCGGACTCGGAAACGCTGCCGTTGTCCTCGAATACACCGACAACTGACCACTCGGTCTGGCCCAGGGGGACGATGCTGCCTACGTCCAGGCCGACGAATGTCTGCTGCACCGCCCTGCCGACGACCATTTCATTCCTGCCCTCTTCGAAGATCCGACCCTCGACGATGGCGATGTGGTCACGTACTTTGAATGCCCCAGGCTGTACGCCGCGCAGCGGAACATTGCCCTCCTGATTGTCCTTCTTTCTGGCAATGTCGACGATGACATAGAGTTCTGCCGAGATTATCGGCCCGTCTTCGTCCTTAAGAACCCCCGGCGCATCGGCGATTACCTGTACCTGATCGAAGCTAAATCCACTACTCAATTCGCTGGTCGCACCTGAGCGAATCGCGATTGCCGTTCCCTCGGATCCGGCAGACAGCATGGTCTTCTCGAAACCGCTCGCCATCGACAGGACGCCTGCAAAGACTCCGACCACAGCACCGACGCCGATGACAGCGACGATCGACGCCGCAAGTCGTTGTGGAAGGCTCCGCAGGTTCATTGCGGTAACTGAAATAATCTGTCTCAACCAGGACATCGATGCCTCTCTCTAGCTGCGGGCCAATGCTTCAACGATTGTCAGGCGCATGGCCCGAATCGCCGGAAATATGCCGGCAATCGCTCCGGCCAGGATCATGATAAGAATGCCTCCAAGAACGGCCTCGCTGGTCAGCGCGAGTCCGGGAAGAAAAGCGGCCGTCTGCTTGGCAGCTCCCCGTACGACAATTGCGGCCAGGCCGAGTCCGATGAGACCACCGAACATCATGACCAGTATGGACTCCGCCAGCACGATAGCCATGACACTGCCGTTCTCGAAACCCAATGTCTTCAGCACCGCCAGCTCGGACAATCTCTCCCGAACAGACTGAGCCATGGTATTGCCGGCCACCAGCAGGATAGTGAAAAACACAGCCGAGAGAATGAGTCTGACGATCAAGCTGATATTGCCGAACTGCTTCATGAATGACTCGGTAAACGCTGCTTCAGTGCTTGTCTTCGTTTCATTGGGCGAATTTGCGAACTGCATGTCGACGATATTTGAGATCTCGGCAGCCCGACTGGCGTCATCGATCGTAAATGTGTACCAACCGACGGTACCTTGGCCGAAGGCCCTGCCCTCGTCGAAGTAGTCGTAGTGAAACAGCATCAAGGACGTTATCCCGGTGGAATCATCTTCCGAGTCGAAGATGCCCACAATCTCGAAGTCCCACACCTGGCTGCCACTCTTGTTGGTCCAGATCGTTGAGTGGATCGGGATTCGGTCGCCGATCTTCCAGCCAAAATTGTTGACGAGACTCTGTCCGACGACGGCGCTGTCTCTGGTGTTCATCCACTTTTCTTTCTGATCGTCGGGCAAAATTATCTCTGGATAAACGGCCAGAAAGTCCTCAGGGATTACCGGATATTGTGGAAACTGAGCCTTCGGGTCCTGGTAGTAGCCGCCGAACCAGGTCGCAGCCGTGACATCTTCGACGCCGGGAATGGCTCTAATTCTTTGCTCGTAACTGACCGGTATCGAATTGATCAAAGAGATCTTGTCAATCGTAACCAGCCGGCTCGCATTCGCGGAATCCACCCCGCCCCGGAAAGCCATATTGAAGG
>CAYLSX010000134.1:0-5760 GCA_964386685.1 uncultured Woeseiaceae bacterium | reverse complement strand
CACGGGGCTCTGGTGGTGGAATTGGTAGACACGCTGTCTTGAGGGGGCAGTGGCGCAAGCCGTGCGAGTTCGAGTCTCGCCCAGAGCACCAAGTCAAAATCCTGCAGCAAAAAGTCATACCGTCGGCGGCTTGGGGCTGAACCCTGTCAGCCGGACTGCTACAATGAGCCGTTAAATCGAGCATGAATTGCTCGTCGCTCCTAGTACCAATAATGCTGCAAGAATATTTGCCCATACTGATTTTTTTGGGGGTAGCCGCCGGGATAGGTGTGCTGCTACTCGTGCTGGGCTTGCTCATCGGAAGCGGCAGCAAAGACGACGAAAAGCTCTCTCCATACGAGTGTGGATTCGAGCCATTCGAAGACTCGCGGACGAAATTCGACGTCCGCTATTATCTCGTCGCAATTCTTTTCATTATTTTCGATCTCGAGATCGCATTTCTGTTTCCCTGGGCCGTATCACTCGACGCGGTAGGTGGTTTCGGGTTGATCTCGATGGGCATATTTCTGGCCATCCTCGTGGTCGGGTTTATTTATGAATGGCGCAAAGGGGCATTGGAGTGGGATTGAGTAACGCGGCGGAATCTCGCTCTGACCTGACAGCAACAGCGTCACCTGAACAAGCTGGCCAAAGCATTCAGCAAAAGGGCTTCATGGTAAGCAGCGTCGACGCCGTCATGAACTGGGCCCGCACCGGATCGCTGTGGCCAATGACCTTCGGCCTGGCCTGCTGTGCCGTCGAAATGATGCACGCCGGAGCTGCACGATACGATCTCGATCGATTCGGCATCATTTTCCGGCCGAGCCCGCGCCAATCCGATGTGATGATCGTGGCAGGAACGCTGTGCAATAAAATGGCACCGGCCCTGCGAAAGGTCTATGACCAGATGGCGGAGCCGCGCTGGGTCGTATCGATGGGTTCCTGTGCAAACGGTGGCGGCTATTACCATTATTCATATTCGGTAGTCCGTGGATGTGACCGGATCGTGCCGGTGGATGTCTATGTGCCTGGCTGCCCACCGACGGCGGAAGCCCTGATCTATGGATTGATCCAGCTACAGAACAAGATTCGGCGAACGAGCACCATAGCCAGGTAGTAATCAAGAGAATGAGCGATATCAACGAGACATTAGCCGCTCGGATCGACGCTCGGTTCGGCGAGAAGCTTACGCGAGTCCCGTCGACCTGCGATGAGCTGACATACGAACTGAATAAGGACGATCTTCTCGAGGTGGCGAAGGCACTGCGCGACGAGCCGGAATTTGCATTCGACCTGCTCGTCGATATCTGCGGTGTCGATTACCTGACCTACGGTTCCGTTGAATGGACTACGGACAGTGCTACGGAAAGCGGCTTCAGCCGGGGAGTCGAACGCGAATCAGTCATATTGGACGAATCCGATACCTTCGATCCCGAGCGTTTCGCAGTCGTCTATCATTTGTTGTCGATCAAGAATAATTTCCGTGTGCGCCTGCGCCTTTATACGGGTGAATCGAACCCGCCCATCGTCAAGTCCGTTGTCGATATCTGGAATTCAGCCAACTGGTACGAACGCGAAGCATTCGATCTATTCGGTGTCCTTTTTGACGGCCATCCCGATCTCCGGCGCATACTGACCGACTACGGTTTTATCGGCCATCCATTCCGTAAAGACTTTCCTTTGATCGGCAACGTCGAAGTGAAGTATGACGCGGATAAGGGTCGTGTCGCGTATCAGCCCGTCAGCATTGAGCCGAGGACACTCGTGCCAAAAGTGATTCGCGACGACAATCGCTACTCCGAAGACCTCAGGGAGCGAGGCGACGATGCCTGAGATTCAGAATTTCACGATGAATTTCGGCCCACAGCACCCCGCTGCGCATGGCGTACTGCGACTGGTTCTTGAGATGGACGGCGAGGTCATACAGAAAGCCGATCCACATGTCGGTCTGCTGCACCGCGCCACCGAGAAACTGGCAGAGTCGAAGCCGTATAACCAGACCATCGGCTATATGGACAGGCTCGACTACGTGTCGATGATTTGCAACGAGCATGGCTATGTCCTGGCGATCGAAAAATTGCTCGGCATTACGCCACCGATCCGTGCGCAATACATCCGCGTTCTGTTCGACGAGATCACTCGCGTGATGAATCACCTGTTCTGGCTCGGTGCACACGGACTCGATATAGGCGCGATGACGATGTTCCTGTACTGCTTCCGTGAACGCGAAGACCTGATGGACATGTATGAAGCTGTCTCCGGAACGCGTATGCATGCGACCTACTATCGACCTGGCGGCGTTTACCGGGACCTGCCGGACGCCATGCCGAAATATCAGGCGTCGAAATGGCGCGGACAGAAGTCGGTCGACAAACTCAACGCCAGTCGAGAGGGCTCATTACTCGATTTCATCGACGCATTCTGCGAGAAATTCCCGTCTTGCGTCGACCAATATGAAACGCTGCTGACCGACAATCGCATCTGGAAACAGCGCACGGTCAACATTGGAGTTGTGTCCGCCGAGCGGGCGGTACAACTCGGCTTCACCGGACCGATGCTGCGAGGATCCGGCGTCGAGTGGGATCTGCGCAAGAAGCAGCCGTATGAAGTTTATGACCAGCTCGACTTCGATATCCCTGTCGGCAGCAACGGTGATTGCTACGACCGCTACCTGGTTCGCGTCGAGGAAATGCGTCAGTCGAACCGAATCATCAAACAATGCGTGGACTGGCTGAAGGAAAATCCCGGCTCGGTCATGCTCGAGGACCGCAAAGTCGTGGCGCCGACGCGCGTCGAGATGAAAGACGATATGGAATCTATGATTCATCATTTCAAACTGTTTACCGAGGGCTACTGCGTGCCGGCCGGTGAGGCGTACGCGGCGATCGAGCATCCCAAGGGCGAATTCGGTGTCTATATGATTTCCGACGGCGCCAACAAACCTTATCGCCTCAAGATTCGCAGCGCTGGCTTTGCGCATATTTCGGCGATGTCCGAAATGGTTGAGGGGCACATGCTCGCAGACGTTGTTGCCGTTATTGGCACTCAGGACATTGTTTTCGGAGAGATTGATCGATGAGTGAGCTGCTCTCTGACAATGTCCGCGAAGAGATCGACAGGTGGACTGCGAGATTTCCGGAAGGAAAACAGAGATCCGCAGTCATCAGCGCTTTGCACGCTGTGCAGCATGAAAACGGTGGCTACCTGACGGCCGAGCTGATGAACGCCGTCGCAGAATATTTGAGTTTGCCGACGATTCACGTCTACGAAGTCGCAACGTTTTATTCGATGTTTCAGACCAAGCCCGTCGGCCGTCACAACGTCGCGATCTGCACGAACGTGTCCTGCATGCTGCGCGGTGCCGATGATATCGTCCAGCACGTTGAGGCAAAACTCGGCGTCAAACTCGGCGAGAGTACCGAGGACGGACGAATCTATCTGAAACAGGAAGAAGAATGCCTCGCCGCTTGCTGCGGCGCGCCGATGATGATGGTCGACCACAAGTACCACGAAGATCTTAGCAAAAAGAAAGTGGACGAAATCCTGGACGCGTTGGAGTGATGGAACAAAACCTCGTTTGCTTTAACACATTTGGCGAGAAAGACTCGTGGACGCTTGCTACCTACGAGGAATTCGACGGCTATAAAGCGTGGCGTAAGATCCTCGCCGGCAAATTGACTCGCGAGCAGGTCATCGAGGAAGTCAAAGCATCCGGGCTGAGAGGTCGCGGCGGTGCCGGGTTCCCGACCGGGCTCAAATGGAGCTTCATGCCGCGAGATGCTGACGTTCAAAAATATCTCGTCTGTAATTCCGACGAGAGCGAACCGGGGACCTGCCATGATCGCGAAATTCTGCGCAAGAACCCGCATTGCCTGATCGAGGGCATGGCCATCGCCTCCTATGCAATGGGCGCAACGGTCGCCTACAACTATATCCGCGGCGAATTCATTGATGAGCCGGTGCCACGCTTCGAAGCAGCATTGAAAGAGGCTTACGATGCCGGCTTGCTTGGTAAAAATATTCAAAAATCCGGCATCGACATTGATCTATACACGTTCGTCGGCGCAGGTGCCTACATTTGTGGCGAAGAGACCGCAATGCTCGAATCACTCGAAGGCAAGCAGGGCCTGCCGCGCTTCAAGCCGCCGTTTCCGGCGAGCTTCGGCCTTTACGGCAAGCCGACAACGATTAACAACACACAAAGTATTGCCAGCGTTCCAGCGATCATCAGAAACGGTTCGGCATGGTTTGCCGGTCTCGGTCCCGAGGGCTCGGGCGGCACGGCAGAGTTTTCCGTGTCGGGACATGTCGAGAAGCCCGCCAATTACGAACTTCCGATGGGTATTCCATTTAAGGACCTGCTGGAACTCTGCGGCGGTGTTCTCGGTGGCCGAAAACTGAAAGCCGTTATCCCCGGCGGATCTTCCGTCAAGGTCCTGCCGGCAGAAATCATTATGGACTGCACGATGGACTACGTGTCGCTGCAAAACGCGGGTTCATCATTCGGCACCGGCGCCGTCATCGTCATGGACGAGACAACCTGCATGGTCAACGTCCTGCGGCGGATCGCGCGATTCTATATGGCCGAGTCCTGTGGCCAATGCACGCCATGCCGGGAAGGCACGGGCTGGTTATATCGCATGCTGACGAGAATCATGCAAGGCGAGGGGCAGCAGGAAGATCTCGCAAAGCTCGTGGATGTCGCCAACAAGATAGAAGGGCACACGATTTGTGCCCTGGGTGATGCTGCCGCCTGGCCGATACAGAGTTTTTTGAATCATTTCTATCATGAGTTCGAACACATGGTGCAAAACCAGGGCCGCAGCATTGTCAATGACGTTGAAGGCGTCGCAGCCTAAGGTGCTTTACGGTTAATGAGCGACGACATCGTAAAATTTGAAGTTGACGGCGAGCCGGTCGAAGGCAGAAAGGGCCAGATGATCATGGAGGTCACGGATGCCGTTGGTACCTACATCCCCAGATTCTGTTATCACGAAAAACTGAGCATCGCCGCCAACTGCCGGATGTGCCTGGTGGAGGTCGAGAAAGCGCCGAAACCGATGGCGGCCTGCGCGACGCCGATTGGCGAGGGCATGAAGGTATTCACACGCTCGCCGAAGGCGATTTCCGCGCAAAAAGCGACCATGGAATTCCTCCTCATCAACCACCCGCTCGATTGCCCGATCTGCGATCAGGGCGGTGAGTGTGAACTGCAGGACCTCGCGATGGGATTCGGTCGGGACGTGTCCCGCTACACCGAAAAGAAACGCATTGTTAAAGACATGGATATCGGGCCATTGGTGTCGACGGACATGACGCGCTGTATCCATTGCACGCGGTGCGTTCGTTTTGGTGAGGAGATAACCGGAACCCCGGAGCTCGGCACAATCGGACGTGCTGAAGACATGAAAATCAGCACCTACATCGAGAAAGCCATCGACCACGAGTTATCGGGCAACATCATCGACCTGTGCCCGGTCGGCGCGTTGAACAACAAACCCTATCGCTACAGTGCCAGAGCGTGGGAGATGGAGCAGCATCCGACGATATCGCCACACGATTGTGTGGGATCCAATATGAACGCGCATGTGTTGCGTGGCACTGTCAAACGCATCGTGCCGCGTCCGAACGAGGCAATAAACGAGACCTGGATTTCCGACCGCGATCGATATAGCTATGAGGGTATCTACAGCGGCGACAGACTGTTGTCACCGCGCATCAAGGACTCCGGAAAATGGCAGGACATCGCCTGGGAAGATGCTCTCGAAAAAATTGCGGAAC
>CAYLSX010000133.1:0-5771 GCA_964386685.1 uncultured Woeseiaceae bacterium | reverse complement strand
AGAAGACCGTGGTCTTTGCGGATCAGCTGATGTACACGGGATTCCGTTTCGCAACCATCGCCGGAATTTCAATCGGTGTTAACGATATGGTCGTGCCGGAGACCAAGGGCGAGATACTCACTGCCGCCGAGGCCGAGGTCAAAGAGATTCAGGACCAGTATGCGTCCGGCCTGGTGACCGAAGGAGAGCGATACAACAAGGTCGTCGATATCTGGTCGCGCACGAATGACCAGGTCGCGAAGGCGATGATGGACAAACTTGGCACAGAGATGGTCCGTGACGCATCCGGCAAAGAGGTTGCCCAGGAGTCATTCAACTCCATTTACATGATGGCCGACTCCGGTGCTCGTGGTTCTGCGGCGCAGATTAGACAGCTGGCCGGCATGCGTGGCCTGATGGCCAAGCCGGACGGCTCGATCATCGAAACGCCGATTACAGCGAACTTCCGCGAAGGTCTCGATGTACTGCAGTACTTCATCTCGACTCACGGCGCTCGTAAGGGCCTTGCCGATACAGCATTGAAGACAGCGAACTCGGGTTACCTGACCCGGCGCCTCGTCGATGTTGCACAGGACCTCGTCGTAACCGAAGTCGATTGCGAGACCAGAAACGGTGTTGCAATGTCGCCGCTCGTCGAGGGTGGCGATATCGTCGAGCCGCTTCGCGAGCGGGTATTGGGTCGTGTACTGGCCGAGCCGGTGCTGATTCCCGGATCCGACAAGATCGCGTTCGATGCTGGAACGATGCTGGACGAAGCCAGTGTTCAGCGGCTCGAAGAACTGTCGATTGACGACGTACTGGTTCGTTCGCCGATTACCTGCGAGGTCCGCTACGGCGTTTGCTCGCAATGTTATGGCCGTGACCTGGCACGTGGTAATCGCATCAATATCGGTGAGGCGGTGGGCGTTATCGCTGCACAGTCGATCGGCGAGCCCGGCACGCAGCTTACGATGCGTACCTTCCATATTGGTGGTGCCGCATCGCGATCCGCCGCGGCCAACAACATCGAGATCAAGAACAACGGTGTTGCGAAGCTGAATAACATCAAGACGGTTCATCATAAGAAGGGCTACCTCGTGGCCGTTTCGCGCTCGGGCGAGATTTCCGTTATCAACGAGCATGGCCGGGAGCGAGAGCGGTACAAATTGCCTTACGGCGCAACGATTACCGTGGAAGATAGTGCCGATGTGAAGCAGGGCCAGGTCGTTGCAACCTGGGATCCGCACACTCACCCGGTCGTAACGGAAGTTGCCGGCAAGCTCAAATTCGAGGACTTCGTCGAGGGCGTTGCTGTTACAGAGCAGGTCGATGAGTTCACCGGCCTCACCAGCATCGTCATATTAGATCCGAAGCAGCGCGGCAGCGCCGGCAAGGATCTTCGCCCGGTCGCCAAACTGGTGGATGATGACGGCAAGGAAATTTGTTTCTCCAATACCGATATCCCGGCGGTATATGCCCTGCCGGCTGGCGCCATTGTCAGCATGGCTGACGGGGCGTCAGTCTCGGTTGGCGACGTCATTGCGCGGATTCCCCAGGAATCATCGAAGACGCGCGACATCACCGGCGGTCTGCCGCGGATTGCCGATCTTTTCGAAGCGCGCAAGCCCAAGGAACCGGCCATCATGGCCGAGTACTCAGGTACCGTCAGTTTCGGCAAGGAGACCAAGGGTAAGCGCCGACTGGTCATCACGGATGACGCCGGCGAGAGCATGGAAGAATTGATTCCGAAATGGCGTCACCTGAACGTGTTCGAGGGCGAGCAGGTCGTGCGTGGCGAAATCATCGCGGACGGTGAGCCGAATCCGCATGACATTCTGCGCCTCCAGGGTGTGGAGCCGCTGGCCGATTACCTG
The DNA here is from genome assembly GCA_964386685.1 of uncultured Woeseiaceae bacterium. Taxonomy (GTDB): domain Bacteria; phylum Pseudomonadota; class Gammaproteobacteria; order Steroidobacterales; family Woeseiaceae; genus JACZWL01. Next base: position 3,918 of record CAYLSX010000133.1, on the reverse strand, counting down.
GTGCGCGAAATCCAGGACGTGTATCGCCTGCAGGGTGTGAAAATCAATGACAAACACATCGAGGTAATCATCCGGCAGATGTTGCGCAAAGTGATTGTCGCGAAGCCGGGCGACAGCAACTTCCTCAAGGGCGAGCAGGTCGATAAAGCTCGCGGACTGGAAGTTGGTGATGATCTGGCCGCACAAGGCAAAGAGGCAATCACATTCGAGCCGATTCTGCTTGGTATCACCAAGGCATCGCTTGCCACCGAGTCGTTCATCTCGGCGGCATCGTTCCAGGAGACCACTCGTGTTCTCACGGAGGCTGCGGTTCGCGGACTGAGGGATGATCTGCGTGGCCTCAAGGAAAACGTCATCGTTGGCCGTCTGATCCCTGCCGGTACGGGCTTTGCGCACCATGCGGAGCGCCGTCGGACCCGCGAGCAAGACCTCGCCGATCAGCTCAAGGAGCTGGAGGATGAGACCCCGGAAGCGCCTGTCGAGACAGAGCTTACGGTCGAGGATGTGATGGCCGAAGTGGCAGAAGAAGTGGCTGCCGCGGCGGCTGCGGAGGACAGTGGGGAGGCGGCTACTACAGACGTTTAGAGTATCGGGAACGAATGGCGCGCGTAGTTCCGGGACGTACTCCGAATGGGGTACGTCCCCCACCCTTGACACCGGTATCCGGGCCTCCATACAATGCCCGCCCTTGACCCAAGGGCCTGACACATTAGGGCCCTGCAATCTAAGGACGGGTGAGGACTTAAGCCCTTGAAAATCAGGGAAAATGCCCCAAACTCGTCAAACTCGCTGGCTGAATCATATTTGGTTCGGCCGTCGGGCGCGCGCGTATATACGCGCGCTGTTTTTTTTGCTTTACATTAAAGAAGAGAGGCCCATGGCCACAACGAATCAATTAGTACGTAAACCGCGCTCGCTGAAGGCGGCAAAAAGCACCGTTCCGGCGCTCGAGAGCAGCCCGCAAAAGCGTGGTGTCTGCACCCGTGTGTATACGACGACGCCGAAGAAACCGAACTCAGCAATGAGAAAGGTTGCTCGTGTACGCCTGACTAATGGATTCGAGGTCACCAGCTATATCGGCGGCGAAGGCCACAACCTGCAAGAGCACTCGGTCGTATTGATTCGTGGTGGTCGCGTCAAGGACCTTCCCGGTGTGCGCTATCACACTATTCGCGGCACTTTGGACTGCGCCGGCGTAGCCGACCGCAGGCAGAGTCGTTCAAAATACGGCACCAAGCGGCCGAAGTCATAATAAGAGACAAGAGATGTCGAGAAGATCACAAGCTCCCAAGCGCACCATCCTGCCCGATCCCAAGTACGGTAGCGAGTTGCTCGCGAAATTCATGAACATGATCATGAACGACGGTAAAAAGTCGGTCGCAGAGCGGATCATCTATGGTGCGCTGGATCGGATTTCCGAGAAGGAATCTCAGGAAGGAGTAAAGTCGCTCGAGCTTCTCGAGCAGGCGCTGGAAAACGTCAAGCCGGTGGTCGAGGTTAAATCTCGCCGCGTCGGTGGTGCGACTTATCAGGTGCCTATCGAAGTAAGGCCGGTCAGGCGACAGACGCTTGCCATGCGCTGGTTAATCGATGCGGCAAGACAGCGCAGCGAGAAATCCATGGCGCATCGACTTGCTCATGAGCTCATGGATGCAGCGGATAATCGCGGCACAGCCGTGAAAAAGAAGGAAGACACTCACCGAATGGCGGAGGCCAACAAGGCTTTCTCCCATTATCGGTGGTGAGCCCTTCAAGTCTCACCTAAGGTTTCAGGAATTATCCCGTGGCACGTACAACACCAATCGAGCGCTACCGAAACATCGGCGTCATGGCACATATCGATGCCGGCAAGACGACGACAACTGAGCGCATCCTGTTTTACACAGGCGTATCGCACAAGATGGGCGAGGTGCACGATGGCGCGGCCGTTATGGACTGGATGGAGCAGGAGCAGGAGCGAGGCATTACGATTACTTCCGCTGCGACGACTTGTTTCTGGTCCGGCATGGACAATCATTGGCCGGAGCATCGAGTCAACATCATCGATACGCCCGGCCACGTCGACTTCACCATCGAGGTTGAACGCAGCCTGCGCGTACTCGACGGTGCCGTAACTGTCCTGTGTTCGGTCGGTGGCGTGGAGCCGCAGACGGAGACTGTCTGGCGCCAGGGTAACAAATACAACGTGCCGCGCATGATCTTCGTCAACAAGATGGACCGTGCCGGGGCCGATTACCTGCGCGTCATCAATCAGGTCAAAGAGCGCCTGGGCGCGAATCCCGTAGCAATCCAGTTGCCAATCGGGGCTGAAGAGAAATTCAAGGGCGTCGTCGATCTCGTTCGCATGAAAGCCATCTACTGGGATGAGTCAAACATGGGCACGAGCTTCGAGTACCGCGACATTCCGGAAGACATGCTCGCCGAGTGCGAAGAGTATCGTGAAAAAATGATCGAGGCGGCGGCCGAGGCCGACGAAGAGTTGCTCGAAAAGTATCTCGAAGACCATGAATTGTCGAACAAAGAAATTCGCCGTGGCCTGCGAGCGCGCACGCTGTCAGGCGAAATCGTAGTGACATTATGCGGTTCCGCATTCAAGAACAAAGGCGTTCAGGCAATGCTCGATGCAGTCATCGAGTATATGCCCTCGCCGCTCGATGTGCCTGCAATCAAAGGCGTCCTCGATGATGACAGTGCGGGTGAGCGTCGCGCGAGTGATGACGAGCCGTTTGCGGCGCTCGCATTCAAGATTGCAACGGATCCATTCGTCGGCAACCTGACATTCTTCCGCGTATATTCGGGCGTGCTGAATTCAGGCGATACGATCTACAACCCGGTCAAGAGTAAGAAAGAACGCATTGGCCGCATATTGCAGATGCACTCGAACGAGCGAGAGGAAATCAAGGAAGTTCATGCCGGCGATATCGCCGCGGCCGTTGGTCTGAAGGACGTGACGACTGGCGACACGCTCAGTGATCCGAAAAACATTATTACACTGGAGCGAATGGAGTTTCCCGAGCCGGTTATCGCCGTAGCCGTGGAACCGAGAACCAAGGTCGACCAGGAAAAGATGGGTATCGCCCTGCAGAAACTGGCGAAGGAAGACCCGTCATTCCGCGTCGCCACCGACGAAGAATCCGGACAAACGATTATTTCCGGCATGGGTGAATTGCACCTCGACATCATCGTCGATCGCATGAAGCGTGAGTTCAAGGTCGAGGCCAATGTCGGCAAGCCGCAAGTTGCCTACCGCGAGACGATCCGCAAGTTGGTCAACCAAGAAGGCAAGTTTGTTCGCCAGTCCGGCGGTCGAGGCCAGTATGGCCACGTCTATGTGAAGATCGAGCCCGGCGAGTCCGGCAGCGGATACGAGTTCGAGAACAAGATCGTCGGCGGCGTCGTGCCGAAGGAATACATTGGCGCGGTGGACAAAGGCATCAAGGAGCAGATGGAAAACGGCGTTATCGCCGGCTATCCGGTCGTTGACGTCAAGGTCAGCCTTTACGACGGTTCTTACCATGACGTCGATTCGAGTGAGATGGCGTTCAGGATTGCCGGCTCAATTGCATTCAGAGACGGCGCACTCAAGGCCGACCCGGTTCTGCTCGAGCCGATCATGAAAGTCGAGGTCGTAACGCCCGAGGTTTACATGGGCGATGTCATGGGCGATCTCAATCGTCGTCGTGGCCTGCCGAAGGGCATGGACGATTCCCCGTCAGGAAAAGTCATTCGTGCCGAAGTGCCGCTTGCCGAGATGTTCGGTTATGCGACCGACCTGCGCTCGATGAGCCAGGGACGCGCGACCTATTCGATGGAATTCGAGAAGTACAACGAAGTGCCACAGAATGTGGCGGATAGTGTTTTAAGAAAAGCCAGTTAAAAATTGGAATTGACTCATGTCGAAAGAAAAATTTATAAGAA
>CAYLSX010000132.1:0-5773 GCA_964386685.1 uncultured Woeseiaceae bacterium | reverse complement strand
GATCTTCAAACAGGACTATATCTTTTGGCTGCCGCCATCGGCGGTGTCATTGTCGGATGGTTGATTCGTAGCCTGATAAGCAGTCGCAGCCTCAATCAGATGGGCGATGACTGGCAGCAGCGATTCGACCAGGCGGTTCGGCAAAAGGACCACCTGGTCGCCGAAAATAAGTCTCTTAAGACATCAATCGAGGCGCAACAAGCTGTTGTTTCCAAGCATACTCATGCAGCTGCCCACACTCGAACAGAAATCGAGTCCCTGCGCGAGAAAGAAAACAACCTTTCAAAGAGTCTGTTCGTACTCCGTGAAGAACGGGACGAGTTCGAAAACAAACTGGCCAGGGTTTTGGCACTGGTCAACACGCAAAAGCAGCAAATCGCAGATCATCAAGCCGACTTCTCCAAAGCCGGCGACTTTTATAAGGATCAGCTCGAGGGCTCGGTTGAACAGCGTTCGGCACTCGAAGGAAAGGTCGACGCAGCCAAATCAGAAAATGAATCTCTCAGGAATCTGCTGATGTCTGCAAAGGCTGAACATGAATCAGTCAGCAATCTCATGGCGAGTGCCCAGTCTAGGCTGGAAAACCTCGATGCCATGGAGCAGAGAGTCATAACACTGGAGGCTGAAAACGCCGAGCTCCGGCAAGAAACCAGTCAGGCCAGGAGTACAGCCGAGGCGCTACAGCGCGACGTTGACGAAATGGATGCGCTTATGGTGCAGAACCGGGAGTTGGCACATTGTCTTAAATCCATGGAAGCCAGTCGCAAACAATACGAAGAAGACGCGCTCCGATATCGGAATCAGTATGAACAGTCCGAGAAACAATCAGAAACGATGCGTTTCAAGCTGGGTGACATAGAGAAGAACTGGGTTGAGATGCAAAGCAAAGAAAGGGGCGCACGAGACGCCGATTCACAACAAAACAATGCTCCACCACCGTTCGGTCTGGATGCACCCCAGGGCGAGCCAGACGATCTCACACAAATAGTAGGCGTCGGAAAAGTTTTTGAAGAAACGCTACACAGTCTCGGTGTCTATCACTATCGACAAATCGCTGCATTCGGCCCGACCGAAATAGCCCGCATCAATGCGGAGCTGAAGGAGTTCAAAGGCCGAATCGAACATGATGACTGGATTGGCCAGGCTAAGGAACTGCACTTCACTAAATATGGGGGTGCCAGCGAGTAATCGCCTTCATCTTGTAACGAAAACGGGCCCTGTGACGGGCCCGTTTTTTTGACTCTTCAATTCGATTTTGGCTCTACAGAGATGGGTGGAAATAATGCATCGTTACCGATATCGATCAAGTACACAACGCTGCTTTCGATGGTCGAGTTACATTCCACTGATATTTGCCGCGATCGCTTCTATCCCAGCCAGTTCGTTAGCCTCCATCTCAGCATTTTCATAGTCCGGTTGCGACGAAAACTTCGCGGCCACAAAATCTTTTTCCGTGTCGACATAGATGATTTGTCCGCTGACACCCAATGCCATAATTGCACCGGTCGGTGGTTTATTGATCCACCAGAAGTTGTGATACGCGCCGCCCGGAGCGGTATCGGCGTACTTCCCGGCGGAAAACGTTTTAACCAGCCTTTCGCCAGGACTACGGCATTCCTGCAACCATGCCTCCGGAATCAATTGCCGGCCCTCGTGTAATCCGTTCCTGGCAATCAATAGTCCGAATCGAGTGAAGTCCCGCAAGCAGACGTTGAAACCGCCTTCAAAAGCGAGGTTTCCTGCTGAGTCAATAACCGATACCAGATCTTGCTCGGCACCCATCGGATTCCAGATATGTTCGGCAAGCAGGTCTGTGAAGCGTCGGCCGGTTGCACGTTCGAGACAACAACCGACGATATTCGTCAGAATTGACTGGTATTGAAAAACACTGCCGTGCTCGGCCTCTTGTTCCGTTAGCGTACGTGCGTAGCTGATCTGATCGGCAGGACCATGATAAACAGCAGATTCTCGCCATCCCGTAGCAAGTTCGTAGTGACTCCACTCTCCATCGAGATTTTCATAGTCTTCATCAAACTTGACACCGACCTGCATGTCCAGCGCATGCTGGACCGTCGCTCCTGCGAATCCGCTAGCAGACAGCTCGGGCATGTAATCCGTAATTTGAGCTGATGTGTCCAGGACACCGGCTTCGACGTATATACCAGCGACTGCGGACGTTATTGACTTGCTGCAGGACATGATGAGATGCAGCGTTGATCGGTTCATGCCGTTGAAATACTGCTCCGTAATGACCTTCCCTTGGTGTAGAACCAGAAAGCCGTCCGTGTAAGTGCGCGTCAACATTTCTGCAACGGTGCACGGCTTGCCGGAAAAATCCTGAAACGGGATTTGGGAGAGATCTTGAAAGTTCTCCTCCAATGAAGACGAACTGCCGGCATGCGGAACTCGCGTCGTGCGAGTAAATTGCTGTACGCGCTGAAAACTCCATCGATTAAAGGGAGCTAGTGTCCAGTTCGTGGTGTCCGCCCGTTGCTCGGGCGGCAGCTCTGCGCTCTGACCGATTCCGAGTTCCTCTGCTGTGCTGGGCTCAGCACGATTTTTTGAGTGGTCAGCCATCGACGAAGTTTCAAACATTAAGTTAAGAATAGCCACTGCATTGCCGCCAAATGGCGACACCCGGCAAATCTGCCTGCAGAGCTGAAGTGGCCGCAGTGTCAGCGTCTCCGCTCCGTTGCCGCCGGAACACCGTACTGTGATGGCCGTCACGATTTGCCTTTTGCCAAGCTATACCATCGAAAAGCGTATGAAAATAACGTTCAACATTTCGGTTCGAACTGCGCTGGCAATCCTGGTAGTTACTGGATTCCTGGGCGCGTGTACCTATGGAACCTACGACGATGCCGTCGCCAATTACAATGCAGGATTGCCACCGCCTCCACCGCCTCCACCGCCACCTGGCTTCGGGCCGAACTTCTCCGAGATTCAGGCGAGCGTTTTCACGCCGATGTGCGAGAGCTGCCATTCCGGAGGTGGTGCAAGTGCCGGCCTGAGTCTCGACGCCGCGAACAGCTACACGATGCTGGTCGGCATTGCGAGTAGCCAGGATGCTGGAACCCAGCGAGTAAATCCCGGCAATCCTAATCTCAGCTACCTCATTCAGAAACTGGAAGGCCCCGGCGTAACCGGCCAGCAAATGCCACCCGGCGCAGCACTTCCGCAAGCGGACATTGACGTCATCCGTGCATGGATAACGGCCGGCGCAGTTGACGACCGTGTTGTACCAGCGACTCCTATGAGAGTCGCCTCATTGTCTCCGGTTCCGAGCGTTACTCCTCTTATTGCGCCGCCAACACAAATCATTGCCGGCTTCGATCGCGATCCCGTCGCGGCATCTGTGAATACGACGACATTCATTCTTGAAGCAAGCGGCAATGACGGCTCGTTTGTCGAGGGCAACGAAACGCAAATTGCAGCTATGCAAGTAACTGTGCCTGGCGCTAATCCATCCAGCGCAATATTCGACATACCTGCCGCCAGCCCGCTGGCCGATGACACGTACCGGGTACGTCTGTTGGGATTGGGGGTAGCCCCCATTCAGGACATGGATGGAAACGCGTTGGACGGAGAGTTCGGCGGTGCGTTCCCATCGGGCGATGGCACCGCAGGTGGCGACTTCGAGGCTGAGTTCACGGTCACCTCACCGACGATGGATCAGATTCAGGCGACTGTCTTCACGCCAGCATGTTCCGGCTGCCACAACGCCGGAAGCCCGGCAGGCGGCCTTGACCTCTCAACTGCCGATGCCAGTCATCTTCAATTGATTAACATGATGAGTCCGGCGCAAGCAGGCGCTATTCGGGTAATTCCGTTTGATGCGGATGGTAGTTACCTGATTCAAAAGCTGGACGGCGCGGCCGGCATCGCGGGCGTGCGAATGCCTCCTGGCGTAGCGCTCCCGCAGCCGACCATCGACATGATTCGCCAATGGATCACAAACGGCGCCGTACGCTAGATGTTCCGCACGCCCGAAATTTCGAACATAAAAAGGGATCCTTTGGATCCCTTCTTCATTTATCATTGACACAACTGCTCAGGTATAGACTTGTGGGGATCTGCATTGGCTGGTGGCTTCGCAAAAGACGGTGCCGTACAAGAACAAATCGACGCAACCATTGAGGATGCGATTAGCCGCGCCCGCGATCAGTTGCCGCGCGGCGAAAGCCTGACCAACTGTGCGGAATGTGACGAAGTCATTCCTGATGCGCGTCGCACCGCAGTTCCCGGCGTGCGATTATGTGTTGCCTGTCAGGAAAAACATGACCAGGAAGTGGTCGATCACAGTGGCTACAACCGGCGCGGCAGCAAGGACAGTCAGCTGCGGTAATCACCTGAGCTAGCATGTAGGTATCGCGTCAACGTCGCTTCTTGCGACCGCACTCGATTTTCAACGAAGCGAAGTCCTGAATAAAGGCCGGCGCTACCGACGCCCTCCTGCCGGCAATTCCATTTTCAAATTCAAGCTCCGTTTCGGATTCGGTATCGGTATCCGGGATGATCTTCATCCACTCACCATACTTGATGGCTCCGTCGACGTGATACGTCGGCCGCACAGACCATCTGTAGGTTTTGCATGCGTCGATCTCATATTCGAGCGTATGAAAGGCGGCCTGAATCTGCTTCTTTTCGTAAACAGGCCGATGCACATCATATATTTCTACATCATAATAAATATCTGATTCGTCGATCTCATCCGCCCACGAGCCATACGAATCGTCACCAAGCAATGTTAGTTCCCACGCAAGTGTTGGGCTCGTTGACTTACTAACGGCCCGCCATTCGTTTTTCTTTACCAGCGATACCGTGTCAGACTTTTTCGGTCGCAGCTCGTGTCGGAGCTCAACCCTGCTGAAAGCCTCAGCTGAAAGCTCTCGCCCAAAATAATGTCGCGCGAAGTTGGCATAGTCATGCCATAGCGCAGTCTCGTTCATAGTCCAGTTTTCAAGCGTATCCCTGTCCTGATACTTGACCTCCTTCTCGTACAAATCGGTAAGGTCACTCAGGCGACGTAGTGTCTCTATTGCCGTCGTGGTTATGATCGCATCGTCTTCCTGCACGTCGATCTCCAGGCTTTTGAAACCCACATACAGGATCGCATCTGTATCGTCCGGAATCGGTGTTGTTGGCGCAAACAGCTTTGTCTCGAAATTGGGTAATTTGCGAACTCCCGAATAAACATCCAATGCCAGACCTTCATTCGTCAACTGCTGCCTTTCAGCCTTGGCCAGTTCATCTGTAAGCTGGTCCCGAAAGTCCTGAATCCGCCGCTTGGCTGCCCCTGACAGACCGCCGAAAATCGCGCCAGGAATTGTCAATATAGGAATCGGAATATTTACGGCGACGCCGCCAACTTCCACCGGAATGTTTCCGATCCTTGATCCAGTTTGCATTCCTCCTAAAAGGCCCGGCGTATCGTCGTCATAGGTTCCTTTGATTTCGCCTTCAGGGGGACTCAAGCCTGGTACGACGACAATCTTCTTTACACTAGAGCGGATTTCCTCCGCCATATGAGTGTGTGCGTCGGGCGTATTGGGCTCTTGGACCGACGATGACGGCTCTGAGCTGCTTTGGCCTGCGGCAGGCCAGCCGGGAATGATTACGGCTGCAACGCACACTAGGATCATCACCCTGCTGATCGCAAAGTGGACTGAACGACGGGATTGCTCTTGAGAACGCATGCAAGCCCTCTTGCTGGCGTCAGAAATGATTACTTACCTTTGATTGTAGCAAGCCTGGAGAAGTTCAATGGCCCCAC
>CAYLSX010000131.1:0-5890 GCA_964386685.1 uncultured Woeseiaceae bacterium | reverse complement strand
AACCTGATTCTGGCCCTGGTGATCTCGGTGCCGGCGTGGAATCTCCTGACGCATGGTACGCACATCACGGTTGCTCACGCGATGGGTACGACTATCGGTATCAACACGATGATCTTGCTGTCATCGGTCTTCTATGTCATTCGTGTGGAGTTACCGGTCGAGGTGCACTCGGGATGTTCCAAACAGGTGAGACTCGGCTACTGGATCGCGAATATCTCGCTTGCCGTCTTTTTTACGTCTCTGATACTTGCTGGCCTCGGCAAAGGACTGCATGACGGCGGATCATTCCAGGAAATGATGCTGAGCATCCGGCCGTTCCTGCTGATGTTCGTCGTGTCCGGCGTAACCATGATGGTCGGTATCTGGATCGTCTTACTGTACGCGATTCGACTAATCAATCTTCGACTGTCGCCCGTCAGGCCCGGCGAGCTCGCGCCGGAATACTAGTACAACAGTGCACACAGGCAGCTATCGAAGTCCGGGATGGTGGGCCGGCATAAGTCTCGCGGTACTCGTATCCATCCTGGCTGGATATGCAGCTGAATGGGTAGGCGAATCGATACTCGGCTTCGCGAAGAGTCCCATCAGCGCAATCATGATGGCAATTGTAATTGGCATGGTGTTGGCAAACACAATCGCAATTCCTGACAGGGTTCAAGGTGGATTACGCTTCTGCGCGAGTACGATTCTCAAAATCGGCATCATGCTGCTCGGCATTCGTCTCAGCTTGTTGGGGGCAGGTCGATTTACTCTGGTTGCTCTGCCGTTTGTCATAGCCGCCATCGCGATTGGACTAATAACGATTCGGCTGCTGGGGCAAAGGCTTGGATTGTCCCGACAACTAAGCGGACTGATCGCTGTCGGGACGAGCATCTGCGGTTGCACGGCAATCGTCGCCACAGCACCGCTCATCAAGGCCAAAGAAGCAGAGGTGACTTATGCGATCGCGTGCATCACCGTGTTCGGGCTGGCCGCGATGTTTTTCTATCCGCTGCTCGCGCATTATCTCTTTGCTGATCAACCGGCACTCGCCGGCCTGTTCCTGGGGACATCGATTCACGAGACCGCGCAAGTGGCTGGCGCAGGCCTGATGTACGAGGCGCAGTATGACGCGCCGCTAGCACTGGATATTGCGACCGTGACCAAACTGGTGCGCAATCTCTGCATGATTGCCGTAATTCCCATCGTCGGAATCCTGTACGGTTCAGCAGATTCCGCCGGTCCGCAGCAACAGAAACCGAGTTGGTTCAGCATGGTGCCCTGGTTCATCATCGGCTTCGCGATGATGTCGGCGCTGCGTACGCTCGGTGATCTCGGTGATCGGCCATTTGGACTTCTGGAGCCATCGCAGTGGCACTCGATTATTCAAATGCTTCGAGGCCTCGCCGAACGATGTCTGCTGATCGCCATGGCAGCGGTCGGCCTCACATCGATGCTGGCTGGCATCATAAAGATCGGCATGCGCCCGTTCGTGCTGGGCCTTTTTGCGGCTCTGCTAATCGGTGGCGTAAGCCTCGGGCTGATCGCCGCGTTCGCGCCAGCCGTGATTTCGGCAGTAGGGCTCTGATCGTCCCAACGTAGGATTCGTGGGGCATGTTACGCTTCGCGCTAAGTCCGGCTAATAAGAATTGGGAACGAGATTGCGGCTCAATAATTGTTACAAGACTGAGGATTTTCGAAGGCTGGCAAAGAGGCGGCTGCCATCGCCCATCTTTCATTACATCGATGGAGGCGCCGACGACGAAGTCACACTACGCCATAACACGCAAGCCTTCGAAGTCTGCGACCTGGTACCGAACGTTCTGGCCGGTGTCCAAGATGTCGATCTGAGCACGAAAGTGCTTGGTCAGGAACTCGAGATTCCCTTATTCATGTCGCCAACCGCAATGCAACGGCTGTTTCATCACGATGGTGAAAGAGCGATCGCCAGAGCCGCGGAGAAGCTCGGCACGATGTTCGGTGTGTCGACGATCGGCACTCGAAGTATCGAAGAGCTGGCAAAATTCTCAGCACCGAAACTCTTCCAGATATACATCCACAAGGATCCCGCGCTTACGAGCGATTTGATTTCGCGTTGCAAGGAATCCAACTATGACGCGATGGCGCTGACGGTCGACGCCATTGTTGCCGGCAATCGCGAACGGGATTACATCACCGGGATGACGACGCCGCCTAAGTTAACGCCAATGAGCCTATTGAGTTTCGCTCTGCATCCGGAATGGAGTTTGAACTACGTATTGCGGGAGAAATTCGATCTTCCCAACGTATCCAAGTTCATTGAAGCGGGCTCAAGCGTTCAGTCTTCGATCGTCGATTACCTCGACACACAGATGAAGCGCTCGATTGACTGGGACGATGCGGCACAGATGATCGAGGAATGGGGCGGGCCTTTTGCCATCAAAGGCATCATGTCTGTCGACGACGCAAGGCGATCGGTCGAGGTAGGTGCGAGCGCGATCATCGTCTCCAATCACGGCGGCAGGCAACTCGACGGGTCGCGTACACCGTTCGATCAACTGGAATCAATCGTGGACGCAGTTGGCGGGCAAATCGAAATCATTCTTGATGGTGGCGTGCGGCGTGGCACGCACGTGCTCAAAGCGATTGCGAGAGGCGCTACGGCTTGTTCCGGTGGACGCATGTACCTTTATGCGCTTGCTGCAGCGGGTTCTGCCGGTGTCGAACGCGCGATGACATTGCTAAAGGCCGAGATCGAACGCAACATGATATTGATGGGCTGTCGAACATTGTCTGAGTTGAAGCCGTCGATGCTGGCGTCAAGGCAAGTCACCTGAGCCTGACTTGATGCGATCGAGCACGATCGAGGATGAGGCGTCCTTGACGCCCGGCAGGCGAAGAATCTTTTCCTCGATGAATTTGCCGTACGACTTCAGGTCTTTTGCGATGACGCGTATCAGGTAGTCGACCTGACCGGTCATCATGCGACAGGTCTGCACCTCGGGATAATCGCGAATTGCCTTGCGAAACTTCTGTGCCAGCTCGACATCCTGCCGATCTACATAGACGGATACATAAGCCTCCACTTCATAGCCGAGCGCTTCCGGATCGATACGCGCAGAGATACCGTCGATGATTCCCTTGTCGAACAAACCCTGAACGCGGCGCTGGCATGCCGTGGCCGAAAGATTGACCCGCTCCCCAAGTTCCACCCAGCTGAGGCGCCCGTCCGCCTGAAGCTCATGCAGGATTTTTGTATCGATTTGATCCAACATTGAAGGAATCCCTCGCAAAATACAGTTTGACGATGGAATACTGCGGATTATAGGCGTTCCAGCTCGGAATTTGCAGGGATATCAGCCGAATGCTCGGCTATCATTTACAGGTCTGTAGCCGCGACGCACGGGCATTTTTTCACATGAAATCAGGAGATCTCGCAGTGGCACAAGAACAAAACCCGATGGGTACGGATGGCTTCGAATTCGTCGAGTACGCAGCGCCCGATCCCAAATTGCTTCGTAGCCTGTTTTCAAAAATGGGCATGCCGGCGGTTGCGCATCATCGCTCGAAAGACGTCACGCTGCACAAGCAACACGACATCAATTTCATCATCAATGCCGAGTCGGATTCTTTCGCTCAAGAGTTCGCGCGGGCTCACGGTCCATGCGCCTGTGCGATGGCGTTTCGGGTGAAGGACGCAAACTACGCGTTCAACCGGGCAGTCGAACTCGGTGCAACCCCGGTGGCGAGCGATCCTGGACCCATGGAACTGAACATACCCGCTATTGAGGGTATCGGCGGCAGCCGGCTGTATCTCGTTGACCGATACGGCGACAACACGATATATGACATCGATTTCGTTTTTGAGCCGGAATGGCAGTCGATATCGGAAAAACAGGACACGGGTCTGACGTACATCGATCACCTGACGCACAACGTGCATCAAGGCAACATGGCTACCTGGGCGGAATTCTATGAGCAGCTTTTTAATTTCCGCCAGATTCGTTACTTCGATATCGAAGGCAAGCACACGGGGCTTTTTTCCAAGGCGATGACAAGCCCTTGCGGCAAAATCCGCATTCCGTTGAACGAGAGTCAGGATGATCAGAGTCAGATCGAGGAATACCTGCGGGACTACAAAGGCGAGGGCATTCAACACATCGCTCTCGGAACCGACGATATTTACAAGGCAGTCGATCAGCTGACTGCGAATGGCGTTGATTTACAGGATACGAACGACGCTTACTTCGACCTGGTCGATGACCGCGTTCCCGGTCATGGTGAGCCCCTCGAAGAGTTGCGAAAACGCCGCATCCTGGTCGACGGTGCGCCGCAAGACGATGAGGGTCTGTTGTTGCAGATATTCACCAAAAACGTCATCGGTCCGATCTTCTTCGAAATCATTCAACGCAAGGGCAATGAAGGATTTGGTGAGGGAAATTTCCAGGCGCTGTTTGAATCGCTGGAGCTTGATCAGATCCGCCGGGGCGTGATCGAAGATGCGGGCTAATCTGCGATAAGGTCCTCGAGCATTGAGCCGGTCATGCGTCTGTACAGGCGATAAGCCGGCACGATGATCCTGAGCGGCCCCTTGATCTGAATTTCCTCGCGAAACGCCGCGCGCAGCAGCAAGCGCTCGTAGTAAGACAATAGATAAGGGTGTCTCGATAAGTCATAGCCGAGCACCTTGAGGCGGTGGACGGTCGTAAACCAGGCGATATCGAGTACCGATATTCGCTTTCCATACAACCACTCGCGGTTTTGCAGGCGCTCCTCCAGCTGCCTGAGCGCTTTGCGGTGTACCGCGAATGATTCGATGAGTGTCTTACGGGAGACGCCGTTATCGGCGGCACTCTGCCACCAGGCGATTTCCATGTCGCGGTTGAGGTCTGGCTTGCCATTTTTTCTGTAGTCATCCAGTGCCTGACGATCCTTGATGAACCTGCCCTCACCGGGCATGTATTTGACGGTCAGCGCCCGCGTACCGAGCCGCAGACTGGATTGAAAAGCCAGTTCCTCCTTGACGTATGCGCGTGCCTCTGAAGTTTTGGGAAAGAATGCCGCACGTTCGGACGGTAAGGCGTCGACGTACTCCATGATGTCGTTGCTTTCCACATGTATATCGCCATCGTGTACGAGCACCGGCACGACGCCGCGGGGATTTATGCGCAAAAACCACGACGTTACATGCTGTTGCTTGTGTAAATCGACGTGATGGGATTGCCAGGCCAGGTTTTTCTCGTTGAGAAGAATGCGAACTTTCTGCGAGGAAGGCGAGGCGCCATAGTGGAGAAGGTGAATCCCTCGCCAGTTCTCTACTGCGTTGTTGGCTACTTCCAGCTGCATAGGAACGCAGTATACGCGCAGCCGAGAGTCAGGTGCCATCCGAGATTTGGCTGTTTACGCGCAGCACTGATCCGGCTTATATGCAGATTGACCATAATTTGATTGGTAAATAACGGGATTGGCAGCGCGTTTGCGAGTAATATGTCGGCTGCTCTGCCGTGAGGCAGGCGATGATCAGCGCCGGTTTCGGCCGGCGAGTTTTTTTATGAGGTTAATATGTCAGGCGAAAGAGTTTCAGGAACCGTCAAATGGTTCAACGACGACAAGGGATTTGGCTTTATTGAGCGCGAAGGTGGCCCGGACGTTTTTGTTCACCACAGCGCAATCCAGATGGAAGGATTCAAGTCATTGAAGGAAGGCCAGAAAGTCACCATGGAAGTGACGCAGGGGCAAAAGGGACCACAGGCGGAAAACGTACTCTCCGAATAGTTCGTAGTCTCGGAAAGATCCGGGTTTGAACGCCCCGATCAGTCCGTAAAGGCAGTGGGGGAGCTCCGACGAGGGTTGGCAAAAAATGCCAGCGCGATTGCTGCCAACAAAATCCGCGATGTCTGTATGAGTGTTGCGCACGCAACGCTGCGCGCTT
>CAYLSX010000130.1:0-5967 GCA_964386685.1 uncultured Woeseiaceae bacterium | reverse complement strand
GGCCCCTTGGCGAGCAGGAAGCCGTCTGGAATGACGAATTCGTGACCGGCGAGATCGGCCAGATCGGAACTCAGTTTGATGGCCCGGGCCACGTTGGCGTGATTACCTCCCAGGGGCATTTTTTCTACAACGGCCACTTCCTTGAAGACCAGGACATCACCGGCAATGGCATGGGCCCGCTTGGAGTTGAGCATGTCGCCAAGATCGGTTTCGTGTGCCGTGGCGTATTACTTGATGCCGTTGCGTATCGTGGCGGCCGGCTTCCGATTCCGACGGAAAACAGCGCAGACGATCCCGGCATCATCAACGCCAGGGATGTCGTGGCGATGGTACAGAAACAGGGGATCGATCCGATCGGAGAGGGCAATTGCGTGTTTCTGTATACAGGGCACGGCGATATCTGGCATCCATCGATGTGGGACACCTACGATGCAGCCGAGAAGCAAAAGCGGACAGCTGAATTCAACGCCGGCGCACCAGGATTTGGCATCTCAGCTTGCGAGTATTTGGCGTCACGGAAGATCATTCTCTGGGGTGGAGATACACATTCCACAGAGGCAGTCGGCAGCAATTTTGGTGGAGAAACAAGCCAGCCATTTGAATGTCATATTAAAATGATGACGCGGAGCGGAATCTGGAACCTGGAAAATATGGATCTAAGCCAGCTCGTCGCCGACAAAGCATACGAATTCCTGTTTGCATGGTCACCAATCAAAATGAAAGGCGGCACTGGATCGCCGGGGAACCCGATCGCCATCTATTGATCGGAATTTTGCTCGATCATTCTTGTCTTACTATTCTCTCGGCGACGGTAGAAGACTAATGACAGTCGCAAAACCTGGCATCGCGCGACGGGAATTCCTGACATCTCTCGGCAAGGCTGTCGGCGGTTCCGCCATGTTGCGCGCAATGCTCGCAATGGGGATCGGCACGACAGTCTCGGCCTGCGGCCCCTCGTCAGCGGCCGCGACGCAGGCTCAGCCGCCGGCACCTCCACCGCCAGCGCCACCGCGTCCGGTGTCGCCGCGGCCTGGTGACTGGCCGGCGAATATCGGCGTTGGAAAATCCGTCGTGATTCTCGGTGCCGGCATATCCGGGATGACGGCGGCCTTGGAAATGACCAGGCTGGGTTATTCCTGCACGATCTTAGAAGCCCGAGCCTCAGCCGGTGGCAGAGTCAGAACAATCCGTGCAGGCGACGTCGTCAACGAAACCGACTCGTCGCAGACATGCCAGTTCGACGTCGATGATGATCTCTACTTCAACGCCGGACCGTCGCGCATCGCACAACACCACGAGTTCCTTCTGGGATATTGCCGTGACTTTGGAGTCCAACTCGAGACGTTTACGAATGACAATCGTGGAGCTTGGCTGCATTCGCCAAACGCGTTCGGCGGCCAGCCGCAGGTCGCAAGGCGACTCATCGCCGATACGCGCGGTGGCATTGCGCGACTATTGTCGACGGCCATCAATCAGAACGCGCTGGACGCGGAGCTTACGGCTCAGGACAAAGCCAACATCCTGGCGATGCTGCGACAGTATGGCGACCTCGACATCAACAATAACGCTAACGCAACGCCGCGGGCTGGCTTTCCGGGCCAGGAAGACGTCGCTAGCAGACTACGGGGCGAGCTATTGTCGCCTCGACAGCTACAACAAATTGTGACGGAGTTTTTCTGGGAGCTTCGACTTTCGTTCTCGCAAGGATTCGATCAACAGCCGACGATGTTGCAGCCGGTTGGTGGCATGGACAGGGTCGCGCGCGCGTTCGAAGCACAGGTCGTAAACGACGTCATGTACGAGGCCGTAGTAACCGAGATACGTAAGACGGCAAATGGAACGCGTGTCAGTTATAACGATCGTTTTGGCACGCCAACCACCATCGATACCGATTACTGCATCGTAACTATACCGGCGCCAGTTCTCGCCAATATCGGCAACGACTTTTCGGCCGCCCATCAGTCAGAGATCGCAGGATTTCAATATTCGTCGGCCGTGCGCGTGGCCTTCCAGTCGCCACGCTTCTGGGAGCAGGAGCACAATATCTATGGCGGAATTACCTGGACGGACCAGGACATAACACAGATCTGGTATCCGAACTATGGATTCCACAAATCGAACGGAATCGTAATCGGTGCTTACATTTTCGACGGCCCCGCAGGCACCACGTTCACGGGTCTGACGCCACAACAACGTCTCGACACAACGTTGTTGCAGGCTTCCAGCGTACACCCGCAACTTACTGGACAGGCGAACTACGGGGTCAGTGTGGCCTGGAGAAAGGTACCGTTTCAATTAGGTGGCTGGGGAATTTCCGATCCGTCGGTATTGCTTACGGCAGACAATAATATCTTCTTCGCAGGGGAGCACTTAAGCCTGTTGCAGGGCTGGCAAGAAGGCGCGATCCTGTCGGCCTATTCCGCCATCGATGGCGTAGTCGATCGCGACGTAAATGCCTGAGATAAACTTACAGGGCTGTTTTCTTTTTCTCGCCTGATAGGTAACCCGAATGACTACACGACGCGACTACCTAAAATACTCGGCCCTGGCCGGTGCCGCCACATTACTACCGCCAGGTTGGCTGCATGCGATGAAGCATCGAGATCTGATTACCCGGGCGATTCCATCCACGGGTGAGGAGTTGCCGATCGTAGGTTTGGGTAGCTCAGCAACTTTCAGAACGATGGCTGGTAGTGGCGACGTTAGTGTGTTGCAGGAGGTTCTTCACGCAATGTTTGAAAACGGCGGTACCGTGTTGGACACAGCACCCGCATACGGTGCGGCGGAGGAGGTTGCCGGACGATTCGTAACAGAGCTTGGCGCTACGGACAAAGTGTTCTGGGCCACGAAACTCAACGTCGCAGGTCGTGGTGGTGGTTCGGCAGACCCGGACACTGCACGCGCGCAGCTCGCGCAATCCTTTCGGAGAATTGGCAAAGATCCGATTGATCTGATTCAGGTGCACAATCTGGCAGATATTCCGACGCAATTGAATGTCCTGAAAGATCTGAAAGCAGAGGGCAGGGTGCGTTATATCGGCACGACTTCGACCAGAACGAGTCGCTACTCGGACCTCGCGAAAGTCATGCGGGCGGAGCCACTTGATTTCATCGGCGTTGATTACGCTGTGGACAACAGGGAGTCAGCCGAAACAATCCTTCCGTTGGCGCAGGATCGCGGTATCGCCGTCTTGCTCTACGTGCCCTTCGGTCGGACCCGGCTGTGGCGTCGTGTCGCCGGTCGTCAGGTGCCGGAGTGGGCGCAGGAGTTCGGTGCCAACACATGGGCGCAATTCTTCATCAAATTCGCTGCAGCTCATCCTGCGGTTACTTGTGTAACACCGGCGACCAGCAAACCGAAGAACATGCTGGACAACATGGGCGCGGCTGTTGGTGAACTACCGGATGAGGCAATGCAGCGGCGAATGGTGGAACTGGTCGAGTCCCTGCCATCCGCCTGAATCGAGTTTTATTCCCTTATTGCTGGCATTATCATGCGACTACGGTCAGTAATGGATACGACGCATGCCGGGTCTATATTTTGAGGAATTCTCTGTCGGGCAGAAATTCGCGCACGGCATTCGTAGAACCATAACCGAAGCCGACAACGTGCTGTTCAGCACGATGACCCATAATCCAGCGCCGTTGCATCTCGATGCCGAATACATGAAGGGCACCGAATTCGGTAAACCAATAGTCAACAGTACGCTAACCCTGGCATTCATGATCGGCATATCAGTCGGCGACACGACGGTTGGTACCACCGTCGCCAATTTGGGCATGGACGAAGTGAGATTCCCGAAACCGCTTTTTCACGGCGACACGATTCACATCGAAACCGAAGTGCTGGAAGTCAGGGAAAGCAAGTCGAGACCTGACAATGGCATCGTGATCTTCGCCCATCGCGCGTTCAATCAGAACGACGAACTTGTTGGCGAGTGCAAGAGATCTGCACTGATGCTCAAGGCGCCGGAGTGAGCAGGAGTTTTTTGTTCGTACCCGGCGACAGCGAGCGCAAGCTCGAGAAAGCTGTCGGGTCGAATGCCGATGCCCTGATTATTGATCTTGAAGACTCCGTATCGAGCTCGAAACGGCCGCAAGCCCGACAAATCGCGAAGGAATTTGTCTCTGGCCACAGCGATCGGGACCTGTGGGTACGCATCAATGCGCTGGATACCGAGGACGCGCTATCCGATCTTCGAGCACTCATGCCGGCCGGTCCGGCCGGCATCGTTTTGCCGAAGCCGCGCGGCGCGAAAGACGCCATTCAGCTTGCAAAACTATTGGATGTATTCGAGCAGGAAAGTGATCTGTCGCATGGGCAGACACTGATCTTGCCGGTCGCTACCGAACGACCGGCGGCGCTGTTTCACATGCACGAGTACAGCGACGCGACGCCACGTCTGGCCGGCCTGACCTGGGGTGCGGAAGACCTGAGTGCTGCCGTTGGCGCCTCAAACAATCGCGACGGCGATGGCAACTGGCTGCCGCCTTACGAGCTGGCAAGATCACTATGCCTTTTTGCCGCCTCCGCGGCGGGTGTTGCGGCGATCGACACGGTGTATACGGATTACAAAGATGTCGATGGTTTGACACGATATGCGTCAAATGCGCGCCGCGATGGATTCTCGGGCATGCTGGCGATACATCCGGATCAGGTGGATCCGATCAACGAGGCGTTCATGCCGAGCGAAGAGGAAGTACATCGGGCGAGCCGAATTGTGGAGTTGTTTGCAGATAAACCGGACGCCGGCGTTCTAAGTATGGACGGTGAAATGATTGACAGGCCGCACTGGTTGCAGGCAAGAAGAATCCTGGATATCGCACAACAAGAAAAATGAAGGTGACACGATGACCAAGACCTACGCGGTCGACTCGGCAACTGCTGGCCGCGCCCTAATTGATGCAGCCGGCTATGAGGAGATGTACCAGCAGTCTGTGACCGACAACGAAGGCTTCTGGTCGGAGCAGGCCCAACGTATCGATTGGATCAAACCGTTCACCAAAGTTAAGGATGTCTCGTTCGCCAAAGACGATCTGCATATTCGCTGGTTTTACGACGGCACATTGAATGTCTGTTACAACTGCGTCGACCGGCATCTGGACGAGAAAGGCGACGACGTCGCAATCATCTGGGAAGGCGACGATCCGGATCGCGATCTGACAATCACCTATCGCGAGCTGCACGAGCGCGTTTGCCGATTCGCGAATTCATTGAAGAAACTCGGGGCCAGGAAAGGCGACCGCATTACGATTTACATGCCGATGATTCCCGAAGCTGCGATATCCATGCTGGCATGCGCACGCATCGGCGCGGTCCATTCGGTAGTGTTTGGTGGCTTTTCGCCGCAGGCGCTCGCGGGCCGAATACATGATTGCGACTCGAATATCGTCATAACAGCGGACGAAGGCGTTCGTGGTGGCAAGTCCATTCCGTTGAAGGCGAACGTGGACGCAGCTGCGGCGAACGCCAATGTGACGTCCCTGGAAAAAGTGCTGGTCGTGAAGAATACGGGCGGCGACATTGACTGGGTTGAGGACCGTGATGCCTGGCTTCACGAACTGGAAGCCGAGGTGGACGCAGATTGTCCGTGCGAGGAAATGGGCGCTGAGGACCCGCTGTTCATCCTCTATACGTCAGGCTCGACCGGCAAGCCGAAGGGCGTGCTGCACACGACGGGCGGTTATCTCGTCTATGCCGCCCTGACGCATCAATACGTATTCGACTATCACCCGGGTGACATTTACTGGTGCACAGCTGATGTCGGTTGGGTAACCGGGCACAGCTACATTGTTTACGGGCCGCTGGCGAACGGTGCCATCACTTTGATGTTCGAGGGCGTGCCGAATTATCCGACGGCTTCCCGTTTCTGGGAGGTGTGCGACAAACATCAAGTGAATATTTTTTACACGGCACCGACGGCGATCCGCGCTCTCATGCGCGAGGGTAACGATCCCGTAACCCGCA
>CAYLSX010000129.1:0-5985 GCA_964386685.1 uncultured Woeseiaceae bacterium | reverse complement strand
GCCGAAGGCGAAGAGAAAGACGCTGAGGGCAAATGCGGCGAAGGCAAATGCGGAGGCGATGCCTAAGATCGCAATACTTGCATAAGCAAGCAAAGGCAAAAGGCTCGCGGGCAACCGCGGGCCTTTTTTATTGTTTTATTGACAAGAAAAGAACGGGGACGGAGCCCTCTTTTACCGTTATTCTCAGACTATCTAAGGAGCTAAATGTGCCCAAAAAAATCAGCCGATGCGCCTGGGCGGGCGAAGTCAGCCTGCCGTATATCGAGTACCACGATAAGGAGTGGGGGGTACCCGTCTGGGATGACAGGACGCAGTTCGAGTTCCTGATACTGGAAGGGGCACAGGCGGGCCTGAGCTGGTCGACCATTCTCAACAAGCGAGATGGCTACCGAAAAAACTTTGCCGATTTCGAGGTCGGGAAAGTCGCACGATTCACCAATAAGAGAATCGAGAAAATACTGCTGGATCCGAGCGTGGTGCGAAACAGGCAAAAAGTTACCTCTGCTGTCACGAATGCAAAGGCCTTTCTCGACGTTCAGGAGGAATACGATGGGTTTTGTAACTACATCTGGCAGTTTGTGGACGGCAAAGCAAAGCAGAACAAATTCGTCAAAGACTCGGACGTCCCGGCGACCTCCAGCGAATCAGACGCGATGAGCAAAGACCTCAAGAAGCGTGGCTTCAAGTTCGTTGGCAGCACCATCATGTACGCCCATATGCAGGCGACCGGTATGGTCAACGATCACGTGATCAGCTGCTTTCGCTACAAACCTTGCGCGGCATTGGCGAAAAAGCGCTAGTTGGACGATAATTTCGACACATCCCGTAAATAACGATAGAAAAAGGGGTAAAAGCTATGTCGGAAGAGTCAATTGGCGGGACGCCACGTTCGTTTTTGATCATCGGAATCGTCGCGTTGCTCTGGAACCTGGTGGGCGTCGCATCCTACCTAATGCATGTCATGATAAGCCCGGAAGCCCTGGCAAGCATGCCGGAAGCCGAAAGGGCGCTGATGGAGTCGACGCCGGCATGGGCGAACGGCGTCTTCGCAATTGCGGTATTTGCTGGCTTGAGCGGCTGCGTCGGCCTCCTACTGAAAAAGGCCTGGTCCGTGCCGCTATTCCTGGTGTCGCTGGTCGCGATGATTGTGCAATTCTCTCATTGGCTGTTCATGACCACGGCCGTAGAGGTGTACGGATCGGAAGCCTACACCATGCCTGTGCTGGTGACCGTAATCGGCATCTTTCTGGTTTGGTACTCGCGAGATACCAAAGGCAAGGGCTGGCTACAGTAGAGTTGCTATTACTTCAAATAGTGAAGTAGCAGTGCCCATATGTTGTGCTTGTGCTTCAAAAAATGAAGCAACCGCTCTGGTGCTGTTAAGGGGAATCCCGTATTGCTATCCTAAATGCGAATGCTTATCATTTGCGATCAGTTGCTATTAGTCGGGAATCCAAAGGCTTGCAGACAATGACTCTCGCATCATTACAGCGTGGCCAGAAAGGCGTCATCCAGGCGATAGACACCAGCGACCCTATGGTGCAAAGGCTCATGGTCCTGGGTCTCGTCGAAGGTGCCGAAGTGACATTCTGCAGCGCTGCTATTGGCGGGGACCCGCTGGAATTCCGCCTGTTCGGCAGCTCGATATCGCTTCGCAAAGAGCAGGCCCGGCAGTTCACTATTGCCCCGCTCAACGACGGTGGCTAGATCCAGCGTAACCCGTATTTCAGTCGATGAGATAACCCTGAGCCGGCGACCCTCCGCCAGCATCGCGGTTGTCGGTAACCCCAATTCGGGGAAAAGCACTCTCTTTAATCGCCTGACAGGCCTGCGCCAACGCACCGCCAATTATCCGGGCGCGACCGTCGAGAAACACGTGGGCACGGCCAATCTCGGCAAAGCGGTTCTGGAGCTCATTGATCTTCCCGGCACCTTTTCTTTGAGCGCCCAGTCGATGGAGGAGTGCATCGCCGTCGACGTCATTCTCGGCAGAATGGCAGGCACTGATCCTCCAGCCGGCATCCTCGCGGTCGTCGATATGACGAATCTCTATCAGGGGCTGTATCTCGTGCGGCAGTTGCTGGAGGTGGAGCTGCCGATTGTTGTCGCGCTGACGATGTCCGATGCGGCAGATCTGAAAGGGATTCGCATAGACATCGACGCCTTGCAGGCGAGGCTTGGTGGCGCAGCCGTCTGTCCTGTTGTGGCGACAACCGGGCAGGGAATGAACAGGCTGAGAGACGCATTGGCAGATCTTCCTGGTGCATCCAAACCGGATCTCCCGGTCTTCTGGCCGGAGTTGAATCAGGCAGCAGAAAAGCTGGCCGATGAGGGGAGTGCTACGGTCAGTCGCGTTGAAGTTGAACGCGCTCTCATCGACGGAAAGAACAATAACGAGCGATACGCCGAGGTTCGCCGTGAGCTATTCGGCGAGGAACCGCCGCTGGCAAAGGAAGCCCGCATTCGCTACAAGTGGGTTCGCGAAGTGCTGGATGAGGTGCAGCAAAAGGCGCCGCCACTCACGACGTGGGGCTCGCACGTTCTAGCCTGGCTAAATCGCCCCGTGCCGGGAACCATAGGCCTGTTCGTGGTCATGGCGATCGTATTTCAGGCGGTGTTCGCTTGGGCAACGCCCTTGATGAATGCGATCGATGCAGGTACGGCCATACTCGGATCTTTCATCGCATCGCGAATGCCTGGGGGCGCGCTCACAAGCCTGTTATCGGACGGCGTCGTTGCCGGCGTCGGCAGCGTGATCGTGTTTCTGCCACAGATAATGATTCTTTTCCTGTTCATCATACTGCTCGAGGACTCGGGATACCTCGCCCGCGCAGCGTATCTGATGGACAGGGTGATGAGTTCGGTCGGCTTGTCAGGGCAATCAATTATCCCGATGATCTCGAGCTTCGCTTGCGCGGTGCCCGGCATCATGGCGACTCGAGTCATCCCGAATCGACGCGACAGAATTGCGACGATGCTCGCGGCGCCGTTTATGACCTGCTCCGCCAGGCTTCCCGTTTACGCATTGCTGATTGCGGCGTTCGTGCCGGCGGAATCAATCGGTTGGTTTAACCTGCAGGGATTGGTATTGCTCGGTCTTTACGTTCTCGGCATTGTCGCCGGCGTGTTGACCGCCCTGATGCTCAGGGTGACAGCATTGCGCGGTCCGAAGCCGGCCTTCGCATTAATGCTGCCGGAGTTCCGCATGCCGAACATTCGTACCGTGTTAATGCAGCTATGGGGCAGGGTACGGGTATTCCTGCGACGCGCCGGGACTGTCATTTTTACGGTAGCAGTTATCGTTTGGGCGCTGGCCTATTACCCGCGGTCGGACAGCATTGCAACCGAGCTAATTGAAATGCGATCGCAAGCCGAAGCGACACTGAGTGGTGATGTACTCGGCGAAAGGCTGCAACAGCTCGAGCATCAGGCAGCAGCAGACCAGCTGGCGCAGAGCTGGCTGGGCAGGGCAGGACAGGTCGTCGAGCCGGTGTTCAAGCCACTGGGCTGGGATTGGAAAATATCCGCCGCGGTCATCGCCGGATTTCCGGCGCGCGAGGTTGTTATTGCCGTTCTTGGAACCGTCTACGCGGTGGGCGATGCTGCCGACGAAGCGACGCTCGCGCAGAGACTGAAGTCGGCCAGCTGGCCCGACGGATCGCCCGTGTATACCTTGCCGATGGTATTCGGATTGCTGATTTTCTACGCTTGTTGTCTGCAATGTGCGGCAACGCTGGCAGTAATTCAGCGCGAGACGAACAGCTGGCGCTGGCCAGTGTTCGCCTGGGTTTACATGAGCACGATCGGTTACGTCGGCGCGCTACTCGTCTATCAATTGGGCAGCAGCTGACAAACCAGCAGCAGCTATTCCGCCGGTCCTTTTGTCACCGAGATTGCCACGGCTTCAGTGACCGTGATTATCACGAGATCACCGACTGCGGATCGCTTCAGATTCTCCGGATTGCGAGCGACAAATTCTTTAACGACGCCGTCCGGGCCCTTCAACTTGAAGGTATTCTTTTCAATATTGATCTCTTCAACCGTCGCGGTGACGATCCGGGTATCAATGACTGCAGCGCCGGGCATTTCGCCCTTTTCGGTTCTTGCCATTGCGGCCATCTCGCCAGAACCGGGCTCGAAGCCTTCATTCGCCACGACCTCGACGGAGACGGTTTCCACGTATTCGGCGGCAACGATATCGCCGACGTCAACCTGATCCAGGTTGCGAGCCTCTTCACTTGCAGTGAACGTGATTTCGTTACCTTCCGGGCCAAGCAGCGTAACCAAACGCGTCTCGTGATCAATTGCCTCGACCCGTGCTGTGATGGTTGTTGTCTGGCTGGCGGAGAAGGATGGTTTGTCCATAGGCGCTTGTTCTTCACCGGCCCAGGAAACGGATGCTGCTGCCAGAAGTACGATGGCGGGGATAGTTTTCATTTTTGTTACTCGCAATGGCCAAAAAATATGTTGGGCGCCAAAGTCTATAGAACGAGACCGAAGCTGGCAATAAACTCATAACCCTGTGATTAGTCCGGAAAAAGCGCGACAATTAGCGCTCGCCAGCCGTGAATCGATGAATATTATGTCTCAGCGCAATTTAATAAGCCTGGTATTGGTCGTAATCCTTGCCGGGTGTGTTTTTTCAAAACTCGAGGATGATCTCGCGAAATTGGAAGATGTTTCGCATATCTACTCGGGCTCCGTATCTGCCGGGGAAGGCCACAGCAATGCATTCGTAGTCGTTGCAATGCATGGCCAGCAGGGCGAGGGTATTGCAGGGTTCAGAATGTTGTCAGGACCCGGCCCATTCGAACTTAGATTGGAACCTGTGCCGGTTTACTTCTTTGCGTTCGACGACCTGAACAAAGACCTCAGGTTTCAGAGTGACGAACCGTACGGATGGGCGGCACAGGGTCAGCCGATAACGCCAGCAGAGGCGGACACCACCAACATCGACTTTTCAATTGATGCCGTTGCAGACAATCAACCACCTTATCCACCCCGCTTGATTGATGAACCCCTTGTAGAGCATTTGGACGATCGCTTGTCGTTCAATCTGGGTACCGTCACGTCACTCGACAACCCCTGGTTTGCTGAGGAACAGGCGAAGAGGGGGCTATGGGAGCCGTTTGCCTTTATGCAAGACGGGGGAACCGGCATCCACTTTCTACAGCCTTATGATCCCGACAAGATTCCCGTGTTATTCGTACACGGTATCAGCGACACCCCCTACAGATTTGTTGCACTCACAGAACAGTTGGATCAGTCCAGATTTCAGGCATGGGTGTTCAACTATCCTTCGGGATTGCGTCTCCCGATGCTGGCCAACGGCCTGTATCGGTTTCTCGAAGTGGTTCGTCGTCAATACCGTTTCGATGAGTTGCACGTTGTCGCACACAGTATGGGTGGCCTGGTATCCAGGGGCTACATAAATATGTGCACGCAAAATGACAAGTGCCAATATCTGCGTTCGTATACAACAGTCTCAACGCCGTGGAACGGAGTAGCTTCGGCCAAAAGCGGGGTTGAATGGGCACCCACAGTAGTGCCGGTCTGGCGGGACCTGGATCCGGACAGCGAGTATGTCACCACCCTGTTCGACACTCCGTTGCCGGGTGGTCTGCCACATCACCTGTTGTTCGGTTTTCGACAAGACAGTATCTTCGGCTCAGAAAGCAGTGACGGCGTAATCGCACTGAGCAGCCAGCTGCGCCCCGCGGCGCAGGATCAGGCGGTGCTAATTCGTGGTTATGATGAGGACCATGTGAGCATCCTCAGCAGTGAAGCCGCCGTTAACAAGGTACACGAGATTCTGGCGAAGTCATCACAATAGTCAGGGCGTCCTCTATCGACAAGTTGGCCGAATGTCCGCTTTTACTAATAGCAGCCACTCGATCACGTAAAAATCGGCAAATTCGAACAGCAGCTTTCGGCCATTTCCGGACATTCGTCGGATAAAGAAAACCCCGCATAAAGCGGGGTCAT
>CAYLSX010000128.1:0-6090 GCA_964386685.1 uncultured Woeseiaceae bacterium | reverse complement strand
TGTATACCTCGTTCATTGCTCCCCACTCCGAAATGTCGGCAAGGAACACGGTGCACTTCACGACCTTGTCCATCGACGAGCCGAATTGCTCCGCGACCGCCTTGATGTTATCGAGCGTTTGTCTGGTCTCTCCCTGAATTCCGCCGGGCGCGAGATCGAGCGTTCCGGGTACGTTGCCGAGATTGCCAGACATATAAAGCATGTTGTCCACCCTCACGGCCGACGAAAACGGCAGTCCGAGGTCTTCCATCCCGGGCATGAGCAGGTATTCGACGTCAGCAGATTTTGCGCCGTGATCGTTCGGAGCCTGCTGGCAGCCGGTTGCAACAAACGCGCTGAATACCAATACACCAATGATTAATTTCTGATTCATCGCAAGTCCTCGAATATCGTCGGCTATCGCCCGGCATTCCGCACCCCGAATACTCTTTATATGTTTATCGCGGAAACCTAGCACAGTAGCTCGAATATCGCCCAGCCAATCAAATCCTCTAGCGATCTTTAGCGGCTTCTGGTGCAACATCAGGGCCATATCGCCTACTATTGAGTCCTGTCGGACGGGCCTGGCTCATGGGGAAATTAACAACACACGTTTTGGATACCGCTCGGGGGAAACCCGGAGCTGGCATTTCAGTCAAGCTTTTCTCGCTGGAGAATGACAGGCATCTGGTTGCAACGTCAGTCACCAACGATGATGGGCGTACCGACCAGCCCCTTCTCGAGGGCGATACCTATCGGCCGGGGAGTTACGAGCTCGAATTTGCGATCGGCCCCTATTTTGCGGGGGCGAATCTTGCCGACGATCCGCCTTTCCTCGACGAGGTCGTCATCCGCTTCTCGGTAGCCGACGATCAGCACTACCACGTGCCGTTGCTCGTATCGCCCTGGAGCTATTCGACTTACCGGGGTAGCTAGACCCAATGAACAGCGACACGATTCGTTTTGTGCTGGATGGGGAGTTGGTGGAGATCCGTAACCCCGATCCGACACGAACGGTCCTGCAATATCTGCGCGAGGATCTCGGAAAGATCGGTAGCAAGGAAGGCTGTGCGGAAGGCGATTGCGGCGCGTGTACTGTCGTCATGGTGGAAATCGATCGCTCGGGCGAGCGGCTTCAGGTTCGCGCAATCAACTCCTGTATTCAATTTCTGCCGACACTCGATGGCAAGGAATTGATAACGGTCGAGAGTCTGCGGCGCAGTGATGGATCCTTACATCCCGTGCAACAGGCAATGGTCGATTGCCACGGATCCCAGTGCGGTTTTTGCACACCGGGCTTCGTCATGTCGCTCTTTGCCTTGTACAAAAACAATGCGAAACCGAGCAGGCGGGAGATCGATGACACGCTTGCGGGCAATCTGTGCCGTTGCACCGGTTATCGGCCGATCATCGAAGCCGCGGAAAAAATGTACTCGTACCCGACCGATAAGAACAATTGGCTCGAAGAGCCGTTTTCGTCGAAGTCTGAAGCGAGTGAACAGAAAAAGATCGAGCTGCTTAGAAAGTCCGCGCGGCCGGACATGCTGGCAATAGATGACGGCAAGCGAAAATTTTTCTCGCCAAGAAATGTGGAAGAACTTGCAGGCATCGTCGAAAGCAACCCCGAGGCAGTCATGCTTGCCGGCGGAACGGATGTCGGGTTATGGGTGACCAAGCAACATGAGGAGCTGGATACGGTTATTTATACCGGCAACGTCGAGGAGCTCTCAGAGCTAAAGGTGACGCTGACACACGTCGAAATCGGCGCAGCGGTTTCATTGAGCGATGCGATGGTGCCGATCATCGAGCAATATCCGGAATTCGAAGAATTGTTCCTGCGATTCGCATCACCGCCAATTCGAAACGCGGGCACGCTCGGCGGCAATATCGCCAATGGATCACCGATCGGCGATTCGATGCCGGCTCTGATGGTTCTCGATACGATGCTGGTACTTCGATGTGGAGAACAAAAAAGACCCATGTCGATAAACGACTTTTATCTGGATTATCAGAAGACCGCATTGCAGCCCGGCGAATTTCTGGAACGAATTCTTGTGCCGCTGCGGGGCAAAGACACGCACGTGCAAAGCTACAAAGTGTCGAAGCGATTCGATCAGGACATCTCTGCGATCTGCGGTGCCTACCTATTGAGGCGCAACGGGGTAGCAATTGCAGACCTTAAAATTGCTTATGGCGGACTGGCAACCGTGCCGAAGCGGGCCCTCTATTGCGAAGCAAGACTTGGCGGCATGGAGTGGAACGAGGAAACAGTTCAAACCGGGATCGAAGCGCTGGATGAGGACTTTAGTCCGATAACAGACATGCGCTCGACGGCCGATTACCGTCACACGGTGTGCGGCAATCTCCTGAAACGCTTTTTCCTGGACTCGAGCGGCAGTGCAGTGCCGCGGGTTTACGACTATGGCCGCTGATACCATTAAAGGTGCGGTCGGCAGCCCGATTCCGCACGACAGCGGACATCTTCATGTCAGTGGCGAGGCCCTGTACACCGACGACATTGCCGAACCGCGGGACATGCTGCACATTGCCGTCGGCATGAGTGCCAAGCCGCACGCCAAAATTCGCAAACTGGATTTGAGCGCCGTTCTTGCGGCTGCGGGCGTCGTCGATGTTATGAGCGCAGCCGATATCCCCGGCGCAAACAATTGCGGGCCGGTTGTTGCGGATGATCCGATATTTGCTGCGGGACTCGTCGAGTACGCGGGCCAATCTGTCTTCGCCGTCGCCGCCGCGACCGTCGGCCAGGCGCGCAAGGCGGCCAGACTCGCCGTCATCGATTACGAAGAGCTCGAGCCGATACTCGATCCGCGCACCGCGGTGGCCAAAGAGTCATTCGTTCTGCCGAGCGAGACCATCCAGCGAGGCGACAGCCAGGCCGCCCTGTCCGCTGCAAAGCATCGTCTGGACGGAAGCCTCGATCTGGGTGGGCAGGATCAGTTTTACCTCGAGGGGCAGATTGCGACGGCGCATCCCGCCGAAGATGGCGATCTATACATTTACAGCTCCACCCAGCACCCGGGCGAGGTGCAGCACCTCGTGGCACATGCCATCGGCAAGCAATCGAAAGACGTGGTCGTCGAGTGCCGCCGCATGGGCGGCGCCTTTGGCGGCAAGGAAAGCCAGCCGGCTTTGATCGCCTGCATCGCGGGGCTAATGGCGAACAAAACCGGTCGCCCTTGCAAGCTGCGGCTGGATCGTGACGACGACATGATCATGACGGGCAAGCGTCACGACTTCGTGATCGACTACGACGTCGGCTTCGACGACACGGGCCGGATCGAGGGTATCGAATTCATGTTTGCGTCACGCTGCGGCATGTCTGCCGATCTTTCCGGCGCAATTAACGACCGCACGATGTTCCATTGTGACAACGCCTACTTTCTGGAAAACGTCACGATCGTTTCGCATCGCTGCAAGACACACACCGTCTCTAACACGGCGTTTCGGGGCTTTGGTGGGCCGCAGGGCATGTTCGCGATCGAGTATGTCATCGAGGATATAGCGCGTTATCTCGGCAAGGACCCGCTCGAGATTCGCAGAAGAAATTTTTACGGCATCGGCGAAAGAGACGTAACGCAATACCAGCAGAAGATCAAAGACAATATAATTGACGACATCGTATCGGGCGTAGAGAAAAGCGCCGGCTACCAGCAACGCCGCAAGGAGGTCGAAGCCTTTAACGCGGAGAACGACATTCTCAAGCGCGGTATTTCATTAACGCCTGTCAAGTTCGGAATTTCTTTTACAGCGACTCACTTGAATCAGGCGGGCGCGCTGGTGCATGTCTACACGGACGGCACGGTGCACCTGAATCATGGCGGCACCGAGATGGGGCAGGGGCTGTTCACGAAAGTTGCGCAGGTCGTTGCGGAAGAGTTTCAGATCGATATCGACCGCATCAAGATTACTGCATCAGACACGAGCAAGGTTCCGAATGCGTCTGCGACGGCGGCATCGGCCGGTTCGGACCTCAACGGCAAAGCGGCGCAAGCTGCTGCGGCAACGATCAAAAAGCGGATGATCGCTTTGGCGTCCAAACACTATGATGTGCCGGAAGACGAAATCGAATTCATTAACAACCGCGTTCGGATTGGTAGTGAAAGCATCAGCTTCGAAGAGCTGGCTCAGGGCACCTGGTTTGAACGAACCTCGCTTTCCTCGACAGGTTTTTATCGCACGCCCAAGATCAACTACGATCGCTCGACATTCAGCGGCCGGCCATTTTTCTATTACGCTTACGGCGCGGCGGTTTCCGAAGTCATCATTGACACGCTGACCGGGGAATACCGGATATTGCGAGTCGACATCCTGCATGATTGTGGAGAGTCGATAAATCCGGCAATCGACATGGGCCAGATCGAAGGCGGCTTCGTTCAGGGAGCAGGCTGGCTAACCTCGGAAGAACTCTGGTGGAACGACGACGGCGAGCTCAAGACGCATGCGCCTTCGACTTACAAGATTCCGACATCCTCCGATCTCCCTGTAGATTTTCGGGCGACCATGCTCGAGTCGGCGACAAACAGGGAAGAGACGATCTATCGTTCCAAGGCGGTCGGCGAACCACCGCTGATGCTGGGTCTGTCTGTATTTTTCGCGATTCGCGATGCGGTTGCGGCGGTCGGCGGAAGCAAATGCAGACCGCAGCTGGTCGCGCCGGCGACGCCGGAAGCCGTGCTGAATGCCGTAATGGCAGTTCAGGTTGAGGCAGATCCGTCATGAATGAGTGGATATATGATCTCGGCGCACAAAAAGACGCTGGCAATGCCTGCGTTCTCATTACCGTGGCCGGCATTCGCGGCTCCGCGCCACGGGAAATCGGCGCCAAAATGCTCGTAACTGAGCGCGAAACCATAGGCACGATCGGCGGCGGCCAGCTCGAGTACAAGTGTACGCAAATCGCCTTCAATTCACTGACAAACAGAGAAGATGGAAGCCGTCTGAGAAAATTTACTTTAGGCGCTAACTGCGGACAATGTTGCGGCGGCGTGGTCGAAGTAATGTTTGAGGCGTTTTGTGCTGAAAAACCCGACTGGATCGATGTGCTACGAACATATCATCGGCGGCGCGAATCGCTTGTCGTCGCTACGGGGTTGCACGATAAGTATTTGCTGACCGGGAAGGGGGAAATTGTTTACCCGCCGGAATGCGCAGTCGATGGTGGCGTGGCCGTACATGCAATACGGATCCTAAAAAATAATGAAAGCGCGCAACGCGTGGAGAACCTGATCATGGAGCCTGTCGCATCAAGTAATCTGAATATTGCCGTCTTCGGCGCAGGACATGTTGGCGCGGCTACGGTGAATACGCTGTCGTCGCTTGACTGCAACATCCGCTGGATCGACAGCCGGCGAAATATTTTCCCCGCGCAATTACCCGGCAACGTTCAAAAGATCGAGTCTGAGCGGCCGGAGTTCGAGGTTGCCGCGATGCCCGCCGACAGTTGCTATCTCGTAATGACACACAGCCACCCGCTCGATCAAGTAATCATCCAGCAGGTGCTTGCGCGACCCGATATCCGCTATTGCGGTCTGATCGGCTCCTTGTCCAAGCGCCGTCAATTCGAGAAACGACTGCGCAAACTCGGCATGGCACAAGACTGTTTCGACAGGCTTACCTGTCCGATCGGTATCGATGGTATTGCCGGCAAGAAGCCAGCGGAAATTGCCATCGCGGTGGCCGCGGAACTACTGCAATTGGATGAAGCGAAGTCCCGTACAGGCAGCACCGAGCTGCCGGACAATGTTCTACGGCTGCGCCATTAGACCGACATGGATGCGTATATCGTCGAATGGCTGAACATACTTGCGCGATGGCTGCATTTCATCACGGGTATCGCCTGGATCGGCTCGTCTTTCTATTTCGTCTGGCTCGACAACCACCTGCAGTCCGTTAAGGATCCGGCGGACGACGCCAAGGGCGTCGGTGGCGAAGTGTGGTCGGTACACGGCGGCGGCTTTTATCATGCACAGAAATACAAAGTCGCGCCTGCCGAGTTGCCGGAGACTCTGCATTGGTTCAAGTGGGAGGCTTACACAACCTGGATGTCCGGCATGTTTCTGCTGGCGCTGATTTACTGGTATGGAGCCGAGA
>CAYLSX010000127.1:3286-6097 GCA_964386685.1 uncultured Woeseiaceae bacterium | reverse complement strand
AGGTTCGCTTCCTCGGTAACAAACGGTGAGCCGTAGTTAATCATTACAACGCCGCCGCTTTCTGCGACACGCTTGATCATGTCGTCATCGATATTGCGTTCCCAATCCGGCGTGAAATGCCTGGCAGAAGAGTGCGATGCAATGACGGGTGCCCGGGCAACTTCCATGACATCCCGGAATGCGCCATCGGATACGTGACTGATGTCGACCATAACGCCGACCCGGTTCATTTCCTTAACGACCTCGAAACCGAATTCGCTGAGGCCGTCCCAGTGTTTGTCCTCATCATAGGACGAATCAGAAATCTGGTTCCATTTGCTGTGTGTTAACGTGACATAGCGTACGCCACGATCGTGAAAGTACTGCACCATTTCCAGGTCATTGCCGATTGGTGATCCGTTCTCAAGACCCATTGGCAGAGAAATGATGCCGGCATCGAACTGTTGTCTGACGTCTTCCACAGAAAACGGAATGGCAAACTTGTCCGGCGATTCGTCCACAATGCGATTCACGATGCCGATCATTGTGTCGGCATGCTTTCTGGCTTCCTCGAGATTTTTTTCTGCCGGTGTGTAAATCGACATGAATGGTGCGTTAAGTCCACCCTCAACCGCGCGCGGGTAATCGAAATCCCCATCCTCGGTCATGAATGATATGTCGTCCCACTCCTTGTTCAATCGGTAAGGCACGTCGATGTGTCCATCGGTGATGATGGATGTCATGGCGATCTCTCGTGCTTTTTCTGCCAAATCGACAGGCGTTTGGTCTTTCTGCGCCGGGCCGCAGGCCACCGCCAGCACAGCCATCGATATGGTCACAAATAGTCTATGCGTCATTCCTGTTCCTTTTTTTTAGTCCGAGAGTCCGACTTTTCTCATTAATGAAATAAATCGCGGCTCGTCACGGATGAAATCAAATACCGGGTTGATGCGCATACTGAGGACACTGCGAGAGCCTAAACGTTCCTCAAACGCTGTTTCCAGGGCTGCAATGGTCCGTTCTCTGTCGCCGACAAACGCATAGATTTGCGGCGAATAGGCATAGCCGATTTCGAGTCGTGTTATCAGGTGATCGATGATCTCTGTCGCTTCACCGCTTTGCTGGTGTTGAACCAACAACTTGCCTATCTCTCTGGCGGCATCTACATCCCTGCCGTCTGCGGCAGCCCAAGCCTGCATCGCTTTTGATGCGTTCACTGCATTACCGGCGCTGATTTCATGCAACCAGAGATTTCGCATTTGCGCCGAATAAATTGGTGCACTCTTCGCAATCGACTGCGCAAGTTTCCTGGAACTATCAAATTGCCCGGCATCGGCCAATATGAAACTGAGATTGACTTTCATCAGGCTCGACAGCGGGTCCACCTCAACTGCCTTACGGGCCATGCCGATTGCTTCATCAAATCGGCCTTGCCACGACAGTACGTGAGAAAGCCAATGAAGTGCACCCGAATTGTTCGTCTGAATCTCGAGCGCGCGCCTGAGCAGGTCCTCGGCACCGGCCCAGTCGTAGTCGTGATTCAAACGATTCCAGCCCATCGTTGTGAGCACTTCCGGAAGGTGCGGATCCAATGCATTCGCCTTCGTGGTAGCCGTCTCAGCCTGATCCTGGATTTCACGCGGGTCGATCGACGTCAGGTATTCGGGTAAAAGCATATAGGCATCCGCCAGACCCGAATAAGCAAGCGCAAATTCCGGGTCAAGTTCGATGACTTTGCGGAAATGCTCGATCGCTGCCAGCAAGGAATCAGAGTTGCGTTGTTCGATGAGCTGCTTGCCGACAAAGTATATTTCCAAGGCGTCAATGCTTTCTGTCGGGACATGGGAAAGCCGTTGTTGCTCATCGTCCGTCAGCGTTGCTCGCAGCGCCTCGGCAATCGCCAGAGCGATCTCACTTTGAATCGCAAATATGTTAGTCGCACTCAATTCGCGATCGAAGGTTTCGGCCCACAGGTGTTTGTCGGTTGCGGCGTCGATTAGCTGAGCATTGATCCGCACCCGATCACCGGCACGTTGCACACCGCCTTCGAGAATCGTGGCGACCCCGAGTTCCTGGGCAATTTCCGGTATCGTTTTGGTCGTATCGCGGTATTGCAAAACGGAGGTGCGAGAAATGGTCTTGATAGAGCTTATTCGCGATATCTGCGTCAACAAATCATCGTGGATACCGAGTGTGAATGGTTCGTTGGCATCGTCCTGGCTCATGTTTTGAAACGGAATAACGGCGAGCGACGGACTGTCGTCGGTTGCGACTATTTCATTTTGGGACCACCAGAATCTGTCGACGACGAGCCAGGAAATTGCGATCAACAGGACGACGATGATGCCACGGTCCAGTTTGCCGGCTGTTTGCCTCGTAATCGACGCGCTACGATCGACTTCTGCTTCGCGCTTCAGGCCCTCAGGCGTGAGCTCGAATATCCAGGCACAGATGACGCTGATCGGGAAGCCGAGGACGGCGAGCAGCAAGACGAACTTCAGTGTCCAGCGGGGTGCATCCAGGATGGGCAGAACGGTTGTTGCGACCTCCGTTACAAGCCAGGCTGCAACCAGATATGCAGCGCCCACTCGAAATACGTTGCGGCGCCTTAGCTCGGACAGCAGATCTTTCATAGGCGCGAAAGCCTACCATATGAGACGATTTTTGAGAGTCGCTGCCAGCGGAATCGGTTGTATAATCCGCGCAAATGCCGGCATGAGACGGCAACACTTTGGGGATAAGAAAATGACAGATGTCTTGCGAGCGCTGCTGGCATTGCCGGCACTAATGATGTTCATGACTGGCTGCAGCCAGCAGGAAGCAGAAGCTCCC
>CAYLSX010000127.1:0-3186 GCA_964386685.1 uncultured Woeseiaceae bacterium | reverse complement strand
CCGGCGTCGATGGTAGACAGCGTGTCTGTTGCCGATTGGGCTGGCAATGTATACAGGGAAGGATCCAGCGCTTACACCTGCCTGCCAACACCTCCCAATATGACGCCGGGAACCAGTCCAATGTGCATGGATGCTCCATGGATGGCCTGGGCGAAAGCGTGGGGAGGCAAGACCGACCTGACGATCGATAGCCTCGGCATCTCGTACATGCTGGCGGGCGACGGTGGCGCAAGCAATATCGATCCGTATGCAACGGGACCGACGGAAGACAATGAATGGGTGGTCGAAGGACCGCATCTGATGGTCATCACGCCGGACACTGCCTTGCTCGACGCTCTACCGACGGACTTCAATAGCGGTGGTCCCTATGTGATGTGGAAGGGCTCTCCATACGCTCACATCATGGTGCCCGTCGAAGTCGCAGACGCTCACACCACGGCGGGAGGAGCCGTGGAAGCAGCGCTGTCGGCAGGCACGACAAAATTGGCTGC
This sequence comes from uncultured Woeseiaceae bacterium, assembly GCA_964386685.1. Taxonomy (GTDB): domain Bacteria; phylum Pseudomonadota; class Gammaproteobacteria; order Steroidobacterales; family Woeseiaceae; genus JACZWL01. The sequence continues at coordinate 2,695 of CAYLSX010000127.1, read as the reverse complement.
TGGTGCGAAAGTCATGGACTGGGAGGGCAATGTATTGCAGGAAAGCGACAGTGCATACACCTGCTTGCCGACCCCGCCGATATTCGCCGACGGCTTTGCCCCGATGTGCATGGACGATCAGTGGATGGCATGGGCGAACGCCTGGGGCAATCAGGAAGCGGTGACTACCGATGGCATCGGCATTTCCTACATGCTGGCAGGCGATGCGGGCGGCAGTAACATCGACCCCTACGGGAGAGAGCCGACCGATGACAACGAGTGGGTCGTTTCAGGACCTCACATGATGATCATTGTTGCCGACACGGCAGATCTCGCCGGTTTGTCGACGGACTCTCAGAACGGCGGGCCCTATGTGATGTGGCGGGACACGCCGTACGCGCATGTCATGATTCCAATCGGCGACTAAGTCGCGATCAAAGTGCCGAAATACGAGTACCAGGTCGATCCGCAGCGCTAGCTACTGTCAGTCAGTGCCCGCAGCGCATCCCAGTTGCCGCTCTCCTCGGCCTGGTTGGCTCGTTGCCGCATCACCGCAACTGCATCGCCGATTACGCTAGCCATAGCATGAAACTCGGGCTTGCCACGAATCGATTCGAGATACGGATCGAGCGACATCGGCCAGCCATTGGACGGGACAGTCCCACGGAATCCTTCGTCGATCGATTCGCGCAAGGCAGTCAGTGCCTCGAACGACTTGCCCTGCAGCGCCAGGATCTGGACGTCGCGAATGCCGTGTCCGGCCTGGCCCATTCGCGGCAGCCCCCGGGCAACGGGCAGTGCCGCAGCGAGCAGGGATGCGGCGCGTTGATTCTTGCCAAGCTTTTGAAGTATGTACGCGTAACGAACGATGTCAGAGATGTTCGTCCGATCAATGCTTGGGTCGGCATCGGCCGTGAAATCCGGGTCGCTGATTTCCGCGTATTCGCGGGCTGTCTCGAAATCACCGGCAAGCATGGCCATGGTTGCGATCAGATCGAACATGAAACGACGTGGATTGTCGCTATTTAAAATGACCTCTTCGAATGCCTCGACGGCGCCGGCGAAATCGAGATTCAATGCCCGGTTAATCCCGTGCCCGAGTTCGTAGAACGGATGGTCTTCGGGAATATCAAGCGTGTTCATTATTTTGTCGTAATCACCGAATTCTAAATAGGCACCGATCATGCTTAATCCGCCTAAGGGATCGGTGCTCAGCTCCTGACCACGCAGCCCCCACGCGATGGCTTCGTCAAAGCGACCGAGACCGCTCAATTGTTGGGCAAGGTTTTGATACGCCGTCGGGAATTCAGGGTGGATGCGAATGGCTTTGAGGTTTAGTTCGAGCGCATCATCATTGCGGCCCAAGGATGAATACAGGCCGGGCAAATTGGCGTAAGGGATGCGTCCCAACGGGTCGATTTGCAGCGCTTTCAGATACAGGGCAATCGCTTCGTTGTATCGTTGCTGGGCCGTTCGGGCTGTCGCCAACCACATGTAGGCCCGGGCGTGGTTCGGATTCAGTTCGATCGCTTTCAGGTAAGCTGCCTCAGCTTCTTCGAGCTCAGGTCCCGATCGGTTTTCCTCCCAGATCTTGTGTTTCAGGAGGCCAAGCGAGGCATAGGCATCCGCAAGTTCCGGATCGAGTGACAGTGCTTTGTCGAGCGCTTCCTGAGCTACGTTGAGCGATTCCTCGCGGGGTATCGCCGCGTGATTGTTGAAGAGCAACAAAACGCTGTCGGCCAGGCCGGCGTAGGCCTCCGCGTAATTCGGGTCGAGCCGGGTTGCTTGCTCGAACTGTTGTCTGGCTTCAAGCAGAGTTTCCAGGCGTCTCTTGTAAACATTGTCGCGACCCTGTCTGTATAAGGCGTAAGCAGCCATGTTTTCGGTAGGCACATTTGCCAGCCGCGTCTGTTCGCCCGGAGTGAGGGCGGCCTTTAATGCGCCCGTAATTGCCTCGGAAATTTCACTTTGAATCGCGAATATATTTTGCATGCTGAGCTGACGATCGAACGTCTGCGCCCAGATGTGTTCGTCAGTCTCGGCATCGATAAGCTGCGCGTTGATTCGAACATTGTCGCCAACTCTCTGTACGGCACCTTCGAGTATGGTTTTGACGCCGAGTTCGGCAGCGATCTGGCGCATGTTCTTGGTCGTATTTCGATACTCCATCATCGAAGTTCGGGAGATCACTCTTAGTGCGCCAATATTGGCAAGGCGGGTGAGCAGGTCGTCGTGAATGCCGTCAGCAAAAAGTACGTTTTCCGGATCCGTGCTGCGGCTCTCAAATGGCAGCACCGCAATCGACGGACGGCCGGTGGTCGATGTCGCAAGCTGATCCGAGGTACGAACACCGGTTACATTCAGTGTGACCGAGATTGCCAGCGCGACGATTAACAGGCCAATGATGCCGAAATCGAGGGTGCGGCCTGTCTTGGGCGCAATGGAAGCAGACCGGTCAACGTTTTTCTCGAGTTTGACGCCTTCCGGCGTAATCTCGAACACCCATGCAAGTACCAGTGCAACCACAAGGCCCGCAAGCACGAGAACGACGTATATCTGAAAGGCCGATTCCGAAGCACCGAAGGTGGGCAGCAATACGGAGCCAGCCTCGATTATGATCCAGGCGACCACACCGTAGGCGGCGGCGACCCGCAAAACGTTGCGGCGCTTGAGTTCTTCGAAGAATGAGGCCATGGGAGCGATTATTACCTACATA
>CAYLSX010000126.1:0-6159 GCA_964386685.1 uncultured Woeseiaceae bacterium | reverse complement strand
CCGAGACAGTGTTTGTTGCGCGGACAGGATGAGCTCCTGGGGCAAATGATGCTGGCCTCTTTTGCTGCGCCGTTAGCAATCCATCCTATGTTCAGGATCTTGCCGACACTCTCGAGTTTTTGACGGGCGTCGTCGGGGATTGCGGCTACACCGCCACCGCGATTACAGCTGGTTTCGATTTGCTCGATGACATCGTTTGCATCAAAGCCCTGCGAGATCAACGCGGGTGACAGATCGATGCCGGCACACATGACGTGTGCATTGCCCGCGGGATCTTTCTCGCGTATCGACTCACAACAATAAAGGCGTGCGTCCTGCCCGTTGCGCAGCACCGATATCTGTGCAGACGGTTTACTCGATCGTGTATTCAGCATCTTGAAAACGGCCCAGTGCTGACAGGGATCAAGTACCATTTTCATGTTGCCCCAGGGCAGGGGAATGCCGTTGCCACGATAGACGGCACGCAAGTGACCCGGCGGATACGCATCGAAATAATGCCAGTGGGGATACGGTGAGACACTGGACATGCGCCGCATGATCAGTGCCGTTGACAGCGTTACTCGCCGGCCTATGTCCAGCGAATAGGAATATCTCGTAAGAAACTGCCGAAAGGCCGCTTTCGGACAAAGCAAGGCCGCGGCGAAATAGCTGCATTCGAAATCCCGCCACGCATGCAGGATATCCCTCGCGTCCATCGCGCCGGATTCTCCGTGATGCCGTTGCCCGTCGACTCTGCCGCCCGCGACGCGCGGTGCGCGAGTGCCGTCACCGCCGTGCAATACGCGATGTGCAATGTGGTTGGCGAGGTCGTATTTGATGCGTTCGGGAAGCGATTCGAGTTTTCGATTGAGATACACGACATCGGGCGCGTCATAAAATGACCGGACCAGTGTCTTCAGCGACTTGTCTGTGTCCGCCCGATCCGTAAACGGGTTTTTGTCGAACCACTTGATCTTCAGTCCCAATTGCGTGGCAATTTCGAACGTGTCTTCAACACTAAGTGGAAATTTCTTCTTGCCCACCGACTCGGCTGCCCGCTCAAGGTCGGGAAAGCGGTTCTGGTGCGCTTCCTGATGAGCACGGATGAGGAGATGAGCAAACTGTCCACCGGACGTTCCAGTTTGTGCGAGCAACTCGGGGATGGCGGTTTGCAGCAAGTCGTTGGAGAAAAGAAAGCCGGGTTCCAGAGGTATGCCTTCGATGCCGCCGGATCTGGGTTCCAGCTCTATGGCGTCCTCTTCCAGTGTCTCGTCATAGAACCAGTTGAGGTCTTTTTGAAATATGTCGGCGATGATGCCCAGAAGCCGCGGCGAGGGTGCGCGTTTGCCGTTTTCTATCATGGATAGATAGGAGACCGATGGCCCTGCTTCCCGGTCTAACTGGAGGCAGCGGACCGAAAGATCCTCTAGCGTGAGATTGTTTCGCTTGCGTAAGCGCTTGATTTTTGTACCTAAAAAATGCGCTTTCCGCATCAGCCCCTGGCTGCTTGACATAAGCTCACCTGTAAAATTAACACTGTAAAATTTTCATTGTGAAATTATATAACAATGGCGGCTATGATACTTGCAAGGTACTGAATCGTGCAGGAGAGAGTAATGCGACGCGACGAACAGATTAAGGCTTTGGAATCCGAATGGGCCGAAAGCCCCAGATGGAAAGGCGTTCAACGGGACTATAGTGCGGAAGACGTCGTCAAGCTGCGTGGTTCGCTACTGATCGAGCACACCCTGGCTCGCGTTGGAGCCGAGAAACTGTGGCGCATGGTCAACCAGGAAGAGCCGGTGTGTGCTTTGGGTGCATTGACCGGCAACCAGGCAATCCAGGAAATTCAGGCAGGGCTCAAGGCTATCTATTGTTCCGGCTGGCAGGTTGCCGGCGATGGCAACAGCGCCGGGCAGATGTATCCCGACCAAAGCCTGTATCCGGTCGACTCAGTGCCGAAGATGATCGAAAGAATCAACAACGCTTTCCTGCGAACGGATGAGATTCACGCACTCAATGGTGACGACAGCATTGACTGGATTGCACCGATCGTTGCAGACGCCGAGGCGGGATTCGGCGGCAACCTCAATGCGTTTGAATTGATGAAACACATGATTCGCGCCGGCGTTGCAGGCGTGCATTTCGAAGACCAGTTGTCTTCGGCGAAAAAATGCGGGCACATGGGAGGAAAAGTTCTCGTGCCGACGCAAGAAGCCGTATCCAAGCTTTCCGCAGCACGACTCGCGGCCGACGTATCGGGAGTGCCAACTGTGTTGCTCGCGCGCACCGATGCGGACGCGGCAAATCTGATTACGTCCGATGTCGACGAACGAGATCATCCTTTCATCACCGGTGAACGGACGGCGGAGGGTTTCTTCCGGACCACACCGGGAATCGATCAGGCTATCGCGCGCGGTCTTGCGTATTCACCGTATGCCGACATGATCTGGTGTGAAACCTCGAAACCGGACCTCGATCAGGCGAAGCGATTTGCAGATGCGATTCATACCGAGTTCCCCGATCAGCTACTCGCTTATAACTGTTCACCATCATTCAACTGGAAAGCCAATCTCGACGACGACACGATGCGTAACTTCCGCGAAGAACTCGGAAAAATGGGTTACAAATTCCAGTTCATAACGCTCGCCGGCTGGCACGCGCTGAACTCGAGCATGTTCAATCTGAGTCGTGCTTATGAAGCCGATGGCATGTACGCCTACTCGAAACTGCAGGAGCAGGAGTTTGCGGACGAAGCCGAGGGTTACCGGGCTGCCAAGCACCAGTCCTTCGTGGGTGCCGGCTATTTTGACGCCGTCCAGAACACCATCATGGCGGGTCAGTCTTCGACAACCGCGCTGGACGGCAGCACCGAAGAAGAACAGTTCGCCGCATAATTTACCCCTCTGCCTGAAAGCCTGTTTCAGGTCCTTCGCCAGCGCCGTTTTCCAAGACGGCGGTGGTGGTTTAAGCTTCCCCATCGTGCTATGATATTATTAGTTTCACTAGAAACTAATAAAGATTTTCTGTACAAAAGCAATAACTTGAACGAGATCTGAAACGGGGTAGGGTATTGAAACTTGGCACTCTCAAAGCAGGTGGGCGCGATGGCACGCTCATCGTGGTTAGCAGGGACTTGAGCCGCGCAGTGCGGGTCACGGATATTGCTGCGACGCTACAGGCTGCCCTCGATGACTGGGAATCGGCATCGGCAGCACTTCAGGACGTCGCTGCCAGGCTCGAGGCCGGTCCCGTGGACGGCGAATTCGCGTTCGACCCGGCCGACACCTGCTCCCCATTGCCGCGCGCCTATCATTGGGTGGACGGTAGTGCGTATGTCAATCATGTGGAGCTGGTTCGCAAAGCGCGCGGCGCAGAGATGCCGGAAAGCTTCTGGCACGATCCGCTGGTGTACCAGGGTGGATCGGACGATTTTCTCGGGCCGACGGATGATATTCCGGTGCCGAGCGAAGAGTTTGGCATCGACATGGAAGCGGAGACGGCCGTCATTACGGGCGATGTGCCGATGGGGACGTCAGCCGAGGACGCAGGCAAGTTCATCCGGCTGCTGATGATCGTCAACGATGTATCGTTGCGAAATCTCATCCCGGGCGAGCTCGCCAAGGGCTTCGGCTTCTATCAATCAAAACCGTCGACGGCATTTTCTCCGGTCGCAGTGACGCCGGACGAACTCGGTGACGCCTATACGGATGGCACATTCAAATTGCCTCTCACGACGCATCTGAATGGCGAACTGTTCGGCGAACCGGACTGCGGTACCGACATGACCTTCAACTTCAACCAGCTTGTCGCGCACGTGACGAGAACCCGTCGCCTCGGGGCCGGAGCGATAATCGGTTCGGGTACGATTTCGAATTACGATCGTTCGAAGGGTTCGAGCTGCATAGCAGAAAAGCGAATGCTGGAGACGATTAAAGACGGCAAGCCAGGCACGCCGTTCATGAGCTTTGGCGATACTGTGCGTATCGAAATGCTTGATCGTGACGGCAACAGCATTTTTGGAGCCATCGACCAGAAAGTGATCAAGGCATGAGCGCAATTGACGGCTACATGACGGGCTTCGGCAACGAGTTTGCGACGGAATCCATGCCCGGTGCGTTGCCGCAAGGCATGAATTCTCCGCAGCGCGCACCCCTGGGTCTGTATGCCGAGAAATTCAGCGCGACCGCATTTACCGCGCCACGGGCTGCCAATTTTCGATCCTGGTTTTATCGCATTCGGCCATCCGTCATGCACGGTGACTTTCAGGCAATCGATGCTGGACTGATCCGCACGAGCCCGATCGACGAAGTAGCGACATCGCCAAACCAACTGCGCTGGGACCCGTTAGCCGAGCCTGACGGGCCGGCCGATTTCATCGATGGGCTTGTCACGGTCGCGGCGAATGGTGACGCGAAAGCCCAGATCGGCATCGGCATACATATCTATCGGGCGAACAAGTCCATGGACGATCGATACTTCTACAACTCGGACGGCGAGATGTTGATCGTGCCCGAACAGGGTGAGTTGATCATCCACACCGAGTGCGGCGTACTCGATGTACAGCCCGGCGAAATTACCGTGATACCCCGGGGCATAAAGTTTCGTGTTGCACTGTCGGGCGCTTATGCGCGCGGTTATGTCTGCGAAAATTATGGTGCGAAGCTCTCCCTGCCCGAGCGGGGACCAATCGGCTCCGACGGCCTGGCGAACAGTCGCGACTTCCTGGCGCCCGTCGCCGCGTTCGAGGACCGCGAGGGTGACTTCGAACTCGTCACCAAATTCGCCGGCAATCTGTTCGCTTGTTCGATCGGGCACTCGCCGCTCGACGTCGTCGCCTGGCACGGCAACCTCACGCCTTACAAATACGATCTCAGACTGTTCAACACGATCGGATCGATCAGCTACGACCACCCTGATCCCTCCATTTTCACGGTGCTGACGTCAGCATCGGATACGCCCGGCACCGCCAATATCGATTTCGCGATATTTCCACCACGCTGGCTGGTCATGGAGGGCACATTCAGGCCGCCCTGGTATCACCGCAATGTCATGTCCGAGTACATGGGATTGATTTACGGAGATTACGACGCCAAGACGGCTGGTGGTTTCGTGCCCGGCGGCGCGAGTCTGCACACGTGCATGTCCGCCCACGGGCCCGATGCCGACGCATTCGACAATGCGAGCAATGCAGATCTCGCTCCGCAAAAGCTGGACGATACGATGGCCTTCATGTTCGAGTCCCGTTATCTGATTCAGCCAACCCGCTTCGCGATGGAAACCGATGCACTACAAAAGGATTATCGTGATTGCTGGCGGGGTCTGAACAGGAATTTCAGCGGCTAACGGCAGCGCTTGGACCTGATTGCACGAAGACTGCGCAGTTCCGCTTCCATCTTTTCTCCCTTTGCCCGCGTGTAACCCTGGCGCATCTTTGCCTGGATTTTTTCGATCTTTTGTTTGGTTTCTTCACACTTGGCCTTCGCGCACTCGTTGTGTGCGAAGCTGACACGGGGTGACATCACGCCCAGTGCGAGAACAATCAAAATGAATCGCATGCCAATACTCCTTTATCGGTGAGATCATTTGACAGCAGGATCCGATTCTTCAGGGTAGGCAGCAAGCGCAGATTGTTGTACTAATACCCAGATTCATTCGCCGGAGCGTGCATCCATGTCCAAAGAAAGACCGATCAAATACCCGGGAAAAACTGCTGAAGTATCCTGGCACGGCAGTCTCTGTATTCATATTAGCGAGTGCGGCGGAGCTCAGGGGGACCTGTTTGTCGGCGGCCGAAAACCCTGGTGCCAACCGGACGCGGCTTCCGATGATGAAGTCAAAGAGGTCGTGTTGCGTTGTCCCACAGGTGCATTGACCTACGACATGGCCGACGGTTCTCGCGCCGAGTCGGCGGACTCGGTCAATACGGTGCAGGTTGCCTACAACGGTCCGCTGTTCGTGCGGGGCGATCTCGATATCGAAGGCGCGCCGGAAAATGCGCCTGGACTGAAGTTCCGGGCGGCATTGTGCCGTTGCGGACAATCAAAGAACAAACCATTCTGTGACAATTCTCATGAGGAAGCCGGATTCAAGGACTACGGTGCGGTTGGCAAGACCGGAGACGACGATGCCGTCAGTGGAGGCCCGTTGCAGGTCAAGCTTGCCCAGGACGGGCCACTC
>CAYLSX010000125.1:4273-6218 GCA_964386685.1 uncultured Woeseiaceae bacterium | reverse complement strand
GCGGGACTCGGCGGCAAATCGCTTTTGCGGGGCCCGGTTGCGACGAGCATGGTTTTTGGGCTATTAGTTGCAACCACGCTGACTTTGTTTCTCGTGCCTGTATTATTCCGCTCATTCATGAGGCTTCGTGACCACCGCATCCGCAAGGCCGTGATTCACTGGTTGGAGCGAAGCCGCGTTTGAGCACAGCAGAGCACAATGAAATGAACGTCGTGTCTGATACCTGGACCAGGCCGATCGAAGCGCCAACGGCGTATCCGGACTCTGCGGATGTCGTGATCATCGGCGGGGGCATTCTCGGCGTGTCGACGGCCTGGTTTCTCGCAAAGGACGGCGTCGATGTCGTGCTCTGCGAAAAAGGACACATTGCCGGCGAACAGTCGAGCCGCAACTGGGGCTGGATACGCAAACAGGGGCGTGATGTCCGTGAGCTGCCGATGATGATCGAGAGTCATCGCATCTGGCAAAGTTTCGAGCAGGAGACTGGCGAAGACGTCGGCTATCGAGAAGGTGGCTGTTACTACCTCGGCGCTACCGACAAGTCCGTGGAATCCTACGAGAGCTGGATTCCAACGGCAAAAGAATTCGAACTGGATACTCGCGTCGTTTACGGCGATGAATTGGCCAAACATTTCGAGAACATATCGCGAACCTGGTCGGGTGCGCTCTACACCGCAAGCGACGGACGAGCTGAACCGCATAAGGCAGCGCCGGCGATCGCACGTGTTGCTGCTCGTCTCGGTGCAACGGTTCTCACCGGATGCGCCGTTCGCGGCATCGAAACTGAAGCTGGCAAGGTATCGGCTGTCGTAACCGAGCATGGCTCGATCAGGACGTCAACGGTACTGTGTGCGGCCGGAGCCTGGACGTCGATGTTCTGTCGCTCACTCGGGATTGCACTGCCGCAATTGCAGGTCAAGGGAACGGTCGTGCGCACCGCGCCAGGGCCGAAAATCCTGGACGGACAATCTTTTGATAAGAAAGTCGCCATTCGACGGCGCCAGGACGGTGGTTACACGGTCGGTGACGGTGGTGGTGGCCTGCTGCACTCGGTCACGCCATCGACCTTCAGATTCGCGTTTAAGTTTCTTCCGGCACTCATGCAGGAATTCGGCACCATGTGGGTAACGATCAATGGCGATTTTTTCCGGGAACTTGCTACGCCGGTCCGCTGGGACCTGGACGGACAATCACCGTTCGAAAAAGTCCGTGTACTGAATCCCTCTCCGAGCCGGGCGACGGTCAGACGAATCAGACGAAATATCGATGAGGTTTACCCCGTTTTGGCGCAGACCGAAATTGTCGAAGCATGGGCCGGCATGATCGATACGACGCCCGACGTCGTGCCAGTCATCTGTCCTGAAGACAGCCTGCCTGGTTTTTATATCGCAACAGGCCTTAGCGGTCACGGTTTCGGCATCGGCCCGGGTGCGGGAAAGGCAGCGGCAGGAATGTTGACTGGCAAAGGCAGCGGCATCGATATCAGTCCATTCAGGCTAAGTCGCTTCTTCGACGGTTCCCCATTGCAACTCGGGCCATCTCTCTAGTTAAGGAACATGATGATCAGGAAAATTTTCTTCGTCGCGCTAACTTTTTTCGCTTTCGGCCCATATTGTTTTGCGGAGCAAGCACAAACAATGCGCGTCGATTATTATCACACAGGCAACCGCGACACCGAGATGTTCAGTCTCGATCAGGTGGTGCTGGAACCACTGCCCTTTCCCGGCAATATACTCCAACCCCTCGATTCGACATTCCGCGGCAAGTACGCCTTTGCGGTCGTAGATCCGGACTCGGGCGACGTTGCCTGGTCGCGCAGTTTCAGCAGTATTTACGGCGAATGGGAAACGACCGGAGAGGCCAGGGAAATCAACCGCACTTTTCACGAGTCATTGAGATTTCCGGCGCAGTCGCGGCCATTCGACGTGGTCGTCAGCAAACGCGG
>CAYLSX010000125.1:0-4173 GCA_964386685.1 uncultured Woeseiaceae bacterium | reverse complement strand
TACCGACGCCGTGGCCGAAGGAAGCTTACGAGGAACATTCGCTCGCCTATCAGGCGATACGTACGAAATTGCGTGAGGACGATGTACCGGAATCAGAAATGAACAAACTCTTCCGCAAGAATCAGGAATTTACCGAAAACCTGTTCTCGACTGCTGAACACCGTAATCATGTCGGCGCTTTTGAAGGCGGGAATTATCAAGCGAAAGGCATGTATCGCTCGGAGCTGAACTGCATCATGTTTACGCGCAGCAAAGACTTCTGTCGGGTCTGCAGCGCGGCGATCGAAGAAGTCATCGACGAGTACACGAAAGCGCCTGATTAGGCTTCTTTTACGGCAGCGGCGAGCGTTCTCGCAAACGCTCCACGGCGAGACACGCGAACGGAATCGAGACTAAGCCAACTTGCGAGGTTTGCGAGCTCTGCGGCAAGTTTTCTACCGGCCTTGCCCGAATCGACGCCCGCCTCCTCATGTGCAGCAAGCACCAGCAGCTGTTTATTCTTTCGATCCGCTTTCAAATCTACGCGTGCAACGATCCTGTCGCCCATTAGAAACGGCAGCACGTAATAACCCCACTTTCGCTTGGCCGCCGGCACATAAATTTCGATTCGATAGTGAAAATCAAACAATCGTTCTGCACGCGGCCGGAACCAGACGACGGGATCGAACGGTGAGAGCAGCGTCGCAGCATTGATGCGGCGGGGTATGACGGCATCCCGTGATAACAGACCGCGTTCCCGCCAACCCTCGACTTGCACTTCTTGCAATGCGCCCGCCTCGATCAGCTCCTGAATTCTCGGAGACGCTTCTCTCGGCGACATGCGGTAATAGTCAGCCAGGTCTCTCGTCGTACTGATTCCACAAGACCGTGAAGCCTGTCGCAGTAGTTCGCGTTGGGCATCGTCGCGCGACAGTCGTTTCTCAAGATGTGCGGCATCGATCAGCCGCTCGGGCAGATCGTACTCACGCTGAAAATTCGGTAAGCGATTCGCGACCGCGATCGAGCCCTGGCCAAAATGATATTCGAGTGACCAGCGAGGCATGGAACGATGCCAGTCGCCAGCTTTTCGCTTCGGGCCCGCCATCGGCGGCATGTCATTAGCTGTAACAGGGCCCTGCACCTCAACAATTTTCAACACTTCTTTGAGGTACGCAGCGCGACCGCGGAGTTTCATGATTGGGCTATTGAAATAAGGCCGATACTCATCGCGCCGATGTTGCAACAGTGGCCAAGCTGTTGCCGGTACGATTGACGCCTCGTGCGCCCATTGTTCGATGTACTCCTTGCGCTTGTAGACGATGTCATTCAGTCGTTGGCATGGATAGGCGCCGAGGCGCGAATACAGCACCATATAATGGGCAGGTATCAGGACATTGACGTAATCGAGCTGCAGCAGGCCGAGCTGATTGATGATTCTGCGAATATGGCGGATGTCGCCGCCAGCTTTCGGCCGCACACGGTCGAATCCCTGCGCTGCCAAAGCAATCCTCCGGGCCTCGGCTCGCGAGAGACGGACGCGTGGCATTAGCCCTGTAGCCCTTTCCCGATCTCGCCTGCCCGCACCGTAAGCGTCTTGTCCAGCCAGCTCTTGTAGTCGTGACTTCTGATGTCGTCAATCAAGTGCCAGTCGCCGCGACATTGCTCCTTCGTCAGCGTCAGGCACAACCAGCCACGGTGTGCGGTTTCGAGGTATTTCAGTCCGGGATTCATTTCCAGCGTCGCATCTCTGACCGAATTCGGCTTGTATTCGGGAAATAACTCGGTGACTACCGGAGACGACACGGTGCCCGTCATGAACTCTACTGCGACGGGCCTATCCGCATCCTTGGGGATCAGATCGGCGGCAATATTCGTGTGAAAATCGCCACTCAGGAGTACTGGATTGCGCGCATGTTTTTTGAGATCCGCATACAGATCTTCACGCGCAAGCGGGTATCCATCCCAGGTGTCCAACACGGTCGGCGGGTTGTTCTTGCTCCTTTGGATGATCGAGTTGAGCAAATCCTTTGAAAGAGCGCTGGGTCCATCGGGATCGATCAATGGTTCGAGGTCCGCGCTGATCAACGCCGACACCAGCACCTGTTGCCCCAGGACCTGCCAGGTGGTGTCCGAGGCCCGTTTTAGTTGCTTCCTGAGCCAGCGTTCCTGCACCGAACCGAGCATGCGTCGTTTCGGGTCGGCCATTGCGGCGGCAATCGACTCGCCCGTTACGTTGTCGCCGACATAGGGTTGCGGCGCGCGCCCGTAAAAACGGGTATCGAGCATTATCAGGCTTGCCAGATTGCCGTATCGAAACTGCCGAAATATGCGAGTCCGTTTTCCTTTCGGCTTGCCCCGGATCGGCATCCACTCGAAATAGGCCTGCATCGCTGCGTCGCGCCGGGCGGCCCAGCTGCCTTCTTCCGGCGAGTGACCTTCGGCACCGTCGCGCCAGTTGTCATTAGCCAGTTCGTGATCATCCCAGACTGCAATCAGCGGTAATGATCCGAGCATTGCCTGGGAATCCGGGTCTCTCTTGTACTGTGCGTGCCGTTGACGATAGTCCTGCAAAGAGTTTAATTCGGTTGCTGGTTCGGGAATGCGATTCAGGGCTTCTGAATGCTGCGTTGCATAGCCATCCGCTCCCGATTCGTAAATGCAGTCACCGAGATGCAGTACCGCATCCAGATCGGATCGTTCGGCGATATCACGATAAACGTGAAAGAAACCATTCGGATGGTTGGAGCAAGAGACAACCGCAAACTTCGCGCCATCCACGTCGCCTGACGGCAAGGTACGCGTGCGGCCAATTGGTGAATACGCACCCATCGCCCGAAACTGGTAATACAAGATTGCACCGGGAGTCAGGCCGCGCGCATCGATCTTGACCGTGAAATCTTTCGACGCATCCGTTGCAGTGTGTCCGCTAGCGACGATTCGCGTCATTTCGCGGTCTGTGGCAATTTGCCAATGAATATCGACCGCCCGTGCATTTGCCTCGCTTATCCGGGTCCAGAGGATGATTCCCTGTTCTGTCGGATCACCGCTGGCGACGCCATGGTGAAATATTCGTTCCGGATTCGCTTGCGCCCGCCCAAGCCGGCTTCTGATCCCGCTAGCAAGCAACACCACCCCGGCCAGAAATGTTTTCAAAAATCGTCGTCGCTGCATGCAAACCTCAAGCTAGACTGTATCGAGATATATATCTCAATATCTTGTTTATAAAGAAAAAAACGGTATCCATAATTGTGCAGCTGCGAGCAGCCACAAGTCATTGAAGACGCGCGGCCGTATAGTAACGCCAAGTTAGGGTAAGCTGCCGCCGAATTCAGCCGCTAACGATACCAATGATGTTCGACCCTGCCGACCTCGAATCCCTAAAAAAATCTCTCATCACGCTGGATAAGGGATTTGCCGATCTCCCCGATTTCACGACGCAAGTCGACCGCGACGCGCTCGACGCTGTATTAGTCGAAGTCGCAGAGAAGATGCAGGATAACTATCCCTACCACCACCCGCTCTACGCCGGACAGATGTTGAAACCACCGCATCCCGTCGCGCGCCTTGCCTATGCGATATCGCTTTGGCTCAATCCGAACAACCACGCGCTCGATGGCGGTATCGCCAGTTCCGCCATGGAGAAGGAATGCATCTCGGCAATCGGTTCCATGTTCGGCTGGGACGCTCCCCTTGGTCACATCTGTGGTGGCGGCACGATGGCAAACCTGGAAGCGCTCTGGGTGGGCGGCCAAATCAATCCCGGGAAGAAAATAGTTGCATCAGGTCAGACGCATTACACTCATTCAAGGATCAGCGCGGTGCTCGCGCTGGATTTTGACGAAGCCGCCGCCGCGCCGGACGGCAGAATGGACGTAGCCTCACTACAGCAATTGCTTGCTGCAGGGGACGTCGGAACGGTGGTCGTTACATTGGGCACGACCGGTGTGGGGGCAGTCGATCCACTCCCCGAGATTCTCGATCTACGCGAGAAGTATGACTTTCGTATTCACGTCGACGCCGCCTATGGCGGTTATTTCACCTTCGCGAGCGAACTCAGTGCCGATACACGTCGGGCATTCGAGCGGATCCACGAGGTCGATTCGATCGTTATAGATCCGCACAAACATGGGCTGCAGCCTTACGGATGCGGCTGTATTCTGTTTCGTGACCCGGAAGTGGGTACCTTGTACAAAC
>CAYLSX010000124.1:0-6220 GCA_964386685.1 uncultured Woeseiaceae bacterium | reverse complement strand
ACCAGCCGGCTCGCATTCGCGGAATCCACCCCGCCCCGGAAAGCCATATTGAAGGCACTCAAGAGTCCGTATAGCAGGAATGCGACCAACACCGACAAGACCGTCAGTATCGATCTGACTTTCTTGCGCCACAGGCTCTTCCAGACGAGGTAGAAGTACTTCACGCGGCGGCCTCGGCATGCAGCGTGCCCTTGTCGAGATGTACGGTGTGCGTTGCGTACTCAGCCGACACTGCATCGTGCGTCACCATGACAATTGTCTTGTTGTGATCGCGATTGAGCGCTTGTAACAGAGCGAGAATCTCATTAGCAGTTTGCCGGTCGAGATCGCCGGTTGGCTCGTCGCAAAGCAATAGTGTCGGGTCCGAGACGATGGCCCTGGCTATCGCAACGCGTTGCTCCTGGCCGCCTGATAACTCTCTGGGATAATGTTTTGCGCGGTCCTCGAGGCCTACGATCGAGAGCGCAGTCGCTGCTCGCTTTGCTCGTTCCTTGCCGCTGAGATTGGTCAACAGCAACGGCAATTCGACGTTTTTCTGTGCTGTCAGCACCGGCAGGAGATTGTAGAACTGGAATATGAATCCCACATGCCTGGCACGCCATTTGGACAGCGCGCCGGACGACATTGAGTGCAACGCTTCGCCACCGACCTCGACCGTGCCAGAGGTCGGCTTGTCGAGGCCGCCGAGCAAGTTGAGTAAGGTCGTTTTTCCGGAGCCGGATGGGCCCATCAGTGCCAGAAAGTCACCTTCGGCAATGGTGAGGTTCAGCTTATGCAGCACCTCAACGCGTTCCTTGCCTTTTCGATAGGTCCGGCTAATGTCCTTCAGTACGACCAAATCACCACTCATATGTCATCCTTTGCTTCTTATTCGTATTCAACTGTCTGGCCGGCGACCAAATCATCCTCTTCCGCAACGACAATTTTGTCGCCTGCGCCGAGACCGCTCATGATTTGCACGCCGCGGCTTGAAGACTGTCCGATCGACACTGTCCGTCGCTGTACGGCGTTATCGCGAACGATCCACACAAAGTTTCCCTCGCTGTCTGTCCTCACAGCGTCCCGGGAAACATACACGGTCGCCGGCTGCGCCTCAGTAGTGTCGGCCGCGCCGCTCAGGAATGCCACTTTGACGCCCATGTCTCTCAATATGCGCTGGTCGCGTTCGAGGAAGCCGATACGGACGCGTACGGTCGCTTTTTGTCGATCTGCTGTAGGGACTATAGCAATGACTCTGGCCGGTATTTTCCAGTTCTGATAGGCGTCGAGCGTCGCGGTTACCGTCTGGTCCGGGCGTACCCGCTGAATGTAGGCCTCGTTGACATCGACTTCTATTTCCAGTGAATCCATGTCGACGATGGTGCAGATTCCGGTGCGGGTAAAGCCGCCGCCTGCCGAAATCGGCGAGATCATCTCGCCTGGCTGTGCGTTCTTTGTTACGACGACGCCGGCGAAAGGTGCCCGAATCACAGTGTTATTCAACTGGTCCTCGGACACGTCGACTCTGCGCTTCGCAACGGTCACATTCTCATGGCCGGCCGCGAGTCGCGCCCGCAGGGTCTCGGCATTGGCTGTTGCTGCGTCGAAGTCTGCGCGGCTGGTCAGATTTCTGGCCAACAGTTCGGTGCTGCGAGTCAGGTCGAGTTCCGCCTGCCTGAGCTGTGCTTTGGTCTCGTTCAGTGCCGCTTTTGCCGAACTGAGTTGCGCTCTCGCCAGATTCAACTGGGCAATCTGGGCGCTGTCGTCGAGGTAGGCGACGATCTGATCTTTCTCAACCCGAACGCCCTCTTCTACCAGCACTTCCAAAATCTTGCCGGCAATCTTCGATGAGACTGTTGCCTGCCGGCGCGCGACAACATACCCGGAAGCATCAAGCACGCTCGCCGCGCTGCCGCCGGATTGAGTCAGGCGAACCGATTCGATCGTGACAGCCACCGGATTCGAACCGAAGGCCCACATGACAATTGCAACGACCGCCGCGAATCCAAGAAAGGCAAGCACGATGAGCGACCAGCGGCTGCGACCTTCAGTCGCGGCTTCACGATCTATTTGCAGCTCTGCGAGCCTGGCGATTTTGTCGTTCACGGCATTGTTCTGGGTATTGTTGCCGCCAGCGGCGGGCCGAACAGTCTACTACTAGTAGCGGACCAGCGCAGAGCCCCACGTGAAGCCGGCGCCAAAGGCTTCGAAGAGCAAGAGTTCGCCGCGCTTTATGCGCCCGTCACGGATCGCGGTGTCGAGCGCCAGGGGAATCGATGCGCTTGAGGTATTGGCATGTTCGTCTACCGTGACCACCACCCGATCCATCGGTAAATCCACTTTCTTGGCAGCCGCGACAATGATTCGCAGATTGGCCTGGTGAGGAATCAGCCAGGAGATGTCGTGCTTGTCTACGTTGTTTTTCGAAAGCGTTTCTTTTGCCATCGAGCCCAGGGTTTCGACAGCCTTTTTGAAGACCTCGTGGCCCTTCATGTGAATATAGGCCGCCTCCGCCCGCACTGTTTCGTAGCCGGATGAGATGCCGGCAGGAACATGCAGAGAGTCTTCGAATGCGCCGTCTGAATGTATATGTGTCGACATGATGCCGGGTTCATCTGCGGCGGACAGCACGATTGCACCGGCGCCATCGCCAAACAGTACACAGGTGCCACGGTCGGTCCAATCGAGCAACCTCGAGTAAGTCTCAGATCCAATAATCAGGACATTGCTCGCTCCGTCCGTTCGAATGAAGCGGTTTGCGACATCCAGCGCGTAGATGAAGCCCGAGCACGCCGCATGGATATCGAAGGCGGGAATCGTATGCAGGTCGAGACGCCGCTGCACGATGCACGCCGTACTTGGGAAAACCTTGTCGGGAGTCGTTGTCGCAACGATGATCAGGTCGATATCGGAGGTGCTGATGTTGGCAGCTTCGATCGCCGCGCGTGCCGCAACAAAACCCATGTCCGATGTCGTCTCATCATCGGCAGCGATATGCCGCCTCTTAATGCCCGTGCGCTCGCGAATCCACTCGTCACTGGTGTCGACGAGCTTTTCGAATTCCTTGTTATGCATGACGCGTTCTGGCAAGTAGCTGCCGGTACCGGCGATCTTTGAGTAGCTCATGAAACAGTTTCCTCACGCTCGATGAATCCCGCCAACTCACGAATTGTGGGGTATTCAAATAGATCATTGATGTCGACTTTTCCCGGATACCTCTCTTCGAGCGCCAGAATTATTTCCGTTAGCGTCAACGAACTGATACCGACCTCAAACAGGTTGTCGTCGGGGCCCACATTGCGGTCTTGAGCAAACTCACTACAAACGGCGCTCAATTGCGCGATCATCGAATCCTCATCGATCGATTCATCCTGTTGCAGCTCCGGGGCAGCCTTCGGAAGGACTGCATCAAACTCGCCACTAAGATAGGCGTCGACCAGATGAGCGCGCTGAATCTTGCCGCTCGTCGTTTTGGGGATGCGTTGCACGGGAATTACATGATCGACGTCGATGCCGATCTGTGCGCCGATGGTCGACCGAACCTGGTGCGCGAGATAAATGAACAACGCCGGATCTTTTCTATAAAGGACGAAAGCCAGTACTTCCTCAGTCTGATTCTGTTTTGCATTTACGCCGGCAACCACCACTTTGCCGAGATCCAGCCCATCGAGGCGCGCAACGACCTCTTCGATGTCGTGTGGATAATAATTCTGGCCGTTGACGATGATGATATCTTTGGAGCGCCCCGTGATAACGAGTTGTCCGTCAACGAAGACACCGCAATCCCCTGTTCGCAGCCAACCATCTTCCGTAAATATCTTCGCCTCCTCTTCAACGTTGTGATAGAGGCCCTGCGTGACATTGCCACCACGAATATCGATATTGCCAATGATCCCGTCGGCAAGCGGTTGATCATCATCATCGGTGATGCGCACCTCGCAGTCCCGTATAGGCGTACCGACCTTGACGAAGCCTATGGCGTCGGGGTCGTCGGGTTCTTTAGGCTCATATGGAGAACCGATTCGCAGACTGTGGCGGTCGACGGTAATTTTTGAATACTCGGTTCCCGGTTTGGGATAGGTGACGCCGACGGTCGCCTCCGCCAGACCGTACACCGGAAACATGGCCGATCGTCGTAAGCCGTAAGGTGCCAGTGCCGTGAGAAATTCCTCGCAGAGTTCGTAGGAAATCGGTTCCGCACCATTGAGTATCAACCTGACGGCCGACAGATCGAGATTGTCCAACCCTTTGCGTTTAAACAGTTTAAGAAAGTGCTTGTAGCCGAAATTAGGCGAGCACAATTGAGTAGCGCGAAGCTCGGACGCCTTGCTCAACCAAAGTAGCGGCCGGCGAACAAACAGACTGGTGTCCATGAATGCCTGATTCATACCCGCAGCGTAAACTGTCAGGTGATATCCGATCAGGCCCATGTCGTGGGTAAGCGGCATCCAGCTTAACGACTGATCGTCTTCGTGCCATTCGAGGCGTTCGCAGCTGGCACGAATATTGGTGGCAAGATTTCGATGTGTCAGGCAGATGCCTTTGGGATCGCTGGTCGATCCTGACGAGTACTGAATGAAAGCGAGTTGATCCGGTTCAAGACTGGCGGGTTCGCCGGCGCCTGATGACTCGATATTGCCTTCCACGATGGTATCGGTCTCCAGCGCCCTTTTGACATCCGCCATGTTCTCCGAGACCGCGAATTCGAGCAGGCGGTCGAGCAGGCCCTGATCGGTATACAGCCGGCCATTTCGCAACTGATCGAGGATCCTGAGGAGTTTGAAGCGATGTTCGTCGCTGATGCCGACCGCAACCGGAACCGGCACGATGCCACCGAGTATGGCTGCCCAGAACGCGATCAGAAAACTCTCATTGGATTTGGTGAAGATGACCACCTCGTCACCGGGCCGCATGCCCCGTTGTTGCATGCTGCCAAGAAGCTGATGCGCCCGGTCGGATAACTCGGCGAAGGAAATCCTGCTCTCATCTTTCTCGCCGTTGATGAGCAGGACATGACGATCTCTGCTACGGCCCTCCTCGAGCATTTCGGCCAGCGTGTCGTAGAGTTTCATAGAGGTTTGATCGGGGATTTTGGCGGTAAACGCGGCATGCCGCTTTTCGTGGAGGCGCAATATTACATTGACCGCCGCTAAACCGATACTGCAAACTGGGCCCGCCGTGACCGCAGCGCCTGAACCCATTACTGATCCTGCCAGCAGCGATTCGAGAAGGAGTACCGCCTCGCAGCGGACGATGTCGATCGGCCGCAGGCTAATGTATTTTTTTTTGACGCCGCTGCTGCGAGTGCTGCTGGCGCTGCTTTGGTACAGCTATCGAATCGAGAAGATTCTTGGCGAAGAGATTGCAGAGCAGATCGTCGCCGACAAGACTGTGAGCATTCCCTGCTACTGGCACCAACAACACCTGCTCTGTGCCAATATCATTCGCCGCTGGATCAACAAGGGCTTCGACGCCAGCATCGTCATCTCTGCATCTGTCGACGGCGAAATACCGGCACGCATCGCGGGCGCCTGGGGCGCAAATATTATTCGGGGTTCCGCGAATCAAACCGGGGCGCTGGTCATGCGAGACATGTACGGGGCGTTGAAGGGTGGCAGTTCCATCATCACGACGCCCGATGGTCCGAAGGGCCCGATTTTCGAGTTCAAGGCCGGCAACATATTGATCGCCAGAATTTCGGGCGCGCCGCTCGTTCCTCTGGCCTGTGCTGCCGATCGCAGCTGGCGCCTTTCAAGCTGGGACAAGATGCTGGTGCCGAAGCCGTTCGCCAGGGTCGTTATTGCCGTCGGTCAACCGCACTTCGTGCCGCGAAATACCTCTGTTGACGGGCTGGAGCGGCACCGGGTTGAGATGCAGGACTCGTTAATGTCCTTGATGACCGCCTGCAGGGACGCGCTGTAATCAATCCTCCTGGCGGTCGAATTCCTGGATGATGGTTACCTCTTCATTATTTTTACTGCGCAAGGTGATGCGCCTGCCAAGAAGTTGCCGGTCGGCGGACAGGCTGTATCGATCCGTCAGTTTCATGCCTTTTTCGCCGAGTGTTTCAACAACGTATTCGTTGCCGTCCCATCCCGACACCCGGTGTGCATCGGCCTGGCCGATATTGATCGGCCGGTTTTCACCGAAGCGGTATTCATGGGTGACGGACCGGTCGAAGCTGACAAAAATACCGAATTCGGTCTGTGTAATCTTCAGTGAGTCGCCGGTCTTCAGAAAT
>CAYLSX010000123.1:0-6232 GCA_964386685.1 uncultured Woeseiaceae bacterium | reverse complement strand
ATTAACGCTCTTGATGGCCATCATCGGCCCTTCGAATGTAGCCAGTCCATAAAATGCGAGTGATAGCACGATGAACTTAAGCGCCGGGTCAGTACGCAACTTTTCCGACGCGCTGCTGACCGTCATGATGCCATTCACCATCGTGGCCCAGGACGGCGCCAGCAAAATCAGGCTCATGACCATGCCCAATGACTGAACCCAGTCCGGTATAGCATTGAAATGCAGATGATGCGGGCCGGCCCAGATGTAACTGTAAGTAAAAGCCCAGAACGCAACGATGGATAAGCGGTAACTCCAGATTGGCCGTTCCGCCTGCTTCGGCAAGAAGTAATACATCATGCCGAGAAAGCCGCCCGTCAAGAGAAAACCAACGGCGTTGTGCCCGTACCACCATTGCAAAATGGCGTCCTGAGCACCGGCGAACAAAGTGTAGGATTTGAAAAGCGTTACCGGTATCGCGAGGCTGTTTCCTATGTGCAGCATTGCGATAACAATGATCAGCGCGCCGTAGAACCAGTTCGAGACGTAAATCGGTTTGATCCTGCGTTGTGCAATCGTGCCGAAAAATACGATTGCGAAGCACACCCATACCACAGTAATAGCAATGTCGAAGGGCCATTCAAGTTCCGCGTACTCCTTGCCGGTATTCATTCCTGCGAGTAGCGACAGGCCGCCGAGCAATATGCCGAATTGCCAGGCAATCGCTGTGAACCAGGCGAGCTTCGGCATGAACAAGGGTATGTGGCAGGTGCGCTGCACGCTGTAGAACGCCGTACCCATCAACGCCGATACGCCGAAACCGAATATGATGCCGTTGGTATGCAATGGTCGTAACCTGCCGAAGGACAACCATGGCTGCCCAAAATCGAGCGACGGCCAGACGAGTTCTGCTGCGATATAAACGCCGGTAGCCATGGCCGCGACGGCCCACAGGATCGAGCATATGACCAGCATCGTTACGACGCGATCGTGGTAATACTCCGTATTTGTGCTTTCTTCCGACACCGCTATATCCCCACCGCCGGCCCGAAGCCCCGACCCCACAATACAACCATCACGCCGAGCAGGCAGACAAAGGCAACCAGCAAATAGCCGATCATCGATGACGCCATCAACATTCCCCGCTCGGGACTGATGCGCAGTACGATCGGCAATCCCTTGTAGAGGAGATACATGGACCAGATCAATGCCGGAACAAGTACCAACACATTGATAAACATGTCCGGATAAAGATGAATGATGCTTCCAACAACCAGCGGCGCAGCGACGATCGTAACAACGGCGTAGTGAATGCCGAGCGACAAACGGGCACCGTAAGTCGACGCCATCCACTTCGCGATGATCGCAGTACTGACAAAACCGAAGAGAAGCGCTGCAAAATAGGCGATGCTGATCTTGAGCAACACGTCCTGCGCCAGATAAAGCGGCTCTGCGGCACCAAGCCGCCAACCGAACTTTAATCCGCCAATGTAGGCCAGTATCGGCGGAATCGCCGCAAGCCATATAACGAGTTTGAAAAAGACAGCGTTAGCGGTCGGCCGCGTATTCGATAAAACTTCGAACGCCTGATTGGGCCTGAAAAACAGCCAAAGCAGCATTACCGGGGAAATGTTCTTGGGTGTTCGCATTTGCGAGCCGCCGATCGCCTATTCTTATACTTGATACAAGTTTAGTTCATTTCGGTCTCGCGAGAAAAGGGACTTTCCGAATCTGCGCTATGATTCGCAGATTGCCAAAGGAGCCACGTCATCCGCATGGAAGCCAGCCGCCGCCAACGCATTCTCACCCTTGCCTTGCCCATCGTCGGCGGGATGCTGTCGCAGAATCTGCTCAATGTGGTCGACACGGCGATGGTCGGATTCCTCGGCAATGCAGCACTCGCCGCCGTTGGTCTCGGCAGTTTCGTCGTCTTCATGTGCCAGGCGCTCATACTCGGTATATCAACAGGCGTGCAGACGCTGGCTGCCCGCAAGAAGGGTGAGGGGCAAATTGACCGCGCTGCAAAAATACTTAATACGGCGTTATTGCTTGTTCTGGTCGCGGCGCCCGTTTTGTCTGTGATCTTTATTCAGCTTGCCGAGCCGCTGTATCCATTCCTGAACAAGGATGCGTCTGTTATTGAGCAAGGCGTGCCTTACCTCGAATGGAGACTGGCCGCGACCGTGTTCGTCGGCATGAACTTCGCGTTTCGCGGTTACTGGAACGCGCTCGACCTGTCGCGCTTGTACATGAAGACATTAATCATCATGCACGCATGCAATATTTTCCTGAATTACGTGTTGATCTTTGGCAACTTCGGCTCGCCGGCGCTCGGCGTTACCGGCGCTGGCATGGCAAGCGCGATCTCCATGGCAATCGGAACCGCTATTTATTTCTATTTGGGTCTTGCGCACGCTCGCAAGGATGGATTCCTTAGAGGACTTGCCACTCGTCAGGAGACCCACTCACTGATCCGCATTTCAGGCCCTTCGAGCCTTCAACAGTTGTTTTTTGCCGCAGGTTTTGTCGCAATATTCTGGATCATCGGCAAGGTCGGCACGACCGAGCTGGCCGCCGCGAATGTGCTGATTACCGTAACGCTGTTCGCCATCCTTCCTGGGCTTGGCCTCGGGCTCGCCTGTACGACGCTGGTAAGCCAGGCATTGGGCCGCGGGGATCGTGAGGATGCTTACCGTTGGGCCTGGGACGTGGCCAAGGTGACCGTGGTCGTCATGACGGTGCTTGGACTACCCATGTGGCTGATACCGGATCTGGTATCGAGCATCTTTATTCACGATGCAGCAACACGCGATGTCGCGCGTTGGCCAATGCGTCTGGTCGGACTCACGATGCCGATAGAAGCGCTCGGATTCGCATTTATGCACGGATTGCTCGGAGCCGGAGATGCCAAGGGAGTCATGTACGTCAGCATCGGCATCCAATGGCTGTTGCTCATCCCCCTGGCTTACCTGATAGGACCAATACTGGGATTCGGCCTGCTGGCGATTTGGTTGCTGCAAGGCGGCACCCGATCGATGCAGTCGGCAATTTTCCTACTCAAGTGGAAGAGCCGCCAGTGGCAGCAGATCATCGTCTAATCGGCCTCTTCGAGCCGTCGCAGCTCAAGTGCGTACTCGGCATCTCGCTCTGATCCCAGGAACAAGGCGATCCATCGCGTCCGCTCGTCGCTCTCCAATGCCATTTTCAGGGCCATCGTCAATGGTACTGACAACAACATCCCCACCGGACCGAAAACCCAGCCCCAGAAAACCAGACTAATAAAAACAACTAGCGGTGAAATGCCCACACCGTGCCCCATGAGGCGAGGCTCAATAATATTGCCGAACAACAAGTTGACACCAAGAAAACTAGCGGCGGTCAACATCGCTCCTCCAGCGCCGAGTTGCAGAGCCGCCATCAGCACTGCCGGCACGGCCGCGATAATCGAACCGATGTTAGGCACATAGTTCAGCAGGAACGCCAACATTCCCCAGAGCAGCGGAAAATCGAGCCCGATTGACCAGGTCAGTATGCCGATCATGAGACCTGTCGCGATACTGACGACCGTCTTTATGCCGAGATAACGGCCGAGGTTGTCGAGAAAAATTCGCGGGCGTTCAAACTCGTCAGCGCCTTTCCCGAATGCGGCGCTGATCTTGGTCGGAATGGTCGAGGCCTCCAGCAGAATAAAAATCATAGTGAAGAAAATTAGGAACGTGTTGGTTAGGACATCGCCTACCCCGTTCAAGATCGATGCGACCAGACCCATCGCCCAGCCCGGATCCAGACGCTCACCGAGCGTTTCTACGGAAAAATCTCCGTTGACGCGCTCGGCGACGAACGCGATTGTTTTCTGAACAAGAAGATCGAGCCGTTCCTGATAAGTCGGCAATGCGGCAGTGAATTCCGCTACAGATGAACCGACGATCGCGCCGACGATTACAAGAAGCAACATCATTGCCGTAACGATGATAAGAGCGCCCGCCACTGACGGCACGCCCCGCTTTTGCATCCAGAGCATCGGCCGTACGGTAATCAAGGCCAGGAAGATTGCGAGCAGAAACGGGACCAGCAGCACCTTGGCCGCCTGCATCCCGAAGATCAGAATAATAACGGCCGCCGCGCTGATGATGGCGTTTGTATTCTCGCGGACGATTGCGCTCATTAACGGAATGATCGCATATGCTGGGGAAGATTCCTTGGAAACATGTGCTTCTGCTATGCTCCTGCGAATGGCAGAAACCGAATCACAGATGCTCGCGCTCGGCACGGAAGCGCCGGGATTTACGCTGGCCGATCCCGATGGCCGGCAGCATTCCCTGGACGGCAGCGAGACCGTTGATGCTTATCTTGTCATGTTCATCTGTAATCACTGCCCCTTCGTCAAGCATGTTGCGGCTGAACTCGCCCGAATCGGAAATGACTATGGGTCGCGCAACGTGGCGATTTACGCCATCAACAGTAACGATACGCAATCGCATCCCGGCGACAATGCCGAGGCAATGAAGAAAGAGATTGCTGACAGAGGCTACACTTTCCCTTACTTGATCGATGAAGATCAGACGGTTGCGAAGTCTTACCGCGCTGCCTGCACACCGGACACCTATGTCTTCAACGTCGCCAGGAAACTGGTGTATCGGGGACAGCTCGATGGCAGCAGGCCTTCGAACGATATTGCCGTCACTGGCAGCGATCTCCGCACAGCGCTTGATGCCGTATTGGCCGGATCGCCGCTAGGCGAAGATCAGACGCCCAGTATCGGCTGCAATATCAAGTGGAAGCCGGGCAATGAACCGGAGTGGTTCGGCTAGCGATATTCGCCTTATGCCGGTAGCGCTTGTTCCGGCACGTCCTCAATTTTCCTGATCGTGAATCCCGTGTATCCGTAGATTACGGATACCACCGGATTGATCAGATTGAAAAATACGAACGGCAGATATGCCAGGGTTGCCACCCCCAAGGTTGCGGCCATGTATGCACCGCAGGTATTCCATGGCACGAGGGGTGATGTCAGCGTGCCCGAGTCCTCGATGACTCGGGACAGATTCTTTGCGTCGAGGCCTCGTTTCTCGAACTCGGCTTTATACATTTTGCCCGGTAGCACGATCGATATGTATTGATCAGCCGCGATGATGTTGATACCGATGCAACTAATTACGACCGTCAAGATCAGCGAGCCGGTGGACTTTGCAGCTTTCAAGGCGGACTGAACCAGTCGCATCAACATGCCGCCATGCTCCAGCACCGCACCGAAAGCCATCGCTGCGATCACGAGCCAGATCGTCACCAGCATGCTGCTCATGCCGCCACGCGTCAGCAAATCATCGACGGCCGCATTGCCTGTGTCCGATACGAACCCATTCGCCAGTGCCAGCCAGACCCCTTTTGTCATCGCCATCCATTTCGGGAGGTTCGCAGCATCTGCGAATGCCAGAACAACGGCTGGCTGCGTGATTACGGCAAGGATTCCACCCAACAGCGCGCCGAACAAAATGGTCGGCATCGGCGGTGCTTTTTTATACGCCATCACAAACACGACAGCGATCGGCAGCAACGCCCAGGGCGTCACATTGAACGCGGAATCGAGGGTGGTCTTCAGCTCGCCAAGCGCCGCACTATCCAGGCCGGGTTCCCCGCCGAATCCGATGGACGCAAATATCACCAGCGCAATCAGAAACGAAGGAAAAGTCGTCCATGCCATGTGTTGGATGTGCGTGAACAGATCAATTCCGACAACGGCCGGTGCGAGATTTGTCGTGTCCGACAGTGGTGACATTTTGTCGCCGAAATAGGCACCCGAGATAATCGCCCCGGCCGCAATTGCGGGCGACAAACCCAGACCCATGGCGACGCCAATCAGTGCAACACCCAGGGTACCTGCAACGGTCCATGAACTTCCGGTCGTCAGCGACGCGATTGCACAAATCAGGCAGGCCGCAGCATAAAAAATCTGTGGATTCAGAAGTTCGAGACCATAATAAATCAGCGTGGGCACGGTGCCCGACATCAACCAGGTCCCGATCAACGCACCCACCGACAGCAGGATCATGATCGCACCCATTGCCGTGCCGATACCGGCAACGATTGCCTTTTGAATATCGACCCACTTGTGGCCGTTTCTGATTGCGACAATTGCTGCGATCGCAGCACCGATCGTCAACACGATCTGGTTCGGTCCTGAGGAGGAGTCTGCCCCGAATAATTTCACAGAGAGACTCAGCATCAGCACCAGCGATGCAACGGGAATCAGTGC
>CAYLSX010000122.1:0-6257 GCA_964386685.1 uncultured Woeseiaceae bacterium | reverse complement strand
ACGGCTTGATTGACGCACTGTCCGCCCTGTCGGGCCGTGATGGCGACACGGCGTTACCGGGCTTCACACATATGCAACACGCCATGCCGTCCTCGGTAGCCCTCTGGTGTGGAGGCTTCATCGAGGCGTTCGAGGACGATAACACCGGCCTGCAGAGCGCCCAACGGCGCCTGTCGAAGAACCCGCTGGGTAGCGCCGCCGGATACGGCACGCCGGGACTTGAAATCGACCGGGAGATGACGACGCAAGCGCTCGGCTTTGCAGAGACGCAAAATCCGGTTACTGCCGCTCAATTATCCCGCGGCAAGGCGGAAAGCGGCGTGTTGTTCGAGCTCACCCTCCTCATACAGGACCTGGGAAAACTCGCGAGCGACCTCCTGCTTTTTTATACCCAGGAATTTGCCTATATCGAACTGGCCGCCGATGTGACAACCGGATCTTCGATCATGCCGCAGAAACGAAATCCCGATGTACTCGAACTGATTCGCGCCTCCGGAGCAAGCGCTCAGGCCTGCCTCGACGAATGCCTGATGATCACCGCGAAACTGCCATCCGGATATCAGCGAGATCTGCAGCGGCTCAAGGCCCCGCTATTTCGCGGCATCGATCTGGCTGTTGAATGCACGGACATCATGGCGTTTGTCCTCGAGGGCCTCAAGTTCAAACCGGAAAACATTCGACTCGACGAGAGCATCAATGCCGCCACAGAAGCAAATGAACTTGTTAGCAATGAAGGCATTCCTTTTCGCGACGCCTATCGCCGTGTCGCGGAGCGTTACAATAAATGACCCGGTAAGATATATTTCCGGCACCACGACTCGACGGTGAAAATCATGAACAGCCGATATTCCTTAGGTGTGCTTCTAGTTCTTCTATTTGCAGCAGGCTGCGGTCAGAAAGGGCCGCTGTACTTGCCCGGAAATCCGAGTCAGATAAAGACGGACGTGCCTCGCCAGGATGAAGGCCAGACAGAAGAAGATGACGAAGACGAAGACGAAAAAGAAGAGGCACAAGAGCGGAACTAGGTTGAGCTGATGAGTGACAGCAAACTCGTCCTGATCGACGGGTCCTCCTACCTCTACCGGGCATTTTATGCCCTGCCTCGGCTCAGCAATTCGAGAGGCGATCCCACCGGCGCCGTCCATGGCGTGCTGAACATGATCAACAAGATGATCAAGGAGCAGTCGACCGAGTACATCGCCGTCATATTCGACGCGCCCGGCAAGACATTTCGCGATGAGATGTTCGAAGAATACAAGGCGACGCGCGAGCCGATGCCGGAGGAGCTTCGGCAGCAGGTCGAACCGCTGCTGGAGGTGGTTGCGGCAATGGGATTACCGCTGCTACGCGTCGAAGGCGTTGAAGCGGACGATGTCATAGGCACGCTTTGTCGTAATGCCATCAAGGACGGAATGAACGTCCTGGTATCGACCGGCGACAAAGACATGGCTCAACTCGTCGAAGACAACATTACTCTTATTAATACGATGAGCGGCACGGTCCTCGACAGGGATGGCGTCAAGAACAAGTTTGATGTCTACCCCGAACAAATCATCGACTATCTTGCCCTGGTCGGAGACAAGTCAGACAACATTCCCGGCGTGCCGAAAGTCGGTGCGAAGACGGCCGCCAAATGGCTGAACCAGTATGGCAGCCTTGCCGAGATCGTCAGAAATGCAGACGACATTGCCGGCAAGGTCGGCGAAAGCCTGCGGGATAACTTCGATCAACTGGAGCTGTCGCAAAAACTCGCGACGATCAAACAAGACCTGAAGCTCGACACAAAGCCTAAGGACCTCAAACGCGGTGAAGCCGATGTTGAAAACTTGCGGGCCGTTTATAGGCGTCTCGAACTCCGCACACTGCTTCGACAGCTCGACGAACAGCTTCGCGACGACCAAAGCGCCGAAACAGCGCCGCAAACTGCGCCCGTCAAAGGCGCCTATCAGACCGTACTGAAACAATCGGAATTCAAGGCCTGGCTCAAGAAAATTGATAAAGCGTCGCTTGTCGCCGTCGACACCGAGACGACGAGCGTGAACTACATGCAGGCTGAGATGGTCGGCATCTCACTTGCTGTTAAGAAGGGCGAGGCCGCCTATATTCCGGTCGCCCATGATTACCCCGGCGCACCCGATCAGTTGTCGCGAGACGATGTGCTTGCCGCGCTCAAGAAATTTCTCGAAGACCCCGAAAAGAAAAAAGTAGGCCACCACCTGAAATACGACGCGCACATTTTTGCTCGCTACGGTATTGCGCTAAGGGGCATGCAATTCGACTCGATGCTCGAGTCCTATGTATTGAACAGCGTTGCGACGAGACATGACATGGACTCAGTCGCCGGCAAGTATCTCAATGTCAAGACGATTCATTACGAGGATGTTGCGGGTAAAGGCGCGAAGCAGCTCACTTTCAATCAAGTCGATCTGCAACAGGCTGCTCCGTACGCCGCACAAGACGCTGACATCACGCTACAGCTTCACGAACACCTGTGGGGAGAGCTCAGAAAGATCAAATCCCTGATGAAGCTGTACGAGGAAATCGAGCAGCCGCTGGTAGCGATTCTTCTGGATATGGAGGAATCCGGCGTTCTGATCGATCGAAAGATGCTGAAAACACAGGGTGGTGAACTCGCCAAGACAATGCTCGAACTGGAAGCGAAAGCACACAAGCTGGCCGGGGGCCCATTCAACCTGGGTTCGCCCAAGCAGCTACAGCAAATCCTGTTCGAAGAGCTGGGGCTACCGGTTGTACGCAAGACACCGAAGGGACAACCGTCAACAGCAGAGGACGTGTTGCAGGAACTCGCCGTTGAGTATGAGCTGCCGCAAGTCATCCTCGAATACCGAAGCGTCAGCAAGCTGAAGAGCACGTATACGGACAAGCTGCCGGAACAAATATCGCCCGATACCGGACGTGTACATACGTCTTATCATCAGGCCGTCGCCGCGACCGGCAGACTCTCGTCCAGCGACCCGAACCTGCAGAACATCCCAATCCGGACGGCGGAGGGCCGTCGCATCCGGCAGGCGTTTGTTGCACCGCCCAAATCATACTTGCTCGCCGCAGACTACTCGCAGATCGAGCTGCGAATCATGGCGCACCTGTCCGGAGACAAAGGGCTGCTAAATGCGTTCGCGGCGGAACGCGACATTCATCAGGCCACAGCGGCCGAGGTATTCGAGATCGACCTGGACGCTGTCACTGCCGACCAGCGCCGTTCGGCAAAAGCGATTAATTTCGGACTCATGTATGGCATGTCGGCATTCGGTCTTGCCAAGCAACTCGGCACAACGAGAGGAGAAGCACAGGAATACGTCGATCTCTATTTCGAGAGATACCCGGGTGTTAAAGCCTATATGGATGGTATACGCGCACAGGCACATGACTCCGGCTATGTCGAAACTGTTTTTGGCCGGCGACTTTATTTGCCCGAGATAAACGATCGTAATGCGCAAAGACGACAGTATGCGGAGAGAAGTGCGATCAATGCGCCCATGCAGGGAACCGCTGCCGACATCATCAAGAAAGCGATGATCTCGGTACACAATTGGATAAAAGACGATGACGTGCAGGCGCGAATGATCATGCAAGTGCACGACGAACTGGTATTCGAGGTTTCCAAACGCGAAACGGAGTCTGTGCGCGACGAAATAGTGCAGCTGATGTGCGCAGCGGCCGACCTCGCTGTGCCGCTGAAGGTCGATACCGGCATCGGCGCCAACTGGGACGAAGCGCATTAGCGGTACATTTAATATTTAAATTTCAAAGACTTATCGCGAACGGAACTCTTGGCGCCAAATGGGTTCCAATTAATTGAGTGCTTTTGTCACTCGCCTGCTTACCTCCCTAGGCAGGCGTGCAACACGGTCACCCCAAGCCGGTTGCGTATCTGAAACCCCGGGTGCTTACGCGACGTAACACTCCGGGGTTTTTTTATTGCGCCAAAAAATCCTGCAATACCTTTCGCGCTTCCTCGACACCTTGACGCTTCAGCGCTGAAAAGAGCTGAACGCCTGCCTTGCCATCCAATTCCTTCTGCACCTGCAAGAGTGCGGAAGAGGCCTGACCACGCTTCAGCTTGTCGGCTTTTGTTAGCAGCAGGTGTACGGGAAGATCCACCGACGCCGCGAAAGTCAGCATTTGCTTGTCATAATCGGACAGCAATCGCCTTACATCCACGACGAGGATCAGTCCGCACAGGCTTTCGCGTGTCTCGAAGTAGGTCTGCAACAGCTCTCCCCAATGCCGCTGCACCGCCGCGGGCACACGAGAAAATCCGTAGCCGGGCAGATCGACCAGCCGCTCGCTATCCCGCAGCGAAAAGAAGTTTACGAGCTGTGTCCGGCCAGGCGTTTTGCTGGTGCGGGCGAACTGTCGCCGGTTGACGATGACGTTAATGGCGCTCGATTTTCCAGCGTTGGATCGGCCCGCAACGGCGACCTCTCTGCCGGTATCCGGCAGGAACTGCGCCGGGGCGTTGGCGCTCAGAATGAATTTGGCGTTTGCGTATTGGGACATGGGATATGGTGACGACCGATTGTGTATAATCCGGGGCCGGCTCGGCACAGTGTACCGACAAGCATGGTCCGGCAATACGCCAGAATGCAACGAATACAGAATATGAATAACAGGATTGTCACTTTCGGCACGACCATATTTGCGCTGCTCGTATGCTCGCAGGCCCTCGCTGACGGGCTTGTCGATGGATCACTCGAGGCAGGCAAGACGAAAGCCATCCGTTGTGGCGCCTGCCATGGCCCAGACGGCAACAGCGTCAATCCGCAGTGGCCCAGTATCGCCGGACAGCATGCACCGTACATTGTCAGGCAGCTTGAAGCCTTCCAGAACGGCGAACGCACCAACATTCTGATGAGCAGTCAGGCGATGACCTTGACGGAACAGGACATGAAGGACGTGGCTGTCTTCTTTGCTGCTCAGCCTGCAGCGGCCAAATCGGTCGCCGATCCCGGACTCGTCGAGAAAGGTGAGGCACTCTATCGCGGTGGCGACAAGGAAAGCGGAGCGGCCGCGTGTCTGACCTGCCACGGCCCGACCGGTCGAGGCAATCCGTCTGCCCGGTATCCTTTGTTGCGTGGCCAGCACGCGACCTATATCGCTGCGACCCTTCGCGAATACGCGAATGAGACTCGCAAATCCGATGGAACGACCAGGATCATGCGAGACATCGCCAAGCGGCTGAGCGAAGACGATATCGTAGCGGTCGCTGCCTACGTGCAGGGGCTTCGCTGATCATCACGTATTCGGGCCTTGTTTCAAATTTTCGCTAAACCAAATCGAACCGTGTCAGTCCAATACGCAGTTCTTCACAGGAAATTCCATGAACAGAATAGTTGTCCTATCGCTTGCCTCCAGCTTTGTATTGTTCGCTTGCAGTAGCGAAGAGCCGGCCACCACAGAACCTGCGGCGGTCGTCGAAGAGGCGGCACCCGAGACAAGCCCCGAGGAAGATGCGCTGGCGGAAACAGGTGACGAGGCCCAACCGGAACTCGTTGAGGAATCAGCCGCTGAAGCCGATGATGAGCAGGCCGATAATCAACCGATTCTTCTGGCCCGTGACACAGAGCCTGTAACGGCCGCGCCGAGAGACTGGAAATTCTCGGAGGGCAAGGAGTACCACCGATTGGTGCCGACTCAACCCACGGTGGGCGGGGCGGACAAGATCGAGGTCGCCGAGATATTCTGGTATGGCTGCCCGCATTGTTTCACCTTCGAACCAGCGATCAACAGTTGGGCGGAGAAGATCCCGGCCAATGCCCGCTTTGTTCGTATTCCCGCTGTCTGGAATCCGCTGGCAAGATTGCACGGCCGCCTCTATTACACCGAGGAAGTGCTTGCGCGCAACGGCAAGCTGGCAGATATGGAGGCATTCCACGCCGCGGTATTTAATGAGTTTCACCGCAAGTCCAATCGGCTCACCAGTGAAGGTGCTATTCAGAAAATGTTTGAGGGATTCGGTGTCAGTCAGGACGATTTTCTCAATGCCTGGAATTCATTCGAGGTCAATCAGAAAATCAGGGTCGCCGATGATCTTGTCAGGCGTTACAACGTCACCGGTGTACCAGCCGTAGTCATAAACGGAAAGTATCGAACCGGAGCTGGTCCCAACGAAGCCGGCAGCGTCAGGACACTGCTGGAAGTTATGGACGAACTGGTCGTGCGCGAAACCGTTCGATAATCGTTTTTTTATCTATCCGGAACCTTCGGCAACGATTTGCCAGGTCCTGTCATCGCTG
>CAYLSX010000121.1:0-6404 GCA_964386685.1 uncultured Woeseiaceae bacterium | reverse complement strand
TGCTCGACGCAACTGGCCAGACGCAGGTTCTGACAGACGATATGGCCGTCGAGACCGCGAGTGAGATCGAAGACATCATTTCCGACCAGGACAAGACACTTTTGGCACCGGCGGATGACGATTCTTCGGACGGCCTTCCGGAAAATGCTGAAACCCTGCTCGCTCCTCTGGATGACGAAGACAGTGGTGGCGTCGAATCGACGGTGCTTGCGGGATCGGATGAGGATTTTGACTTCGCAAAAACCGAGGCATTGCCTAAGGACGTCTTTATGGGCAACGATCCCACGGAAGACACGGGTGAGTTGCCCGGCATCGCCGAAACCGACATGGACCTCGACCTCGATGATCTGACCGCGGCCCTACGTGTCAGCGAAGTCGACGACACGGTCGATCAGCTAAGAGAAGATGAGACCGTCGAACATCCGCGACCCAGCGGTAACGACGTGGACGTGGATGTTGGCGACACGGACGAAGAAGAGGACAGCGACCCGACCGCGAGGTTAGCACCAGAGGATGTGTCAGGTGATCTGCATGACGCCCGTACCATGACGGAGGTCGGCACGAAACTCGATCTGGCACGCGCTTATGTCGATATGGGTGACCCGGGCGGTGCTCGCAGCATCCTTGAAGAGGTTCTCGACGAGGGCGACGACAGCCAGAAGCAACAGGCACAACAGCTGCTTGATTCGCTGCCCGGTTAAGCATAAGCGCCAAAGACAAAACCTTTCGCATTGCACTCGGTGTCGAGTACGACGGCACGGCCTATAACGGCTGGCAACGTCAGCGAAACGGTGTCGGCATCCAGACTATCGTGGAAGATGCCCTCTCGGAAGTGGCGAACGAGCCGATCGAAACGATCTGTGCCGGGCGAACCGATACTGGCGTTCATGCGATCGCACAGGTCGTGCATTTCGATACCCGTGCAGAGCGATCTGAACGCGGCTGGGTTCTCGGCGCCAACAGCAATCTACCCGACGATGTCAGTGCGCGATGGGCGAAGCCCGTCGATCAGGAGTTTCACGCGCGCTTTTCAGCAATGTCGCGAAGCTACCAGTACCTGATTCTGAACCGGCTGGTTCGATCCGCCTTAAACCGGCACAGGGCGTGGTGGGTGACTCAGACGCTCGATGCAAACAAGATGCAGCAAGCCGCCGACCATTTGCTTGGAGAGCATGATTTCTCCGCGTTCCGCGCCGCCCGTTGCCAGGCGTCGACGCCGGTTCGAGAGATCCGTGAATTCAACGTTACCCGAAATGAAGACTGGATAAGCATCGATGTGACGGCAAATGCGTTTCTGCAGCACATGGTCCGTAACATCGCCGGACTACTGGTTAAGATCGGGCAGGGCGATGAGGAGCCGGCCTGGGCCAGAGAAGTGCTCGACAGCCGAGACAGAGCAAAAGGCGGCATGACCGCGCCGGCACACGGGTTGACTCTGACAAGAGTGGACTATCCCGAACGTGATGATTTGCCATGAAAATCTGCTACAGACCCCATTCGGGGTCAGTCTCTATTTTCGTTTATGATGCCGACCTATGAGCTGGTTTGAAAAATTGATGCCATCCAGAATCAGTACCGAGAAGCGAACGCGCTCGGTGCCTGAAGGTGTCTGGATAAAGTGCTCGGATTGCGACGCCCAACTGTATCGAACCGAGCTCGAACGAAATCTCTACGTCTGCCCCAAATGCGATTATCACATGCGTATCGGCGCCCGGCGGCGACTCGAATTCTTTCTGGATCCGGATTCGCAAAATGAGATTGCGGCGGGACTGGAACCGCTAGACCCGTTACGGTTCCGCGACAGCAAGAGATACCGTGACAGAATTACTCAAGCGCAAAAAAAGACCGGTGAGAAAGACGCTCTTGTTGCTGTAACCGGCACATTGCTCGGCCGGCCAGTCGTTGCCTGCGCGTTCGAGTTCGCGTTCATGGGTGGCTCGATGGGCTCTGTTGTTGGCGAGCGATTCTGCCGGGCAGCACAGCACAGTGCGGAGAACCGAAAGCCGTTGATCGCATTCTCGGCA
Organism: uncultured Woeseiaceae bacterium; assembly: GCA_964386685.1. Lineage (GTDB taxonomy): Bacteria > Pseudomonadota > Gammaproteobacteria > Steroidobacterales > Woeseiaceae > JACZWL01. Next base: position 4,380 of record CAYLSX010000121.1, on the reverse strand, counting down.
AGCGGTGGCGCACGCATGCAAGAGGCACTTTTTTCGTTGCTGCAAATGGCAAAGACATCGGCGGCATTAGCGGTACTCGGAGGGTTGCAAATTCCTTTCGTGTCAGTGTTGACCGATCCGACCACCGGCGGCGTGTCCGCAAGTCTCGCCATGTTGGGCGACGTCAATATTGCCGAGCCGAAAGCATTGATCGGTTTCGCCGGACCGCGCGTCATCGAGCAGACCGTCAGGCAGAAATTGCCGGAAGGATTTCAGCGCAGTGAGTTCCTGCTCGATCACGGCGCCATCGATATGATCGTCGACCGCCGTGAACTGCGCGAGCAAATTGCTGATTTACTTGCAAAATTTGAAAATCGCCCCAAACCCGTCAGTTAAAGCACAGCGCACGAATCGTCATGAATCAACCCGGTTCCCTAAGCTCCGGTCACGCCACATTAGATAATTGGCTGGCGTGGCTCGAGACACTTTCACCAACGGAGATCGACCTCGGACTCGATCGGGTGCTCGAGGTGCTCGATCGTTTGCAGGTTGCGAGGCCGGGACGGGTCATACACGTCGCCGGTACCAACGGCAAAGGTTCGAGCGTCGCGATGCTCGAAGGACTTTTTCTGCAACTGGGTAATCGCATTGGCAGTTACACGTCGCCACATGTCAGTCGCTACAACGAACGAATTCGGATAGACGGTGAGCCAGTCAGCGATGCAGAAATCATCAACGCGTTCGAACGAGTGGAAGCCGCAAGGCAAAATGTTCCGCTAACCTATTTCGAATATGGAACGCTCGCAGCGGTCCTGGTATTTGAATCCAATCAGGTCGAGACAGCCATTCTCGAAGTCGGTATGGGTGGGCGTCTCGATGCGGTAAACGCAATCGAACCCGACGCTGGAATCATCACCAATGTGTCGCTCGATCACTGCGACTGGCTCGGCGAGGACATCGAGAGCATCGCGGCCGAGAAAGCGGGCATTCTGCGAAGCGACAAGGCGTTTGTTTTCGGGGCGAGGGATGTCCCTGATGCGATACTTTCCGCTGCCGAAGAGATGGGCGCCGATCTGACGCTGCCCGGCAGGGATTACGAATTCACGCAGCTTGCCGACGACAGCGACACCTGGTCATGGTCCGGGCGACGGCTCGAACTGACAGGCCTCGAGATACCAGCCTTGGCTGGCTGCATCCAATTGCAAAACGCGGCGGCCGTATTGGCACTGGTCGAGGCACTGCAGCTCGACGAGCTGCTGGATCGGCCGCATATCAACAGTGCATTCGGCAGCCTGGAGCTCATCGGCCGATGCCAGACGATACAAACGGACAGGACCTGGCTATTGGATGTCGCGCATAACGCGGCTGCTGCCGAGGTGCTCGGCGATCATTTGCACGGCCTGAGCTCGCCCGCCAGGACAGTCGCCATCGTCGGCGTGCTGCAGGATAAGGACTTGAGCGGAATCGTTTCGCCTCTGCTCAAACATGTAGCTTCCTGGATTGCGGTGACCGCCGATGCGGCAAGGGCACGCCCTGGTGGTGAATTGGCGAGCGACATCGCGCACATTTCCGGCAAACCCTGTCTGGTTGCGGATAGCCTGGCCGATGCGATGCACCACGCCCACGAGCAGACCACCGGTGACGACCTGATACTCGTGACTGGATCGTTTTATGTGGTCGGACCGGCCCTTGATTGGCTGACGGGCAACGCGAAATGAACGGCTCTGGTGACGCCGAAATGCGACGGCAGAATCGTTTTCCACGTTAGGATATACTCGCGCCGCACGAGGGGGCTGATTGCTTGAAACCGCTAATGGACAGACGACTGAAAGAGCGCATCATCGGTGCCGTGGTGCTGGTCATATTTGTCGTATTGGTGGTTCCGGTATTCCTCGATGGCCCCTCCAGCGATGCCGAGATCATTACAGAAACGGTCTCGCTGCCCGGGCAAAATGGGCAGACCCGCAAGTCGCAGAAAATCATGCTGGAACGCGACCGGACTGAACCCGTGCCCGCCAACAACGGCAGCGCCGACAAGCCAGTCGCCGAGAAAAAGGTCGCTTCCGCGCCTGCCAAGAGGCAGACGAAACCGGCAGACACCAAAACCCGGTCAAAGCAGTCTGCCACCGGCATGTGGGCAGTCCAGCTCGGCAGCTTCAAGGAGCAGGCAAACGCGGAACGCCTGGCCGCAGGTTTACGCAAGCAAGGCTACGCAGCATTTCTCAGTCAGCTGCAGACCGATAAGGGCGCTTTGCACCGGGTCAGAATCGGCCCACAAAACAATCGCGACAGCGCCGAGGCGATCGCCGCCAGGCTGACAATTGCCGGCCACAAAGGGCAGGTGGTGACCCATCCATGATGCATTGCGACGCTATGAAAAAAGTCGGATGCGTTCTTTAGGTCTTCTGCTAGAATCGCGCCAAATGTCACAGCGAGACTGTGCCGGCCACGAGAAAAAACACTGATTTCTGATGCCGATTGCCGACATAGTCATTGCCGTTGCTATTGTGATTTCAATCATCGTCGGCTTCATGCGGGGGTTCATCAAGGAAGCCATTTCCATCACGACGCTGCTGCTCGCGATCTGGACCGCGCTGCACTTCGGCTACGCCGCCGGCGGCATTTCCGAAAGCTGGCTGAGCTCCGAGGAGCTTCAGGTATGGTTCGGTCGCGTTCTGATATTTGTTGTGATACTGGCGATCGGAGGGCTGCTGGGTTGGAGCCTCTCGAAGATCATTCGCATGTCGGCGTTGAGTGGAACCGATCGGATCTTCGGCATGTTATTCGGCTTTTGCCGTGGCGTTGTTTTACTCGCCGTGTTCATCATCGGCGGACAGTTTGCCGGCTTCGACAACGATAACTGGTGGTTAAAATCGAGACTGATACCATACGGAAGCCATGTCGCCGACTGGATTCGTGTGATGGCACCGAAGGGCATGGATATTCTGAAATCGAACGAATTACCGGATGACCTGGCGAGGATATCCGGCATAAAACCATGAAGGAGCGCTAAAGCATGTGCGGGATCGTGGGGATCTTGGGTAAAAAGCCTGTCAACCAGGCGATTTACGATGCACTAACCGTCTTGCAACATCGTGGCCAGGATGCCGCCGGCATCGTGACTTATGGTGATGGCGGACTTCATGTCAGGAAGAGCAATGGTCTGGTTCGCGACGTGTTCCACACCAGGCACATGATCCGTCTGACCGGCAACATCGGCATCGGCCATATTCGCTATCCGACGGCCGGTGGCTCACAGCATTTCGAGGCACAGCCTTTTTACGTCAATTCGCCGTACGGCATTTGCCTCGCCCACAACGGCAATCTGACCAACTACGATGAACTCGCCAAGCTTCTGACCAGCGAAGACCGGCGACACCTGAGCACCGGCTCTGACTCGGAAGTGTTGCTGAACGTATTCGCCCACGAGCTGCAGAAATGCGCGAATGGTCGTCCGGCACCGGAACAGATCTTTGAAGCGGTCGAGGCAGTGCATCGACGATGCAGCGGCGGCTATGCGGTCGTTGCGATGATCATCGGCCACGGCATCGTTGCGTTCAGGGACCCGAACGGCATCCGTCCGCTGGTCATGGGTGAGCGAGAGACCGAGGCCGGCACCGAGTACATGGTGGCGTCGGAAAGCGTGGCATTAAACGTGCTGCAATTCGGCAATGTGCGGGATATTCAACCCGGTGAAGCCGTGTTTGTCGAAAACGACGGCACGTTCCACAGCCACCAATACAGTGGCGCCACAAAGTGCTCACCGTGCATATTCGAATACGTCTATTTCGCGCGTCCTGATTCCATCATCGACAAGCTCTCTGTATACAAAGCCAGGCTGCGCATGGGCGAGCAACTGGCTGGCCAGATTGTTCGCGAGTGGCCGGACCATGATATTGACGTGGTCATTCCGATTCCCGATACGAGCCGGACCTCGGCGGTTCAGGTTGCGCATCACCTCGGCGTCAAATATCGCGAAGGATTTATCAAGAATCGATACATCGGCAGGACTTTCATCATGCCGGGACAGGAAGAACGCGCTAAATCAGTCCGACGCAAACTCAATGCCATCGACCTGGAGTTCCGCAACAAAAACGTACTGCTCGTCGATGACTCCATCGTTCGCGGCACGACGTCGAGACAGATCATCAAGCTCGCCCGCGAAGCCGGCGCGCGGAGGGTCTATTTCGCCTCGGCAGCGCCACCCGTCCGTTATCCGAACGTTTACGGCATCGATATGCCGGCTGCATCCGAACTCATTGCGAACGGCAGGGACGTGGAAGAGATTCGGGAAATCATTGGTGCTGATCGACTCATTTATCTGAACTTGCACGGCCTCATTCGTTCGGTGCGCCATGACAATTCCGAGATCACGGAATTCGATACCTCGTGTTTCTCCGG
>CAYLSX010000120.1:0-6629 GCA_964386685.1 uncultured Woeseiaceae bacterium | reverse complement strand
TGTCCGCTTCCGAGGGCAAAGCGGACGTTCAAACCGCTGCAATTCTTAATACTGACAGTTTGCTAACGGCCAATTGCGGACCTAATCCGACCGGCCTAAACTGTGCTTCCGGCGTTTACTATATCCAGGGTAATGAATGTCAGGCTTTGAAATAATAACAATAACGTTCTCGTTCATTCTCGGTCTCGGTATGACACAGATTTTGAGGTCGGTGGCCTACGTGGTCCGCGAGAGGGAACAGTATCAACTTCACTGGATTCCGTTATCAGTGGCTGCACTGATATTAGCTTTTCAGATCCAGTTTTGGTTCGCATTGGTAATCGTCGACTCATTTCTCGAACAATGGAGTTGGCCTGTCTATAGTGTATTACTGTTCCTGGCGATCGTCATTTTCCTCAGTGGGGCAACGGTTCTTCCACCGACAGGATCATCAAAAACGTCTAATCTCATGGAAGACTTTGAAACTCGAGGCAAGATAAGCCTTCTATTCTTCGCCTCGTATTTTATTGGCTGGATCGTCATTGCGATGATGTTTTGGTCATTGGACTTTGTGCCGCTTGTCATCGTCAATCTTGTTATGGCGATAATAGCGGTGGTTGCTTTCTTCGCACAAAATCCACGCATTCGGTCTCTACTTCACGGCAGCATAATTGTAATAACGGTTTATGGATTGGCTTTTGTCTGGGCGACACCCAGCCTGGAGTGGTAACCGACGTTTGCCCTGGATCGTCTCTGCTAGTCGCTGGATTGGTCGGCGAATTTTGTCCCGTTTTTCACCATATTTTTCAATAAGTTAGGGCATTCCCAGTAGTCCAGACCGGGAATTTTTCTGAATTCCGAAATCGCTTTGCAGATCTTCTCCGCGCCAATCGAGTCGGCGTAGTGCATCGGCCCGCCGCGGTGCCGTGGAAAAGCATAGCCGTTGATCCAGATGACGTCGATGTCACTCGAGCGAGTCGCAATACAATCCTCGAGTATTCTGGCGCCTTCTGCGATCAAACCGTAAATGCATCGCTCGATGATCTCTTGTTCGCTGATTTCTCGTTGTTCGACGCCGAGTCTCTGCGCTTCGCCTTTGATCATCGCCTGGACTTCGGGATCTGGAATCGGCGTGCGCGAACCGTTCTCGTAGAGGTACATGCCTTTTCCGGTTTTCTGGCCGAAACGACCCTGTTCCGCAAGCATGTCGGCGACGCGGTAAAACGTAGGGTCATCGGGCAGGTCGGTTCTTTCCTGACGGACCTTGTAGCCGACGTCGAGTCCGGCCAGATCACCGACGGCGTTCGGCCCCATGGCCATACCCCAGTCGTAAAGCACTTTGTCGATGTACTCGGGCGCCGCGCCTTCAAGTAACAGCCGCTGGTTTTCACGACCGTAGCTGTACAGCATTCGGTTGCCGACAAAGCCGAAACAATTGCCAACGACGACGCCGATTTTTCCGAGGCGTTTGGCAAAGGCGAGAGAGCTCGCAATGACTTCGTCCGAGGTATCTTTGCCACGAACGATTTCGAGCAAACGCATGATGTGGGCGGGGCTGAAAAAATGCAGACCGATAACATCTTCGGGACGATCTGTGGCGGCGGCGATTTCATCGACGTCGAGCGTCGACGTGTTCGTCGCGAGTATCGCTCCTTGCTTGCACACGGCATCGAGTTTGCCGAACACCTCTTTCTTGACGGCCATGTTTTCGAATACGGCTTCGATGACGAGATCGGCTGTCTTCAGGTCGTCGTAGTCCTGACTGGTAGCTAAACGGCCCAAGCCTTGTTGCATTTGTGCGTGGCTGGCCTTTCCGCGTTCGACGCCGGCCTGATAAAGATCCTCGATTGTCTTGCGGCCGCGTTGCAGTCCGGCGTCGTCGTTGTCTATCAGGATGAGTTCACAGCCCGCGTTCAGCGCGCCATAGGCGATGCCGGCGCCCATCGTGCCGGCGCCGATAACGGCGACCGAGTTAATGTTGCGACTCGGGCTGTCCTTGGTGAGCCCGGGCACCTTGGATACGGCGCGTTCAGCGAAAAACGCATGTCGCAAGCCGCTCGATTGTGGCGATGCTTTGCATTCGATAAAGAATTCACGTTCGGCTTCGCAGCCTTGGTCGAAATCGACTTGTGTCGCCAACTCGACGCTTTGAATAATCTTCTCGGGCGATATCAGGCCGCGGGTTTTTGCAGCCGTTTTCTTTCGCGTGTTATCGAAAAGAACCGGGTCTGTCGCAGGCGTTGCCATGTCGCGAATTCGTCTGGGGCCCGCGCCGACCAGTTCTTCTGCGTAGGCAACAGCTGCCGACTGAAAACCACCGTCAGTTGCGACTTTGTCGATCGCGCCGGACTCGAGCGCTGCGCTAGCGTTAATTGGATTTCCCGACAGCATCATGTCCAGGGCCTTCTCGGCACCGATCAGCCGCGGCAGACGTTGGGTACCGGATGCGCCGGGTAACAGGCCGAGTTTGACCTCGGGCAATCCTACCTTCGCATCGGCGGAAGCGATTCGGTAGTGACAGCCGAGCGCTACTTCGAAGCCGCCGCCAAGTGCAGTACCATGAATAGCAGCGAGTAACGGCTTGTCGCACGCCTCGATCGCTGCAACGACATCGGGAAGATGCGGTTCCTGGGGTGGCTTTCCGAACTCGCGGATGTCGGCGCCGGCAATGAATGTGCGCCCAGCGCACTGAATGACGATGGCCTTGGAATCGGAGTCCGAGATCGCCTCATCGAGGCAACGCATCAGGCCTTCACGCACGCTTTGCGACAGCGCGTTTACGGGTGGATTGTCGATCGTGATGACCGAAACGACGCCGTTTCGCTCGATTGTTACCGGGCTTGATCTAGACATAGAGTTAGAATACGTTAGCCAGCTCGCCGGCGTCCCAGAGACCGCAAAGTATGACATTCGTTGTTACCGAAAGCTGTATCAAGTGCAAACTGACGGACTGCGTCGAGGTTTGCCCTGTTGATTGCTTTCATGAGGGCCCGAACATGCTGGTCATCGATCCGGACGAGTGTATCGACTGCACCTTGTGCGAACCCGAATGTCCCGTCGAGGCAATTTTTTCCGAAGACGAGCTACCCGAAGATCAAAAGAAGTTTCTCGAATTGAACACTGAGCTGAGCAGGGACTGGCCCGTCATCACCGAGATGAAGGATGCACCCGAGGATGCGGACGACTGGCGCGAGGTCAAGGACAAACTTCAGTATCTCGAGCGTTAGTATTTGATTTTATTGGCTTTTTAGGAAGTCGATAATCACCTTCGCGAACTCAGGTCCTTTTTCTTCCTGCAGGAAATGTCCGGCACCCTTGATGGTCGTGTGCGGCTGGTTCTTCGCGCCGGGCACCCGCTTGACAAAGACCTTGTCGAGCCCGCGAGTGATCGGATCGCCGTCACTGAATGAAGTCAGAAACGGTTTTTGCCAAGTCCTGAATACGTCCCAGGCCGCCCGATTGGCAGGGGCCGCCGGATCATCCGGCGTCGTTGGCACGAGTCTTGGAAACGCTCGCGCTCCCGCTTTGTATGACGAATCGGGAAACGGAGCGTCGTAAGCTGCGACGACTTCGGGAGGCAATTTCGACACCGTGCCGACCTGAATAAGTCGACCGATCGGAAACCACGGACTGAAACGGGCGAACGCGCGCCAGACCCTGAATGCCATTGGCATATTCTGGTCTCCCGTAGGAAGTCCGCCATTCGCCAGAACGATTCGATCGAAACGCTCTTCGTTTTCGGCGGCAAGCCTCAGACCGATGAGGGAGCCCCAGTCCTGGCAGACCAGCGTAATGTTTCTCAGGTCGAGGCTCTCGAGGAATCCCCGCATCCAGGCGACATGTCTTTCGTAGCTGTATTCACTTTGCTCCGCCGGCTTGTCGGACTTGCCGAAGCCGATCAGGTCGGGCGCAATCGCGCGAAGCCCGGCTTCGACAATCGGCGGAATCATGGTGCGATAAAGATAGGACCAACTCGGTTCGCCGTGCAGCAGCAGGACCGGGTCGGCATCTTTGGGCCCTTCATCGATGTAGTGCATGCGCAGGTCACCAATTTCGATGTAACGTGCTTCGAAGTCGTAGCCGGGCAGGTTCAGAAATCGTTCTTCGGGAGTACGCAGGATCTTCATTTGCACAGTCTAGCGCTTTAAAGCACGATCGGATCATGACAGAACTCAGCAAGGCGGTCGTGCTGATCACCGGCGCAGATGGCGGCTTCGGACGGCAAATGACGCGCCAGTTCCTCGAGGCGGGCAGTCGGCTCATACTGTCTGACCTCAACGAAAATCGCCTGGCCCGTTTGCAGGCCGATGTCGTATCCGGGTCCGGTGAGATATTGGCCGCGATCCCTGCAGACTTGTCCCAAACTGACGACTGCCAGCACCTCTACGATGAGGTACTGAAGACGAAAACGATCCCCGACGTCATCGTCAATAACGCCGGTGTCGGTCTCAGCGGTCGTCTCGATCATGTGCCGAGGGACAGGTGGGAACAGTTAATGCAGATCAATTTGCTTGCGCCGATGCGGCTCTGCTACCTGTTCCTCCCTCATCTCATCGAGCGCCGGAGCGGGCATGTCGTGAACATCTCTTCGATTGCCGGTTGGCTCGCAACCAAGGGCATGACGTCCTACTGTGCGGCGAAATTCGGCTTGCGCGGATTTAGCGAGGCACTTGCCGGCGACCTGGAGGAATTCGATGTTCGGGTATCGGCCGTGTATCCGTTCTTCAGTCGCACGCCTATTCTCGATTCGGATCAGTTCGGTTACGAGAGTCGTCGTGAAGTACCACTCGACATGGCGACCGATCCGGCCGACGTCGTTGCGGCGATCATCAAGGGTATCCGTGCAAACAGGCTGCACATATTTCCCGACCGGACGGCGAAAAAAATACACTATATAACGCGTCTGATTCCATGGATCGTGCCGATCCTGGTCAAACGGATGGACGAAAAAATAAACTAGCCTCTGCTCAGAATCCTGTTTGCCGCTGGCTGTCGTCGTACATTCTGATGAGGAAATTACGGATCGCCGGTTCAGCTTCCTGCCTCGTCATCAGTTTTTGATCTTCCATCATCTTCGCCATGTCAGCTATCGATCGTTTGCCGTCGATCAGGGACATCACGTAGCCATATATATGTGTCGTCGAGGCCTGAGTCTTGAATGCGCGTAACAATGGTACGGCCTCCTTGCCGGTTACGATCCAGTCTGGCAGCGCCTTGTAACGCTCTGGTGCCGGAACTTTATCCTTCTTTACTGCCGAGAAAGTGAATGTTGTCTCCTGTCGGCCGTGCCGGCTTGCCGGTGAACACATATAAGGAATACTTGCCTCATGCACGATGGGGGAGTCGAAACCCGAGTCCTGCACAAACGCGATCACCTCTTCAGGGCTGTATCGTCTCGAAAAGGCAGGATATGCGAAAGTCAGGGATCCGAAATTGACCCATCGGCCGCCGGGCTTGAGGAGTGTGTTGATGCGTGCGGCCAAAACCGGCAGGTTCTCGGTGACGATGTCGATAAGCCAGGGCGTGACGACCGTATCGAAACGCCCGGAGGCAAAAGGTGGCCGCAGCACGTCGCCGAATACCAGCTGGAATCCGTCTCGAACCGGCGCCTCTGCCGATACTTCGCGCAACACGGCGTTGTCCTCCATGGATTTCGGCGCGATGGGAAACTCGTACAACTCCAGCCTTTCTCCACGCGTGACCCGGTCGGCAACGAGGAGCAGCAGCGGATTGAAATCCATTGCGATGGTGTTGCTCGCCTTGCAACTCATGTGCAGGTCGTAAGCCAGGCGGCAAGCGCCGGCGCCAAGTATCAGTGTATCGCCGATGTCGTCGTTGACACCCAGGACTTGCCGGATCTGTGCGAGAGAGGCCTCGTTTTCTTCCTTACCCCACGACCAGTCGCGATGTACGTTCGGGTAATAGGTATTCAAACCCTGATCGACGGGAAGCCTGGTTCTCATTGCGAGGTAGGACGCGATATTCGTCTCCGAGGCCTGTATATCCATCGGTTCGAATAATTCTTTCAGTGACTCTTTGTGTTTCTGTGCCGCCTCTTTTTGCTGCTCGAGGCGCTTGCGCGTCAGCGCATGCAGATCGTCTTTCTTCAGTTCGAAATCGATTTGTTGAACATCCTGGCCCAGCCGCTTGAGCACGAAGTGAAGACGATTACGCCACTCGCCAAGGCTGTACTCGGGCTCGGCGAACATCCAGGGGATGCCACCCACTGACGGAAAATCCACTTTGCAGGCATCGCATCGGTAGCTTTGGTTCGCAAAGGACAGCGGTGACTTATCGCATCTTGGGCAGGCGAGTAAGCCAGTCAGTTCGTTTTCAGTCGGCATAGCGGTGCATTCTAAACTGCCGCAATAAGAAACGGCCAGTCGCTTGTCAACGACTGGCCGTTCTTTCTCGCGGAGATACAGCGAACCCTAGGTCGGGTTGAGGGGACCTATGATGCCGTTTACGATCGGCTGGAAAGCCGTCAGGCTGTCGCGCAATGCCACGTTGCCCAAGCCGTGATTCGGGAACAGCGTCTCGAAATTTCCTTCCTCGCCATGTAGTGCCATGTAATTCAGGATCACCAGGTTCACAAGGAGATTGACGTTGTTGCCTGCCGGTGTTGCGGCGCGCTGAACCGAGCCGCCGCC
>CAYLSX010000119.1:0-6668 GCA_964386685.1 uncultured Woeseiaceae bacterium | reverse complement strand
CGAGGAAGTCGTGGCAGAAGAAACAGATAAGGTCGCTGACGAGAGCAGCGAAGAATCCACCGCAGACGCAGCCGACGATTCGGCGGCCGAAGCCAAAAGCGCCTGACGGAGAATTGAGATGAGTCGTTATTCCAGGAGACGTAAGTATTGCCGTTTTACGGCCGAGAAGATCAAGGAGATCGATTACAAGGATCTCAGCTTGTTAAAGGCCTATGTAACAGAGACCGGCAAGATCGTTCCGAGCAGAATCACTGGCACCAAGGCCCATTATCAGCGGCAATTGTCAACGGCCGTTAAGCGCGCTCGATTTCTGGCACTTTTGCCTTATACCGATCGGCATTGAAAACCGCCCGGTAAGAGAAAGAGCGTGCAACCGATAGCCGCATGGCTGGTTGCCCGGCCGGAGCGCGCAGTCTTTGTTTTGATTGTGACGTTTCCGCTGCCGTTCACGTCGATTATAGGCAGCTCGGTTCTGGTATTACTGGTGTTGAGCAGCGGGCTTGCCCGGACGCTGCAGGTCGCCGGCATTGCGTATGCCGCGATTTTGCTGATGTCGCTGGTAACGTCGATGCCACTGGCATTTTTGCATCAGGTCGCGTTGACGATCTGGTTGCCAGGCGTGTTGCTTGCAATGTTATTGCAGCGAACGAGGTCATTGACCTTGTCGCTCCAGGTATCGGCCCTGGCCGCATTGCTCGTGCTTGTCGCTCTGTATGTTGCGGTTGGCGACTTGACTGCTTACTGGCAGGAGGTGCAGAAAGAGTTCGTTGGCTTACTCGGAGGTGGTGACCAGCAGACTGAGGCAGAAATATTGGCTCAGATCCTTCCGCTGCTGCCGTACATGACCGGGTTTGCGGTTGCATCTGGCTGGCTGATATATGTGGCCGCGTTCCTGGCTGGATACAAGGCTTACCTTGGCCTGCCGGGTAAGTCAGATGAATTTGGCCGCATTACGAGCCTGAATTTTGGCAGGGTTCTGGCGGTGATTTTGGCGCTGACGTCGATCATGGCCGTGCTGGCCGATTCGATTTGGCTGGAAAATATTGGGGTACTGCTATTCGCAATATTCTGGCTGCAGGGGCTTGCCATATTGCATTGGCTTCACGCCATCGGCAAATTGCCGGGATTTGCGTTGGCGGCAGTGTACGTATTTACGGTGCTATCGGGTCAATTGCTTGTTTCAGTCGTTGGCTTGATCGGTTACACAGATGCATGGTTCGATTATCGGCAGCGTATTGCCAGTAAATGAGTGCTTGTGGGGAAATTATCAGGGGCATATCGTAGGACTTGGAACAGGGATTAAGAAATGAACGTCATATTGTTGGACAAGGTTGAAAATCTCGGTGATATCGGGGACCTGGTAACGGTCAAGCCCGGTTACGGCCGCAATTACTTGCTGCCCTCGGGCAAGGCATCTCTTGCCACGCCGGCGAATATCAAGGAATTTGAGGCCCGGCGCGCCGAGTTGGAAAAACAGGCTGGCGAGGAACTGGTGTCCGCAAAAGCGCGCGCCGAACTGGTGCACGGCATGGAGCTCGTTATCACGGCAAATGTCGGACCGGAAGGCAAGTTGTTCGGATCAGTCGGGCCGATAGATATCACTGAGGCCTGCGAAAAAGTTGGCGTCGAGATCGCCCGGAGTGAAGTCCGCATGCCTGACGGACCGATTCACGAGGTTGGTGATTTCGCCGTGGGCCTGCATTTTCACTCTGACGTGAATACGGAGATCACAGTCAAAGTCGTCGGTGACGAAGTAGCGGGCGAGGTAGCGCCGAGTGATACGGACGAACAGGCGTCCGTGTGATACGGTAGAAGATCGCCAGTCGGGTCGAAAGACAAAACTTATAAATTGACCTAAGGACAGTTCTGAATGGTTCGAGCGTTGGACGACGGGGCAGGAATCGAGTCGGCCGAACAACGGTTGAAGGTGCCGCCGAATTCCATAGAGGCTGAGCAGTCATTGCTCGGCGGCCTCATGCTCGACAACGCGGCGTGGGACAAAGTTGCCGACCTGGTCATAGCGTCGGACTTTTATCGCAAGGATCACCGCCTTATTTTCACGGGTATCTCGGAGCTTGCCGAGGCAAGCAATCCCTGTGACGTCGTCACGCTATCGGAATTCCTGGATAACCGCGACGAGCTCGAAGGTGCCGGCGGCCTCGAGTATCTGGCATTGCTTAGCAACGAGACGCCAGGGGCGGCCAATGTGCGCGCCTATGCGAAAATTCTCAGAGAGCGCTCGACGCTCAGGTCCCTGATCAACGCCGGCAACCAGATCAGCGGCAGTGCCTATTCCACCGAAGGCCGTACGGCAACCGATCTCGTCGATGAGGCGGAGCGACTGGTCTTCGATATTGCCGAGAAGGGCTCCCGGGGGAAGGTTGGGTTCAGGCCACTCAAGAACATCCTTCCCGACACCGTAGACCGAATCGATGTTTTGCATCAGTCGGGCGGCGATATCACGGGAATCCCGACCGGGTTTACCGAGTTCGATAAGTTGACGGCAGGTCTGCAGCCCGGTGAACTGATCATCATTGCCGGCAGACCCTCAATGGGTAAGTCGACCTTGGCCATCAACATCGCCGAAAACGCGGCAATCGGCGCGAGAGTGCCGACGGCAATTTTTTCGATGGAAATGCCATCGCAACAACTGGCGTTCCGCATGATTTCGTCGCTTGGCCGGGTCGATCAGACGCATCTGCGAACCGGCAAGTTTCCGGACGAAGACTGGTCACGAATCAATACCGCCGTACAGCTGATGTCGGATGCGCCGATTTTTATCGACGATTCGGCGTCGTTGTCGCCGACCGAGATACGTGCACGAGCGAGGCGATTGAAACGGGAACACGGCCTTGGTCTGATCGTCTTGGACTACCTGCAACTCATGCAGGTGCACGGCAGCACTGAAAATCGCGCAACGGAAATATCCGAAATATCCCGATCGCTCAAAGCGCTGGCCAAAGAGCTGGAATTACCGATAATTGCGCTCTCTCAATTGAATCGCAGTGTCGAGCAACGAACGGACAAAAGGCCGATCATGTCGGATCTGCGTGAGTCGGGAGCGATCGAGCAGGATGCAGATGTGATTGTGTTCATCTACCGTGAAGAAGTTTACAACCCTGATACACCACGCAAGGGTGTTGCTGACATCAGCGTCGCTAAACAACGCAACGGTCCTATCGGCGATTTCCCCCTGACCTTTGTCGGTCGCTTTACCAAGTTCGAAAACTGGGCACCCGATGCCTACGCGGATGAGGCATATCCGTGAGTTTCGGGGCACGAGCAGTCATTAAGCTCGGCGCACTCAGACACAACCTCCAGATAATTCGCGAAAAGTCGCCTCAAGCCAAGGTGATGGCCGTCGTAAAGGCGAACGCCTATGGCCATGGCATGGTCGAAACGGCCAAAGCCCTTTCTGATGCCGAGAGCCTTGCCGTCGCCCGCCTTTCCGAAGCACAGACGCTTCGCGCCGCCGAGATCACTGCGCCAATCGTCATTCTGGAAGGCGTATTCGACGCCGATGAACTGAGCGTCGCTGTCAGTTCAAACTTCGAAATCGTCGTGCATTGTGTCGAGCAACTGGAGCTACTCGAGAATCTCGATGCCGGTCGAATGACTGTATGGCTGAAGTTCGAGACAGGGATGAATCGACTGGGTCTTCCGGCATCGGATGCGGCAGAACTGATTGAACGGACTCGGCAGTGCAAGTCGATCAGCACTCTTCGCCTGATGAGCCACCTCGCCAATGCAGACGATTTGCAGGATGAGAAAACGACCGGGCAGTTGCGCCTGTTCGAGTCGATTGCCGCGGATTTCGACGGTCATATCAGTATTGCCGGCTCCCCCGGCATCTTCGGCTGGCCGGAGGTTGTAAAGGCGGGCAGCTGGGTCCGGCCGGGCGTTGTGCTGTACGGCATCTCACCGTTCGAGGACTCGACGGGGACAGATCTTGGCCTTCAGCCTGTTATGCAACTGGGTTCCCGGCTCATCGCCGTCAAGAATGTCGAAGCCGGAGACAAGGTCGGTTATGGCGGAATCTGGCAGGCCAAAGAGGACAGCATCATCGGCATCGCCGCGGCCGGTTATGCGGATGGCTATACGAGATTTCTTCCTTCAGGGACTCCGGTGCTGGTTAACGGTCGACGCGTGCCACTCGCAGGCCGTGTATCGATGGATATGATCGCAGTCGATCTCGGGCCCGGCGCCACCGATAAATTCGGCGATCCGGTATTGCTATGGGGAGATGGCTTGCCAGTTGAGGAGATCGCAAATTGCGCGGGCACGATTCCATACCAACTTGTTTGCGGAGTCACACATAGGGAGCCGCCCGAGTACTCGGACTGATCTTAGCTTGCGAAGAAGCCCATTTTGACGCCGGCAAGTTGCAGCACGTCGTTGTCGGCAAGTTTGCGTGCGTGCGCCCCGATCGGCTGGCCGTTGACCAGCGGATAGTCGCCTTCTTCGCCACTTTCGACGTGCACGACAAAATATCCTTCAGCCCGTCGCGTGATTGCGGCAACCTGAACGCCGGGGCGTCCGAGTGTCGTCAAGGCCTTGGTCAACTCGAGTTCACGGCCGGCAAATGCACCACTCAATACTTGTAGCTTGGCTAACGGTAGTGCGTTGGGGGCCGAACTCGCGTCGACGCCGGCCGCGGTATCCGTGTGGACAACCGTCGAAACGTGTGCTGGCGGTTCCGGTTTAGGTTCTGGCCGCGGCTGCGGTTTGTGGTCCACGGCTGGCATCTCGACCCTGACGTCGACCTTTCCTGCCACCTCCGCGGGTGTATTTTCGGCGGCTGCCAGCGCAACGGCCTCTTCGGCCTTGGCCAATTGCTCGGCACTCTGTTGGCCGGCAGGAATCACCATCGTCTTCTCGAACTCGTCCTGCTCGGTATCTGACGCCTGTTGGTCGGAGAATCTGAGTTGGTGGTGTCCGATCGTAATTACGTCACCGTGTTGCAATGCGTGTTTTTTGATCAACTTGCCATTGACGTAAGTGCCGTTGGTGCTGTTGAGGTCCTCGAGAAATGAATCGTTGAGGATATTAATAATCAGGGAGTGATGGCCGCTGACTGCTGGATTGTCTATGCGAACATCGTTGTCTGGGAGGCGTCCAATCGTGTAACGCTCTTTGGACATGTTGTATTCAGCCAGAACCTGGCTATCCAAACTCAGAATTAAACGTGCCATATCGTGTGCCGTGCTCTTTTAATCGATATTCGCTTGACGTCAGTGAGACGCCCCGCCCCCGTTATGAACGAAACAAGCTTGTGATACGAGAAAGCAGGCTTCGTTTCGCTGCGAACGAATCGAGAACCTGCGCTAGCATCACGGACACGTTGTCACGCCCACCGTGTTCGTTGGCTAAATTCACCAGCTGTTGACCAACCACATCAAGGCTAGCATTAAACGTGCTGATAGTTAAGTGAATATCCTCATCTTCGACCATGTCCGGCAGGCCGTCTGAGCAAAGCAGAAACACATCCTCGGGCAGGACATCGAACTCACGTACCTCCACCTCCACCGTGGGCTCCACGCCAAGAGCGCGGGTTACATAGTTGCGGTTTGTAGAGCGTTGCGCCTCTTCTTCGGAATAGAAGCCCCGATCGACAAGTTCCTGAAGAAGTGAATGGTCCAGCGTGAGCTGCTCAAACTTGTTGCCCCTTAGACGATAGGCCCTGGAATCGCCGACATGCGCCAGCGATACCTTGTTGTCGTAGAACATGGCAC
The DNA here is from genome assembly GCA_964386685.1 of uncultured Woeseiaceae bacterium. GTDB lineage: Bacteria > Pseudomonadota > Gammaproteobacteria > Steroidobacterales > Woeseiaceae > JACZWL01. The sequence continues at coordinate 936 of CAYLSX010000119.1, read as the reverse complement.
AGACCAGCGTCGTTCCCATGCCTTCACAATGCGTCTGACTTTGAGCAGTCTGAAATATGATCTTGTTGGCGCGAGCAACGGCGTCTCTCAATACAATGCTTTGTCGCATCAATCCCGTACTTGGATCGAGATCATTGCGCGACTCACGGTCCGCGCCCTCGGATGCGAGCTCCGTTATTGTCTGGACCGCAATTCCACTCGCAACCTCGCCCGCGTTGTATCCACCCATGCCGTCGGCGAGCACCATCAGTCCGATATCGGCATCCGAGCCAATCGCGTCTTCGTTATGCTCCCGAACCTTTCCGGTATCGGTTATCTCGGCAAGCTGTATTTTTCCACGCAGGCTCATGTTCTTCGACGCTTCGCTCAGGATGATGTTGACGCGTACTTCGCGCAGTTACGTAGTGCGATACTCATTTCGCCGCCATTAACGAAGCGGTCCTGGGGTCGCTTGGCCAATGCCTTGGCCAGCACCGAGTCTACACTGGGCGGTATGCCCGGCCGTCGGTTCGAAATAGGAGCGGGGTCCTCGGTCGTAATCTTGGTCATGAGCACTGCGATATTCGTTGCGCCGAAAGGCACCTCGCCCACCAAAAGCTCATATAGAGTAACACCAAGTGAAAACAAGTCCGAGTGACCGGTGAGTTTCTCCGCGTTGAGTTGCTCGGGTGACATGTACATCGGCGTGCCGAGTACGATGCCCGTCTTGGTTCGATTGTTGTCGGTCAACCTCGCGACGCCGAAGTCACTAATCTTTAGCGAATCGTCTCTTGCGTTGTACAGAATGTTCGCCGGCTTGATGTCACGATGGATGACACCCTGGTTATGGGCATAGTCCAGCGCCTCGGCAGTTCTCGCACAAAGCTCGAGCGCCTTGCCCGGTGCCAGCAGTCGCTTCGGATCCGCATACTTTGTCAGCGCCTCGCCTTCCGAATA
>CAYLSX010000118.1:0-6698 GCA_964386685.1 uncultured Woeseiaceae bacterium | reverse complement strand
ACCGGAACTGCGGCGGGGCTCGCAGGCGGCACGACGATGATCATCGACTTCGTTATTCCGAACCCGCAGCAGAATATTCTCGAGGCTTATCACCAGTGGCGCGAGTGGGCGGAAAAAGCTGTCGCCGACTACACTTTCCACGTCGCCATTACCTGGTGGGACGACACGGTCGAAAAAGACATGGAGACCCTTGTCAAAGAGCACGGCGTCAACAGCTTCAAACATTTTATGGCGTACAAAGGCGCCATCATGGCCGACGACGAGATCCTGGTTAACAGTTTCTCCAAAGCATTACAGCTCGGCGCGATCGTGACCGTGCATGCAGAGAACGGCGAACTCGTATTCCGCTTACAGCAAAAGATGTATGACGAAGGAATTACCGGACCTGAAGGTCACCCGCTGTCGCGGCCACCCGAGGTCGAGGGCGAGGCAGCCAACAGGGCCATTCGCATCGCCGAAGTCCTTGGTGTGCCGATATACGTCGTGCACAACTCCTGCCGGCAGTCCCTCGAGGCAATAACGCGTGCCAGAAACGAAGGACAACGTGTATTCGGTGAGGTTCTCGCAGGTCACCTGTTGATCGACGAATCCGTGTATCGGGATCCCGATTTCGAAGTCGCGGCGGCACATGTGATGAGCCCACCGTTCCGGGCGCCGGAACACCAGACCGCATTATGGCGTGGTCTGCAATCTGGCAATCTCCAGACGACCGCAACAGATCACTGCTGCTTCTGTGCCGATCAAAAAGCGGCAGGCAGAGAAGACTTCAGACTGATACCGAACGGCACTGCCGGCATAGAAAACCGACTGGAAGTTCTCTGGCATCACGGCGTGAGCACTGGTCGTCTGACGATGAACGAGTTCGTCGCGGTCACATCGACAAACGCGGCGCAGATCTTCAACATATACCCACGGAAGGGCAGCATTTCAGTGGGGGCGGATGCGGACATCGTGGTCTGGGACCCGGAGGCCTCGAAGACCATATCCGCGAAAACGCATCATCAGAACATTGACTACAATATTTTCGAGGGCATGACAGTTAAAGGCTGTGCATCCCACACAGTCAGCCAGGGCCGGGTCGTTTACTCCGACGGCAAGCTGAATGTCGAGCGCGGCGCCGGCAATTACATTGACCGGCCGGCTTATGCTTCTTACTACGATGCACTGGCAAAGCAGGCTGAGCAAAAGAAGCCGACCGCCGTCAAACGCGACACCCTGCAGACGGTAAAACATGCCTAAAGACAATAACGCACCGCTGCGGTCCCGTCGTCTTTCCGATGAGGAAATCGCGAGGAATTTCAGTGACATGCATCCACCGCTGGGGCGCTCGGAAGCATTGATCGAAGCCGATCGCTGCTATTTCTGTTTCGATGCGCCCTGCACTACCGCATGCCCCACCGGCATCGACATCCCCGGCTTCATTCAGAAGATTCGCAGCGACAACATCACCGGTTCCGCACAGACGATTCTTCGCGAGAACATAATGGGCGGCATGTGCGCCAGAGTCTGCCCGACCGAGGTGCTGTGCGAAGAAGCCTGCGTTCGCAATACGCATGAGGACAAGCCGGTCAATATCGGTCTGTTGCAACGCTATGCGACCGATCCGATCTTCGAAAACAGCATTGGCTTGTTCGAACGCGGCCCGGAATCCGGAAAGCGGGTAGCGATCGTCGGTGGCGGGCCCGCCGGCCTGTCCTGCGCACACCGACTATCCATGCTGGGTCACTCGTCCGTGGTATTCAATCGCGACGAAAAACTCGGCGGGCTGAACGAATACGGCATCGCCGCATACAAGACGGTAGACAATTTCGCACAGCGCGAAGTTGACTACATCCTTTCAATCGGCGGCATCGAAGTGCGCAATGACGTCGCACTCGGTGAGGATTTCACGCTGGCTGAATTGCAGGATGAATACGATGCAGTCTTCCTCGGCTTTGGCCTCGGTTCGGTAAACGACCTTGGCCTTGCGGACGAAGATATCGATGGGGTGTTGAACGCCGTGGAGTACATTGCTGAGTTACGCCAGGCCGACGACAAAGGTGATCTCCCCGTCGGTGATAACATCGTTGTGATCGGTGGTGGCATGACCGCGATTGACATTGCTGTTCAGACCAAGCGCCTCGGTGCCGAAAATGTGGATATTGTTTACCGGCGAGGCCCGAATGAGATGGGCGCCAGCACTTACGAGCAGGAGTTCGCTCAAACGACTGGCGTAAAAATACGACACTGGGCAAAACCCATAAAACTACTGATCGATGGCCGCGTAGCCGGCATGGAATTCGAGAAAACGAGACTGGACGATAACGGTAAACTATCGGGAACCGGTGAGACCTTTTCCCTGAACGCAGACGTAGTATTCAAGGCGATAGGCCAGACTTTGTCCGAGAAGACACTCGGGGCGATGACCGGGACCCTGGAGCTCAACAAGGGCAAAATCGTCGCAGACGACGAACTCAAGACCTCATTACCCGCTGTCTGGGCAGGTGGCGACTGTGTTTACGGCGGCGACGACCTGACAGTCTCCGCCGTACAGGACGGCAAGATCGCCGCGATAGCTATCGACCGGTATCTTCGCGAGGAGAGCAACAATGGCTGACCTCAAAAGTAAATTCTTAGGGATTGAATCGCCGAATCCGTTTTGGCTCGCCAGTGCGCCACCGACCGATAAGGCCTACAACGTCAATCGCGCATTCGAGGCCGGCTGGGGCGGCGCCGTCTGGAAGACGCTTGGTGAAGACCCGCCGATCGTCAATGTAAACGGCCCGCGATACAGCGCACTTCACAGCAACGAGCGCAGGGTTATCGGTTTCAACAATATCGAACTGATTACGGATCGGCCGCTCGGCGTGAACCTCGACGAAATTCGCCAAATAAAGAAAGACTGGCCCGACCGCGCGCTGGTCGTCTCCGTCATGCTGCCGATGGAGGAAAAAGTCTGGGCGAAGTATGTGCCGATGATCGAGGATACCGGCGCCGATGGCTTCGAGCTCAATTTCGGCTGCCCGCACGGCATGTCGGAACGCGGTATGGGCGCCGCCGTCGGTCAGGTACCCGAATACATTCAGATGGCGACAGAATGGTGCAAGAAACATGCGTCCATTCCCGTCATCGTCAAGCTCACGCCGAACGTGACCAGTATCCTCCCGCCAGCCGCAGCTGCGAGGGATGGCGGGGCCGATGGAGTCTCGCTGATCAATACCATAAATTCGATCATGCGCGTCAATTACGACACGCTGACCATGTATCCGGTGACAGACGGCAAGGGCTCTCATGGTGGCTACTGCGGGGAAGCGGTAAAGCCCATCGCCTTGAACATGGTCGCCGAGATCGCCCGCAACAAGGACACCGCCAACATTGCAATTTCTGGCATCGGCGGAATTACCGACTGGCGTGATGCAGTCGATTTTCTCGCGCTGGGCGCATCCAACGTGCAGGTTTGCACTGCGGCCATGGTGTACGGCTTCAAGATTATCGACGACCTGGCGGACGGACTCAGCAACTTCCTTGATGAAAAAGGCATGTCATCCGTCGATGAACTGGTCGGAAGAGCGGTCCCGAGTGTTACCGACTGGCAGCACCTGAATCTAAACTACGTCGAAAAGGCCGTCATCGACCAGGATTTATGCATCAAATGCGGGCGCTGCCATATCGTCTGTGAAGATACTTCTCACCAGGCCATTACTTCCACGATTAATGGTGAACGCAAGTTTGAGGTGATCGACGAAGAGTGTATTGGATGCAACCTTTGTGTCTGTGTTTGTCCGGTCGATAGCTGCATCACAATGCAACCGGTAACTGTTGGTATCGACGCCAGAACGGGCAAACCGATCAGCAATGAAGTCCTGGACTGGACCAGGCATCCTAATAATCCGATGCGAAAAGAATCCTGATGAATGACGAGCAACTGATCGAGGCAGCAAAGGAAGCGCGCGAACACGCGCATGCCCCCTATTCCAACTATTTTGTGGGCGCAGCGATCGTCGACGATAATGGAGACGTTCATACAGGCTGCAACGTCGAGAACGCTGCTTATCCCCAGGGAAATTGTGCCGAAGCCAATGCGATTGGCGCGATGGTTACGGCGGGCGGTAAGAAGATTTCCGTCATCGCCGCAGTGGGCGGCGGCGAGGATCTCGAATTCTGCACGCCTTGCGGTGGTTGTCGGCAAAGCATTCTCGAATTCTCAGACGAGAATACGCGAGTCATCCTTATCAATGAAGAGGGAACTATTCAAGAGTACAGTCTTGACGAACTCCTGCCGCTCGCCTTTCGATTACGGCAAGCCCGCCTGTAGCCTCTGGGTCGCACTTTCAGAGTTGCCTCAATATTGATCAAATTCGGTGATTTTGACGCTTGAACGCTGGGTATAACCCTGGTTATACTTTCGCCATGAAAACGGCAATATCTATCCCGGATCGCCTGTTCGAGGCCGCGGAGCGGCTTGCCCGCCGACTCGGCATGTCGCGAAGCGAGCTCTATTCAAAAGCGGTTGCGAGTTACGTGGACGCGAATCTCTCTCAAGGAGTTCGGGAACGCCTCGATGCCCTCTACGTGGCGGAACCCTCAGAGCTGGACGAAGATCTCGAGAAGATGCAGTTCGAATCATTGCCCGAAGAAAAGTGGTAATGCGAAGGGGAGAGATTTGGTGGGCATCGCTATCCGACCCAGCCGGATCGGGGCCCGGCTATCGGCGGCCTCTTTTGATCATCCAGTCAAATGAATTTAACGATAGTCGAATCCGAACGGTCGTATGTGCCGCAATTACGTCCAATCTCAGGCTGTCTCACGCGCCTGGAAATGTTCGTCTGTCAAGGAAAGCCTCAGGTCTGAAGCGGCAATCAGTAGTCAACATCTCGCAAATACTATCTGTCGACCGCAGGTATTTATCCGAATGCGTGCAGCGCCTGCCGGCCAGGTTACTTCGTGAGGTCGACGACGGCATTCGCCTCGTGCTATCCATTTGATAGCGCCCGAGCCTAAGACTTCATCGACAGCAATATTTTTTCCACTTCCGCTCGGGTTGGCAGGGACGGTTGCGCGCCCTTCTTCGTCGCCGCACAGGCCCCGGCCGCGCAGGCAAACTCGAGGGCCTGCTGAAGTGCCTGTTTCTCCAGCAGCGCGATCGTCAACGCTGCAGTGAAACAATCTCCTGCGCCTGTCGCGTCGATTGCGTCAACCTTGGGCGGCGTAGCGCTCGCAAGTTGCTCGCCGTTCTTTTGTAAATGCGCCCCTTTCGCACCGTGCGTTATTGCCACGAGCGCATCGGTCTCGTTCAATAAGTCGCCGTAAAACGCCGCTTCGGTTTCGTTCACGACGATCAAATCGGCACGCTGCAGAATCTCCGACGGCACTGCCATGGCCGGAGCCAGATTAACGCAGAAAAAACCGTCAAACTCTGCCGCCGCTTTACATACCGTCTCCGCCGGAACCTCGAGCTGGCAGATCAGCGCATCACCCCACGGCACGTCGAAATTCTCGGGCAACAGTGTGCGATTTGCGCCTGGTGCGACGACGATCTGATTTTCCCCGGACGGCGCAACGGATATCAGTGCCACACCGGTTGCAGCGTCCGCATCCACGGCGCAGTCCGACAGATCGACGCCGTCGGCCCTGAGCATGGCCAGCGCTTCCTCTGCATTGGCGTCATCGCCAACCCGCGCATGCAGGAACACATCGGCGCCAAGCCGTCGTGCCGCAAGTGCCTGGTTGGCGCCCTTCCCTCCCGGGTATCGCCCCAGTTCAGCATCCGTCACGGTCTCGCCCGGAGCCGGCAACCGCGGCGCCATGGCCGCGATGTCGAGATTCACTGAGCCGACGACGACGATTGTCGGGTTCGTGCCGGGAACTGTAGATTCTCTTTGCTTCATCAATCGAAACGAGCCAGGCGAGATATCAGGAGATCGTAAAAACCATCAGCGTCGACGGAATAAATCCAGTTTGTATTCGCTGGGCGGTCAGTCACGTGCCAGAAATCGACAGCTGTATGTCCCATCGTCAATTCCGATTCGGTCTCAACCGACACGTTGCAAAGCTTTCCCTTGAAAATCTCCGGTTTCAGGAGATATGCGACCGTGCAGGGATCGTGTAATGGCGCTCCCAGGTAGTCGTACTTGGCCATGTCATGGCGTTTGAAAAAGTCGAGCATGCCCACCGTTACTCGGGCAGCCTCGTTATCGATCCCTTTCAGGCGTTCGATGCGTTCTCGTGTCGTCAGCACCTGGTGACTGGCATCGAGGCCCATTTGCGTGATGGGTCGGCCGCACTTGAACACGATGTCTGCAGCATGCGGATCGACCAGAATATTGAATTCTGCCGATGGTGAAGTGTTGCCACTCTCGCGCATGGCTCCGCCCATAAGGACGATTTCCCTGATCTTAGGAAGAATCTCCGGTGCCCTGGTGAACGCGACGCCGATGTTGGTGAGCGGTCCCGTCGGTACGAGCGTTATGCTGTCGTCATTCGCCTGGCTTAGCGCCTCGATAATGAATTCGACGGCGTGCTGTTCCTGCAGCGGATGTACGGGTTTCGTGATCTCCATACCGTTAATACCGGTCGGGCCGTGGACGCGCTCCGCAGTGACGAGCTTGCGAATCATCGGCTTGTCACAGCCTGCAAAAACCGGGATGTCGCTACGACCGGCGACGTCGCACATCAGCCTCGCGTTCACTTCGGTAAGCGCAAGCGGCACATTACCGGCA
>CAYLSX010000117.1:1187-6759 GCA_964386685.1 uncultured Woeseiaceae bacterium | reverse complement strand
TCCTCTTCCTACGCCGGTATTACCCGGGTCAGGTTCTAAGGGTTCCCGTATCGACACCACCTCATGCAGTGCCACAGATCTCAGGCCGGACAGGCCACCCCTGTGATGGCAGCCAGTATAGCGCATTTGGGGACGTACCCCGGGTACGTCCCGGGGTACGTCCCCATTTATTTCTCCAGGCGGGCGATCAGGCTCGAGGTGTCCCAGCGATTGCCGCCAAGATCCTGCACTTCCTTGTAAAATCCGTCGACCAGCTCAGTCATTTGCAGCGTCGCGCCGTTGCTGCGAGCTTCTTCGAGCGCGATTCTCAAATCCTTTCGCATCCATTCAACTGCGAAACCGTATTCGAATTCATTGGCAATCATCGTCTCCCAGCGATTCTCCATCTGCCAGGATTGCGCAGCCCCTTTGGAAATCGCGCCGATCACTGCAGCCGGATCGAGCCCGGCGCGTTTGACGAAGTGCAACGCTTCCGACAAACCCTGTACGACGCCTGCAATGCAGATTTGATTTGCCATTTTGGCGAGCTGGCCCGAACCGACAGGCCCGATGAGGGTGCATGCCTTCGCGTAACATTGCATGACCGGTAGCACGCGTTCATAGACGTCGGCATCGCCACCAACCATGATAGCCAGCTGGCCGCTCTCGGCACCGGCCTGGCCACCGGACAGGGGCGCATCGAGAAATCCGACGCTCTTTTCCCTGGCCGCTTCATAGACCTCGCGCGCCACGGTCGCGGAAGCCGTGGTGTGATCGACGATCACCGCGCCGTCACCGATGCCCTCGAGCACACCGTCGCCGCCGAGAATGACGGCCCGGACGTCCGGATCGTCACCGACACAGCAGAATACGATTTCAGAATTTGTGGCCGCAGCGGCCGGCGTATCAGCTACGACGCCGGCGTATTCAGCCGCCCAGGATGCGGCTTTCTCTTTGGTCCTGTTATAGACCGTGACGTCGTGGCCGGCTTTTGCGAGATAACCGGCCATGGGATAACCCATGACGCCCAGGCCGACGAATGCGACACGCATATTTCAACTCCGATGATGAGATCGGAGCAATGCTATGCCGCGCTGGCCTTTTTCTCAACGGCTGCCGCTTGCTTCTTGCGTGGATCAAGCCCTAAGGAACGCGCGATGATTTCGCGCATGACTTCCGAACTTCCGGCATAGATTCTCGAGACGCGCGCATCGAGATACATGCGGCAGATCGGGTACTCTTTCATATAGCCGGCGCCACCATGCAACTGTACGCATTCATCGGTAACACGACCCTCGAGTTCCGATGCGAAAAGCTTGGCCTTGGATGCTGATTCGGCCGCCAGTTCACCACGATTGTGCTCTTCGACACATTGATCGATGTATGCCTGCGCAACATCGATCTCTGTGCGCATGCTCGCCATCTTGAATCGTGAATTCTGGAAATCGGCTATCGGCTGGCCGAAGGCTTTGCGCTCCGTGATGTAATCCATCGTGACATCAAAAGCGGCGTCGGCGTTCGCCAGGCTGCCTATGGCACACAGCAGGCGCTCTTCCTCCAGGAAATGCATCAGGTGATAGAAGCCGCGATGCAGCTCGCCGAGCAGATTTTCTTTCGGCACCTTGACGTTGTTAAAGAACAGTTCTGCCGTGTCCTGGCTTTTCAGGCCCATTTTGTCCAGATTGCGACCGCGCTCGAATCCTTCCATGCCGCGTTCGACCACGATAAGACTTAGGCCCCTGGGACTATTCGGGTCGGTCCTCGCGACGACGATGACGAGATCCGCCAGGATGCCGTTGGAAATGTAGGTCTTCGATCCATTCAATAGAAAGTGATCGCCTTTGTCTTCGGCCTTGGTTCTCAAGCCCGAAACGTCACTGCCCGCTCCCGGTTCGGTAATGGCAACCGCCAGTATGTTTTCTCCGGAGACGCATTTCGGCAGCCAACGATCTTTTTGTTCTTCGGTGCCGAGTTGACCGATGTAGGGCCCGACCAGCCGGCTGTGCAAGAACATGAACATGCCCTGGTCGCCATACTTGCCGTTTTCTTCCATCAAGATCTGCTCATAACGGAAGTCCGAGATTCCGGCACCACCGTATTTCTCGTCAGCCCACATCAGGAGCAGACCCATTTCACCGGCTTTCGCGAATGCTTCGCGATCGACGATTTCCTGTTCCTGCCATTTGTCGACGTGCGGCTGAATTTCGTTTCGCAGGAAGTTACGTACCGAATCACGAAACATGTCGTGTTCTTCATCGAATATTCTACGGCTCATCAGTCCCGTCCTATTTGCCTGTAAAGTTGGCTTTGCGTTTTTCGAAGAATGCCTTGACGCCTTCCTCGCAGTCTTTGCTGTTTCGAAGCGTCTTCTGTAATGGCGCTTCAACGTCGTATGTACTCGCCCAGTTGTTGTCCATCGCGTGCCGCATGGCTTTCTTGGTTGCAGCGAGCGACAAGGGCGCTCGATCGGCCAGCACTTGGGCCCATTTCATGGTCTCTTCCATCAAATCGTCTGCCGGGACCGCCTTGTTGGCCAGGCCCATTTCAACGCATCGCGCAGCATCAATTCGCTCCGATTCAACGCTCAATTGAAACGCCCGCCGGTAGCCGAGCTGACGTACCAGCAACCAGTTCAGCCCTCCGTCCGGCACCAGGGAGATCGTTGTAAACGGCGACAACAGAAAGGCGTTGTCTGCCATCACGAGCAAATCGGCCGCCAGGGCGAATGACATGCCGATGCCGGCTGCCGACCCGCCGACTGCGGCAATGACCGGCTGCTTCATGCCGGCAATGCACTCGAGTACCGGCCGGTATTCGGTCTGCAGTAATTCTTCCACAGACTTTTCTACGGAATCTATGTCTTTCAGATCAGCACCTGCGCTGAAGGATCTGCCCTCGCCCGTAAAAATGACCACTCTGACTGAATCGTCGCCCGAAGCCTTTTCGAATGCCGAAAGCAAATCCGCGCGCAGTTGCGTGTTAAACGAGTTCATCGCATCCGGGCGGTGGATCGTAATGGTCGCAACCGCGCCGTCCTGACCGTATTTAACTGTTTCGTAATCGCTCATTTCCTGCTCCTCAGGCTGCCGTGCGATGTTCTTTGGTGTCGGCCAGCGCATAAAAAGCTTGCCCCTTTTCAGCCATCGAGCGGAGGCTGTCCGGCACCGCGAAACGCTCCCCGTAAGCTTGCGCCAGGCGATCCGCTTCCGCGACGAAGTATTTCAGGCCCTCCGTCTCTATATAGGAAATCGTGCCACCGGTGTATGGCGGGAAGCCCCAGCCGAATATCGAGCCAATGTCGGCATCAGCAGGATGCGTCACGACGCCCTCGTCCATGCAGCGCACAGTCTCGATCGCCTGGACATACAGCAGTCGCTTTTTGACTTCGTCTGCTGTCGGCTGATCGTCCGCCAGCGGATAATGCTCCTTGAGGCCCGGCCACAGACGCTTCTTTGCGCCGTCCGGATAATCATAGAAGCCCTTGCCGAAGCGTTTGCCTTTTCTGTCCAGCTCCTCAACAAACTTGCTGATGACTGCATCGGACGGCGACGAAACATAGTCCGCGCCGAGTGCATCCCGCGTCTGCTTCATGACGTGATATGCCAGTTCGAGCGTTACCTCGTCCGTGACGGCCAGCGGACCGACCGGCATGCCGGCATGCTTCGCAACGTTTTCGATCAACGCCGGATTCACACCCTCTGACAACATTCGCGCGCCCTCGCTCGTGTAGATGCCAAATACCCGGCTGGTATAAAAGCCGCGGCTATCGTTGACAACGATCGGTGTCTTGCGGATCTGCTGTATGTAGTCCAGTGCCTGAGCGATGGCAACATCGTTGGTCTGCTTGCCGACGATGACTTCGACCAGTGGCATCTTGTCCACGGGCGAGAAAAAGTGAATGCCAATGAACTGAGCAGGCCGAAGCGATGCCTCGGCGAGACCCGTGATCGGCAAGGTCGAGGTATTCGATGCGAATATGGCATCGTCCGCAATGACTGCTTCCGTTTTGGCCGTCACGTCGGCTTTGATTTGTCGATCCTCGAACACGGCTTCGATGACCAGCTCACAGCCGGCCAGGTCGTCGTATGAGTCCGTCGTGCTAATTCGTTCCAGAATGCCGGCAACTTTGTCGGCGGTGGTCTTGCCCTTGTCGATTCTTTTTTGCAGCAAGTCTCGCGAATAGTCTTTGCCGGCCTCGGCTTTTTCCTTAGTCGTATCCAGCAGAACGACCTGCATGCCCGCGCGTGCGGAAACGAATGCGATGCCTGCGCCCATCATGCCGGCCCCCAGAATGCCGAGTTTGCTAACCGGTCTCTTTTCCGGCTGCCTCGGCCGTCGCACCAGCTTGTCGGCGGCACCCTTGTTTATGAAAAGCGTCCGCGTCATGTTTCGTGACACGGGATGCAACAACAACGTGACGAAATACTTGGTCTCGATATCGAGCGCTTTGTCGATCGGCAAAACCGTGCCTTCATAGACCGATGACATGATCGTAATTGGCGCCGGATAATTGTGATTGGTCATCTTTTGCAGCAAAGCCGTTCCGACCATGAATGTCTGAATGGCTGACGGGTTCATCAACCCCGCGCCACCCGGCACCTTGAAGCCTTTCTTGTCCCAGGGCTGCTCCGGATCACCATGCTCCAGTACCCAGGCTTTGGCCGCCGCAATTTCCTGACCGGGTTCAACCAACTCATTCACAAAACCGGCTTCGACCGCTGCCGCAGGCTTCAAATGCTTGCCTTGCGTGATGAGCTGCAGGGCCGGTTCAATGCCAATCAGCCTGGGCAATCGCTGGGTACCGCCGGCTCCCGGCATCAGGCCGACCGTGACTTCCGGCAGTCCGAGTACGGCTTTGGGATTGTTCGCAACTACGCGGTAGTGGCAAGCGAGGCAAAGCTCGAGACCGCCACCCAATGCAGTACCGTTGATCGCAACGGCGACCGGCTTGCCGCAGGTCTCCAGGTCTCTATATGCCTGTTGCAGAGTACGGCACCATTCGTAGACTTTGTTGACATCCGCATCCGGTCCGAACTCCGCGACGATCGCCTTCAGATCTGCTCCGGCCATGAACGAGTCCTTTCCCGAAGTCAGGACGGCGCCCTTTGCTTTTTCGTCGGCAGCAATCTTTGCGCCCAGATCTTTGATATCGGCCATGTATTCGGGCGTCATGACATTCATCGGCTTGTCTTTGACGTCCAGCGTCAGAATAGCTATGCCATCTTTATCAATCTGATAGTCAATCGTTTTCATTTCTTGCGTTCCCATTGTTCTATACCCGTTCGATAATCGTTGCTGTGCCCATGCCGCCACCGACACAGAGATTAACCAGTGCCGTATTGAGGTCGCGGCGTTCCAGCTCATCGAGCACGGTGCCAAGAATCATGGCGCCGGTCGCGCCGAGCGGATGCCCCATTGCGATAGCGCCGCCATTGACATTGATCTTGTCGTGATCGATATCGAGTTTCTGCATAAACAACATCACGACAGATGCGAATGCTTCGTTGAGCTCGAACAAATCAATATCATCCGTCGTCATGCCACAGCGCTGCAGCACTTTTTCCGCAGATGGTGCAGGACCCGTCAACATGAT
>CAYLSX010000117.1:0-1087 GCA_964386685.1 uncultured Woeseiaceae bacterium | reverse complement strand
ACCGACTGATCGAAATAGCCATTTTCCCAGGCATTCGCGGCACGTTTCTGGCTCTCGACCGCGTAGCCGTCGACATCCTCTCGTGAGAATCCGTATTTCGTGGCAATGAGGTCGGCACCGATGCCCTGAGGTGCAAAGTAGGTCTTGTAGGCAATCGCCGGGTCCGCGTGCATCGCACCGGAGTCGGAACCCATCGGTACGCGCGACATGCATTCAATGCCGCCGCCGATCGCCATGTCCGACTGACCGGCCATGATCTGGGAAGCAGCAGTATTGACCGCCTCGAGTCCGGACGCGCAAAAACGATTTAATTGTTTGCCGGGAACGCTCTGGTCGTAATTGGCGTTCAAAATTGCCGTTCGCGGAATCACGGATCCTTGTTCGCCCACGGGCGCTGCGCAACCAAACACCACGTCGTCGAGCTTGCTCGTGTCCAGGTCATTACGATCCCGAATCGATTCGAGGACCTGAGTCGCAAGCTCGATCGGCGTAACTTCGTGCAACGAGCCATTTGCCCGTCCCTTGCCTCTCGGGCTTCTGACGTGATCGAAAATGTATGCGTCTGTCATGTTGCTGTCCTGTTCATAAGTGAGAGTCTCAGATGTTCTTTCATGTCTTCATTCGCCTTTTCGAAGTCGATCGACTTCGGATTGATCAGCCACAGATAAGTCATCCCTGAAATGTAAGCGATGTACTGTGCAGCAACACTCTTTGGATCAGCGTCTTTGCGAATCTCTCCCGCCCGCATTCCCGCTAATACCCAATCGGCCACATCGTCCTGCTGCCGTTGATGAATGTTCGCGGAAGTCTGCCGATACTCCGACTTCGGGCTCGCCGCGCCGCAGTATAAAATCTGAAGAACCTGCGCATCGCGTGGCGAATCCGAGACGAACCGGAAGAAAGAGTCGAGCGCCGTACACATCGCCTCGATGCCAACTGTTTCGCCGACGTCATCTTTCAGGTATCCCAGCCAACGTCGCGAGATCGATTTGCAGACCTCGTCATAAAGGCCGGCCTTGGAACCAAACCGGTAGGTCGCAAGGCCACGACTGTAGCCGGCCTTTTCGCCAATCGCCTGCAAGGTCGT
>CAYLSX010000116.1:0-6810 GCA_964386685.1 uncultured Woeseiaceae bacterium | reverse complement strand
GCAACGTGGCGTGAGCGGTATTCGATCGAGCTCGGCTACACCAGTAATCTCTATGGACTCGATCGAATTGCACGACATTGGGAGTTACGCTCTGAATGGCCTGTCGCGAATGCATGGGTAATTGGTGCGGCACTCGGCGGCAACGATATGTCGGATGCCGGCGTTTCGCATTACCTGCACTGGGATATCGGCGCGTCAGCCAGATTCTCACGCCTGACTTTCGATCTCCGCTGGTACGACAACGAGCAGCCGGACGGGTTCGCTGCACGGTCGTCTGCAGATTCCCAACTTGTGTTGAGTATCTCTGCAGCTTTCTGATTGGATGTCAGTGACCCTGCGAAACAGCTTCCCTGACGCTACAGCCTGAGCGCTGCAGCAATTCTGCCAGTGCACGACAGGCGTTAACTGACTGATTCATAGTCGGTCGGCTTGCTACCAGCAGCGTGTTGATCTGGCTGCTGTTCAGACCTGGCCGTTGTGCGACCAGCAATGCGGCAATTCCTGACACGTGCGCCGCAGACAATGAACTTCCCGACGCATAGTCATAGCCACCGTCCGGCACCGGCACCAGAATATCGTCGCCGGGCGCCTTGATCGGAAATTGCGGTGCTGCCTGGCTGTTCGAATCGACCACGATGACACCGCTGGTATCTGCTGGAAATCCGGAATGATTCCGTCTTGGAGCTGCCGCAACCACCACAATTCCGTCGCTGAGTGCTCGTTTCACCAAACGGCTAAGCAGCGCGTCGGGCGGTCCGCCCAGGCTTAGATTGATAACGTCAGTTCTTGATTCGATCGCATGACTCAGGGCTTTTGCAAGCGTGAAGCTGTCACATTTCGCTTGCGAACCATCCGAGCCGTACCAACAGGCCTTAAGGACGACCATGCGGGTTGATGGCGCGACACCGACCATGCCGACCCCGTTATTAGAGGCCGCGCCAATGACACCCGCTACAGCAGTGCCGTGCGCATCTGACGAAAAATCCCTGTCGTCGTTTTCGACGAAGTTGCGATGCGCTGCGATCTGTGTTCTTAACTCCGGATGCCGGAGGTCGGCACCGGTGTCGATGATCGTAACGTTCGTGCCATGGCCGAGCGACCAGTTATGCGCTTGCGTCAGCTCCAGTGTTCTGTGATTGTGTTGCAGGTTCGCATAAGGATCGACAGCACTTGTAACGCTGGTTGCAGAAACCTCGAACTCGTTCATCAGTTGCGCGGATTCAACCTCTGGTCGTTCCTGCAAACGCACCAACAATTCATCAACAGCAACATCGCCTGTAACTCCAAATACGAGGCAGTGCACCTTGAGCGAGATAATCGGCCACTCATCGATCGTCACGAGATTGAATTCTTCAGCAATGCGCCTTGCCGTGCGCTTCACACCGACTGACGTAAGGTACGTCGATGAACGACGTCTGTAGCCCGGTCCGGCCGGACCGGCACGGGTGGCATTACTCATGCCTCGATCGGCAAACGTGACCAGTATTTTTGTCAGTGCTGAATTATCTTCAGTTTTATCGTCGGCGTAAGTGCTTGCCACGCTTGCTACGGCAAGGAAAATGGACATGATCAGGATGCGCATCATCGATCAGCTCCGATGGTGACCGGCTGTGCGAAAAGTACCTCTGGATCGCCCTGCAAACTGGACACAATCAGGTCGGTGTTTTTCGCAGAAGAGGCAACGGCTAGTGTATAAACGCCGCGATTGGACGGGCCTTCGACAATCGTCAGCTCGAACTCATCGAGAAGTAAGGCAAGTTGTGATTGCTGCAGATCCGGACTGAATACGACGCGAACATAGCGTCCCTCCGGAAGAGTCTCGGTTTCGGTGAGCGTCGTGAACTGCCCGCTGTCGGGCTCCGGCCACATCAGGACCGCAGCAAGCGCAATAAGAACGACCGATTGCGCCGCGAATGCGATGCGCCAGGGCCTGTCGAACAGATTTCGAAATCGCTTCAACAAGTCTCGCCACAAATTCTGCCTGTCGATCAGCGCGTCGATCCGGGCGTTGATCTTGCGCATGTCGGGCGCCGGCACCGGCCATGCGATTGACGCCTGCGAAATCGTGTCCTGAAGCTGCTGCAAACTGCTCAACTCGCGCCGGCATATCACGCAGGCATGAGCGTGTTCGAGGACAGCTTCTTTCTCCAAATCCTCGAGCGAGTCGTTGACGAGCCACGGCAACAGCTCAATTGCCTGTTCATGCGAGATTTGTTCACGCACGTTCACGAGACTGCTCCTTGACCTGGCCCGCCAGCACTGGCAACAAGACTTTCAGCCGCCGCCGTGCATGAAACATGCGGGTCTTGACAGTGTTCACCGGGCAATTCGCGATTTCCGCGATGTCCTGATAGGAAAATCCGCCGAAATAGGTGAGTTCAACGACCTGCCGGTGATCTGCGCTCAATTGAGTCAGCGCCGCGCGGATCCATTCAGTATGCCTTTCCGTCTCACCGGCAATAGCGGCCGCGTTCGCACTTCGATCCAACGGCGCCTGATAACGTTGTTCCGCCCTGATGGCGGTCAATGCCTTGCGATATGCGATACCGAATATCCAACTCGATAGCGCAGCATCGCCGCGAAATTTCCGGGCATCCTTCCAGACCACCAGCATCACGTCGTCCAGCACCTCTTCGACCGTGGCCGGATTTCTCAGCAATCGTCGCAGATAGCCATAAAGGCGTGGGTGATAGAGCCGGTAAAGCTTCGAGAACGCGCCCCGATCACCTCGGCGAATGTGCTCCAGAAGCGCAAGCTCGTTGCCCTCCTTCGGCCTTGTGGCTGTGTTCCCGGCATTCGAATGCGACATTTGCATCAACTGGTCGCTGTGGTGGATTCCTTATTATAAGTCCCCACCAAGGCCACAAAGGTTCATTTGGCGAATTGATTCACTTCCCCGCCAGCGACTGCCTGTGCGATGACTTTGATATGCAGACCCTAATAATTATGTTCACTTACGGGTTATTCTTAATGGAAATTCTAGAAAAAGGACTTGCGGGCACGTAAGCTGTAGATGCTGGACTCGTCAATTTCCAGGTAAACGGTCCAACGGTGCTCAGCGTTGAACTATTGCCAATTGCAGGGCGACTCACGTAGCAGTCCGATCAGCTTTGGAGAACTTCGATTGCCCGAATGAAAATAATAGGAATGGATTGCTCAAGGAACGCGCGGCGGCCCGGATTTTTGCTGATTGCACTGCTATGTAACGTCATTGTCGGCTGCACCGCCGGCAGTGGGGAAGGGCTCGATATCAGCGGCCGGCCGTTGGGCGAAGGCGGCGATGTGCCGCTTGCCCCGACCCTTGCTTCCGTTCAAGCAAATGTATTCAACCCATCCTGCATCGTCTGTCATGCCGGCGCCACGGCACCGCAAGGGTTACGGCTCGACGCTGCAAATAGTTTTACCAACCTGGTCGGCGTTGCAAGCCGTCAAAACTCCTCGATCTTGCGGGTAGCGCCGGGTGATCCTGATCTAAGCTATCTGATTCAAAAGCTCGAGGACACGGCGTCGGCTGGCGAGCAAATGCCTCTGGGCGGTGCCCCGATACCTCAGTCCACCATCGATTTCGTGCGGCAATGGATAACAGACGGCGCCCTGCCCGATTCCGGCGGGCCGCCGAATACGCCGCCCGTCGTCGCGTCGCTCATACCTGACCCGGATAGCGTCCTGGGCAGCTTGCCGCCCGATCTTTCGGCGGGATTCGATCGGGATATCGATGCCTCGACGATCAATGACATGACGTTTACGCTGATCAGAAGCGGCGGCGACGGTACTTTCGGGGATGGCAACGAGGTAGTGATCGTGCCAGCTTCGGTCGCCTTGTCCGGCATGAATCCGAGACTG
The DNA here is from genome assembly GCA_964386685.1 of uncultured Woeseiaceae bacterium. GTDB lineage: Bacteria > Pseudomonadota > Gammaproteobacteria > Steroidobacterales > Woeseiaceae > JACZWL01. The sequence goes on along the minus strand of CAYLSX010000116.1, from coordinate 2,967 downwards.
GCGGTGATGGACCTGATGGGTGTATCGGCGATTGAAGACCGCTACCAGGTCACCCTGCACGGCTCCGGCGCCAATCTGATTCTCGATATCAGTGGCACTGCGCTCGACGGCGAATATTCCGGTACCTTCCCATCCGGAGACGGCACGGAGGGTGGCGATTTCGTGGTCGAGTTCGAAGTCCAGGGCATACAGCCATCGCTCGCGTCGATCCAGAACAATATCTTCACGCCGACCTGCTCAGTGGCTGGCTGCCACTCCGGGCCTCCCGGACCGAATCTGCCGACCGGCATGGACCTGAGCTCTGCTGCGGCCAGCTTCAGTAGCCTGATCAATATCGCGAGTTTTCAAGAGCCAGCAATTTTCCGTGTTGCCGTGGGTGACGCCGACAACAGTTACCTGATACACAAGCTGGAGGGCACGTCTGCGCAAGGCTCAAGAATGCCGCAAGGAGGCCCGTTCCTCGATCAAGCAACCATCGATGTGATCCGACTTTGGATCGATAGCGGGGCGCCGCAATGACACCTCGAGTGCTGTTCGTAGTCCTGGCTGCGGTTTTTATGCATCAGTCGGCACTCGCTGAACCCTATCTGGCCGTGCAAAAAGGCCTGAAGTGCGGCATGTGTCATGTGTCAACGAGCGGCGGCGGCAAACGCACGGTATATGGCAATGTCTATGAACAGGCAGAGATGTCCGCACGCACCCTGCACCTCGGCGCGCTGTGGACCGGTGAATTGGGCAAGTACTTCGCCGTTGGCGGGGATATTCGCGGCGGGTGGAATCAGATCGACGTGCCGGGTCAGCCGAGCACATCCGATACGGACCTGGAGGAGTTCCTCGCCTACCTGGAGATTCGGCCGTTTCCGAAATATCTGACCCTGTATGTGGACGCGAAATTGGCTCCACAGGACCCGATCGTGCGCGAGCAATACCTGCGCCTATCGACCGAGGACGGTAATTGGTACATCAAAGGCGGCGAGTTTTTTCTGCCCTATGGCCTGCGCCTGCAGGACGACAATGCGTTCATACGTCAGGTGACCGGCATCAATTTCAATTCGCCCGACACAGGCTGGGAATTGGGCCTGGAGAAAGACAAGTGGTCGGCTCAATTCGCTATTACGCGCGGTACTGCGGGAGGCCCCGAAGTCGATTCGGGCAAGCAATACAGCCTGCTGGTCAGCCATGTGACATCGAAGTGGCGTGTCGGTGGCAGCTTCAATCTTAATGATTCCAAGTTCGGCGACCGGCAAATGCAGAATGTGTTCGGCGGTATTCGAACCGGACGTATCGCCTGGCTGGCCGAGCTGGACTACATCATCGATGATGGTGCGCCGACGGGTCGCCGCAAATCCTGGGCTAGCCTGCTTGAGGCGAACGTGCAGTTGAAGAAGGGTCACAATCTCAAGTTGACATTCGAGTACTACGATCCTGACGACGCCGTGTCAGAAGACGAACAAAACCGTTGGAGTGTCGTGTGGGAGTACTTCCCGATTCAGTTTGTGCAGACTCGTCTTGGCTATCGTATTTACGACGGTATACCCCAGAACCCCGCGCAGAACAGGGAACAGCTCTTCCTGGAGCTACATCTGCCGTTTTAGGCAACAAGCGCTGAACCTATTCGCCATCTCCGGCGACATACCCTCAAAGTAGCAATTTTTTGAAATCTCAGCCGGGCTGAAGGTGCAGCCGCGGTGCGGGGGAACGTCATGAAAAAGTCCTTAGCCCTGGTATTAACTACTCTGTTGTTATCAGCGTTTGTCGGTGCCTGCGGTGGTGGCGGCGCCGCAGCACCTCCTCTCGCCGGGCCAATGCCACCAGCGGCCCCCCAGGATCCGGGTGGAATCTGGGCGGGTCAGTCGCTTACGGCCGCATCTCCAGATGTCTTCACCAGCTTCGAATTCAATGCGGCCGGGCCGTTTTCGGTGGGCGTATCGCCGTTTATGGCAACGTTTTCCAACGGCCGAGCGGAATCCCGCGGCATCCCGTCGTTCTATATTACCGGCGCCAATTCCTGGCACATTCTGATTGGCACGTCCGCTACCGTTACGTTTGAGACGCTACCCAGCTCCGTGAACTTCCACGTACGCATGCCGAGTAATGCCGACGTCGGAGAGGTTCGCATACTCGATGAGAACGCAGCACTGATCCAGACAATCATACCCACCGGCGCTTTTCAGGAGGTCACGGTAAATCGTGCTGCGGGCCAGACATTGATCGGTTCAGTCGAAGTCACAAGCACCGGCGGCGGTGACGTCGTTATCGATGATTTCACCTTTGGCTTTGCACAGACGACAGACGATATCGGCTGTCTCGTTTCAAATACGCTGGAATTCGCCTGTGTTATTACTGATGTAACCACCAGCGACATTCTCGCCAGCGCGCAAGGCACTGTTACGATCGCGAATGGCAATCAGGTTACGGGTTCAGGCACATTGCATGCCGCGCCCGGGCTCACGCTTAGTGACGGCTCAACGGTCGCAGCACTTACCATCTCCGGCGGCACGGTGAGTGAGGGAAACACCCTGAATCTCACTATCAGTGCCGCCGGCGTGACCTCGACGATCTCCACCACGTTTGACGCTACTTATGACCGCGGCAGTGATCTTGCGACCATCGCCGCTGTTTACACGACCTTCGACATATTCGGCGACCCTTCGTCCTTTACGATCGATGCCGCCGGCGTCATTACCGGACAGTCGAACTCGGGCTGCGTACTGAATGGCCAGGTCTTAATCATCGATCCCCTGTTTAACACTTACGACGTCTCGCTGGATGTCGCAAACTGTGGCGGTCTCGACGGCATGTACGCGGGTCTGGGAACATCGCAAGATGATGTCGTTATGGATGACACGTTTGTATTTGCCGTCTTCACGGCCCAAACAGCAATCATCGGTGTGGCGGAAAAATGAGGAAAATCTGAACCGGCTACTTCTGTTGATTTAATTTCCAGTCGTAGTCGGCAAAGACGAT
>CAYLSX010000115.1:3408-6830 GCA_964386685.1 uncultured Woeseiaceae bacterium | reverse complement strand
CACGGTAATGGTGACATCGCTCCCGACCATTACAGTCTCACCGGCGCGCCGCGTAAGGATCAGCATGACTTCCTACTCCTGCCTCGCGGGACTCCGTCCCGCTTATTATTACGGCCGTGCTTGTCGATAAACTATTGTAATACTAGTCGATTTTGCCTTCGTGTGCCCATTTTGGCAGCTATATGGGGCTCACGGACCCTATTTGTAATGCAACGGGCGTCACGCCAATTGCTCTGCCACCCATCCGGGAACGGAGTCCAGAGCCGCATCCAGGGCCTCCGGTTTGCTGCCCCCGGCCTGCGCGAAATCGGGTCGCCCGCCGCCCTTGCCGCCGACTTGCTCGGCCACCGGCCGGATCACGTCACCGGCCCGAATACGGTCGACCGCGTCCTTGGTAACACCGGCAGCCAGGCGAACCTTGCCGTTATCGACCGATCCCAAAACCACGACCGCGCTCTCGAACTTGTCCTTGAAACGATCAACCGCATCACGGAGCGTCTTGGCATCGGCACCGTCCATTCGCGTCGCAAGTACGCTCAAGCCGTCGACGACGACGACATTTTCTTCTATCTCTTTTGTCGTTCCGGTCAGAATTTTTTGCTTGGCGGCCGCTAGCTCTTTCTCAAGCTCTTTGACTCGGCGCTGAAGGTGTTCAATTTTTGCCGGAATCTGATCCCGGGGTGTGCGCAACATTGCGGCGACCTCGTCGAGCGCCTTCTGATTTTCATCGATCCATGCCATCGCCTGCTTGCCAGCGACGGCCTCTATTCGGCGAATGCCGGACGCAACACCGACTTCGTGCGTGATCTTGAAAATATCGATATCGCCCGTGCGGCTTACATGCGTGCCGCCGCATAGCTCAACTGAGAAATCTCCCAATCGCAATACGCGAACCTCCTCATCGTATTTCTCGCCGAATAGTGCGATCGCACCGGACGCAACAGCATCGTCGTATTTCATCAGCTCAGTGTTGGCGTTGTTGTTCTTGCGAATCTCGCCATTAACGAGCTCTTCGATTTCGTGGAGCTGCTCCGGCGTTACCGGCTCGTAGTGAGAGAAGTCAAAACGCAAACGGTCCGGCGCAACAAGCGAGCCCTTTTGCAGTACGTGATCGCCCAAGACACTTCGAAGCGCAGCGTGCACTAGATGAGTGGCCGAGTGGTGAAGTACGATCGCCTTTCTCCGCTCACCGTCGACCTTGGCTGTCACTTTGTCGCCTTTTTTCAGCTTGCCGAGTTGCACCTTGCCGAAATGTACGATCGCCTTTGCACTTTTCTGGGTATCCGTTACGAGGAACGACGCATCGTCGGACTCGATAGCACCCGTGTCACCGACCTGCCCACCGCTTTCTGCATAAAAAGGTGTCGATTTGAGAATAACCGCGCCTTCGTCCCCGTTGGAAAGTAAGTCCGCCGGTTCTCCATCTTTGAGTATCGCGCCTACTTCGCTCACACCTTCGATTCCTTCGTGACCCGTGAACGTCGTTGTTTTTACTTCTGCCGGATATCCGGTCAAATTCAGGGACGCAGTACCAACCTTGATGTCGAAGCTACTTGCGGCTTTAGCTTGATCGCGCTGTGCACCCATATGTTTCTCGAAACCGGCTTGATCAATCGTTAATCCACGTTCTCGTGCGATATCAGCAGTGAGATCTACAGGAAATCCGTAAGTGTCGTATAACTTGAATACGACATCGCCCGGTATTTCCTTTCCTTTCAGATTGGAAATGGCGGCCTCGAGGATCTCCATGCCCCGGTCGAGGGTCTCTGCAAATCCGTGTTCCTCTTTTTCAAGGACTTTCTCGACGTGCGCTTTCTTTTTGATGAGTTCGGGATAGGCGTCGCCCATTTCCTTGCACAGCGGTTCGACGAGCTTGTGAAAGAAAGTGGCTTCGATTCCAAGTTTTTTGCTGTGACGGAGCGCGCGCCGAATGATTCGGCGCAATACATATCCCCTGCCCTCGTTGCCCGGCAGCACACCATCGACGATCAGGAAAGCACAGGCACGAATATGGTCGGCGATGACGTTTAGCGTGCTCGAGCCGTCATTCTTGACACCGAGTATTTTTGCCGTCGCCGCGATCAGGTTGGCGAACATGTCGATGTCGTAGTTGCTGTGTACGCCCTGCATGACGGCAGCGGTTCGCTCGAGGCCCATGCCTGTATCGACAGAGGGTTTCGGCAACGGCGTCATCTCGCCACTGCCATCACGGTCGAACTGCATGAATACGAGGTTCCAGATCTCGACGTAGCGATCACCATCTTCGTCCGGCGATCCTGGCGGCCCACCGGCCACGTCCGGTCCGTGGTCGTAGAAGATCTCGCTGCAGGGACCGCAGGGCCCCGTATCTCCCATCGACCAGAAATTATCCTTGGCACCCAGGCGGCCGAATCGCTCCGGATCGACTTGCACGTCCTTGAGCCAGATGTCGGCTGCTTCGTCATCGTCCTCGAAGACGGTGACCCACAGTTTTTCCTCCGGCAAGCCGAGGTCTTCGGTCAGGAACTCCCAGGCAAGCTTGATTGCTTCTTTCTTGAAATAGTCACCGAAACTGAAGTTGCCCAGCATCTCGAAAAAGGTGTGATGCCGGGTCGTGTAGCCGACGTTCTCGAGGTCGTTGTGTTTGCCGCCGGCGCGGACACAGCGCTGCGATGTCGCGGCCTTGTCATAACTGCGCTTTTCCTCGCCGAGGAAGACGTCTTTGAACTGAACCATGCCGGCATTGGTGAAAAGCAACGTGGGATCGTTGCCCGGCACGAGTGGCGAACTCGCCACGATCTCATGGCCACGGACCCGGAAGAAATCCAGAAAGGCCTGGCGCAATTCATTGCTGGTCATGCTTTTCATTGGGTTTTCAGTTTGGCGACGGCCTGAATGTGCCGGTAGTGTAGCGGGATCAGCTATTCATCACCACGAGGCGTAACGGCCGCCTGGATGTGACCGGGCTCGAATCCGCGATATTGCAGGAAGCGCATCTGGCGGGCCTTTTCCTTGAAGTCGGGCGGTGGTTCGGGCCCGAATTTCCGCTCTCGAATCTGTCGCGCCAGTGTCGACCAATCCGCATCGGTCGCTGACAGGATTTCATCGATCAGCCCGGCTTCGAGCCGGCGTTCTTCGAGTTCCAGACGGACACGAACAGGGCCCTTACCTTTGCTGATGCGGGACTGTATGAAGCTCTCTATGAAGCGGCGATCGCATTGCAGGTTTTCGCTTGCCAGCCGATCGACGGCGACTCGGGCAGCCTCAGTGCTGAACCCTGCGTTCTGAAGTTTGGCCTGGAGCTCGAGGCGGCCGTACTCGCGGCGGGCAAGATAGTCCATGGCCTTCTTGCGCGCCTCGATGGGATCGGAAAAACGATCGACCTCTTCCGGATTGAAGAGGTCATTGTTCAGTTCGTTGATGGACTCGACCGGCTCAGTCAT
>CAYLSX010000115.1:0-3308 GCA_964386685.1 uncultured Woeseiaceae bacterium | reverse complement strand
ATCACTGAATCTCTTTCTGGCAGGAAGCAGTTTTGCGCGAATCTGTTGTTCGATCTCTGCGGATGCTTCCGGATGCGTCTTCAGGAACTCGCGGACGTTTTCCTTGCCCTGACCGATTCGATCTTCTTTGTAGCTGTACCAGGAACCGGCTTTGTCGATGATGCCCTGCGCCACGCCATGCTCGATGATTTCACCCTCGCGGGAGATGCCCTCGCCGTAGAGGATCTCGAACTCGGCCATCCTGAATGGTGGCGACACCTTGTTTTTGACGACTTTGACGCGCGTCTGGTTACCGATGACCTCGTCGCCTTTCTTTATCGCACCGATGCGACGAATGTCGAGTCGAACCGACGCATAAAACTTGAGGGCATTGCCGCCGGTCGTCGTCTCCGGGCTGCCGAACATGACGCCGATCTTCATACGAATCTGGTTGATGAAAATCACCATCGTGTTGGAACGCTTGATGTTGGCAGCCAGCTTGCGCAGCGCTTGTGACATCAATCGGGCCTGCAGGCCCATGTGCGAATCGCCCATCTCGCCTTCGATCTCGGCTTTCGGAGTGAGTGCGGCGACGGAATCGATAACGACGACATCGACAGCGCCTGAACGCACCAGCATGTCGGTAATCTCCAGCGCCTGTTCGCCGGTATCGGGCTGCGATACCAGCAGTTCATCGACATTGACGCCGAGTTTTTCGGCGTATGTCGGATCCAGTGCGTGTTCGGCATCGACAAAAGCCGCTGTACCGCCCAGTTTCTGGGCTTCGGCGACGACTTGCAGGGTCAGGGTTGTCTTGCCGGATGCCTCGGGTCCGTAGATCTCGACGACTCGGCCGCGCGGTAAACCACCGATGCCGAGGGCGGCGTCGAGGCCAATCGAGCCGCTGGATATTGACTCGATATCCATGCTTTTGCCGCTGTCACCCAAACGCATGACAGAGCCTTTTCCGAATTGTTTTTCTATCTGGCCGAGAGCTGCCGCCAGCGCTTTCTTGCGATTTTCATCCATTTTTTTGTCGCCATCGAGGTGGGGAAAGAAGGGGGCATTATTTCACAAATCTTGGGTCTCGGCAGTCGGCGCTTTTGGGCCAATCGGAGCTCTCTGTTAAGAAACGCGTCGAAGCTATTGATCCAACGGCCTGTACTTGACTCCGGAGGACGTCGAAACGGACTCGATCAGATGAAAGCGCGACCAGTGAAGCTCGAGGGGCTGCGCCAAAGTGATGGGCTCGAAGGATTTCGCCCGGCGGGCGATGGTCATGTGTGCCCGGTAGGGGCGGTCTTCGGGCTCGACCCCGAACATTTGTGCTGTGGATTCCACTGACCTGACCAGGCCTAGCAACTCGCTGGGCACGTAACTGGCAAACAGGCAAATGATTTTCGGCCGTTTCCAGAAATGGATGCGTTCGAACTTCAGATGGATCGAAGGACACTCTATTTTGTGAGCGGCAGTCAGTAGTGACGGTATGTCGTTTTCAGGGAACCCGCCGACAAAGAAAAGCGTGACATGCAAATTGTCATCATCGGTCCAGGAACCGGCGAGCTTTGACCGGAATGCTTGGATTGCAGTCTCGATTTCCTGCCGCTGTTGGTTTGATGGCCAGAGCGCGAAGAATATTCTTTTTTGGGGCTGTTTCTCAGTCACGAATTCGTTCACGTATGCCCTGCAATGAGATAACGACCGCCTGTGCACGAACCTGTTCGCGATCCCCTTTAAGGAATCGTTTTTCAGCGTCGATTTCCGGCTTGTCCTTGTTGCGCGTTGCCCAGGCAAACCATACCGTGCCGACAGGCTTTTCCTCGGAACCGCCGTCCGGGCCGGCGACGCCGCTGACGGCGGCCGCAACATCGGCACCGCTCAAGCTCAACGCGCCCTGCGCCATTTCCCGGACGACTGCCTCACTGACGGCACCATGTTCCTCGAGCGTTGCCGGATTCACGCCGAGCAGCGATTCCTTGGCGCCGTTGCTGTAGCTGACCAGCCCATAGGCAAAGCAGCCTGAACTGCCGGAAATGTCGGTGATCGACTTCGCAATCCAACCGCCTGTACAGGACTCGGCTGTCGCCGCAGTTTTGCCTGCAGTAAGCAATTCGCCAACGAGCGCCTCCGACAGCGCGCCTATGGATTCGGTGTCAGTCACTTAAGGATTGACTCGTATAGTTGTACATGCGCGTCGGCCATCGACTCGATCGAAAACTCACTTTGCATGCGAACGCGCCCGGCCTCACCAAACGAGCGTCGCAGCTCCGGACTCTCAACAAGCTTTGCAATCGCCTCCCCCAATGCATCGACGTCTTTCGGCGCAAGCAGAATGCCGGTCTTGCCGTCGACTACTGCCTCAGTTAGTCCGCCTGCGGCAAATCCTACCACCGGAACGGCAGCCGCAGCCGCTTTGAGCGCCGCAACCCCCAGTCCTTCGGCCAAGGCAGGATGTACCAGCAGATCAATACAGGCCAGGTAGCTGTCGAGATCCTCGCGGAAACCTGCGAACTGCACCGTGCCCCCCAGGGCCAGTCTGGCAGCCTGCTCCCGGAGCTCATTCTCGAGGGGGCCCTGACCGAAAATGATCAGCTTGAGATCCGGGAGCCGTGTTCTGATTTTCGCCACTGCTTCGAGCAAGTAGCGATGACCTTTGCGGGCAATCAGCTGGGCGACGGCGGCAATGACGATATCGGTGTCCGACAGCCGGAACTCGCGCCGAAAGGCCTCGCAGTCCGGGGGCACGAGGAATGCACCAGCATCGACGGCACTGCGGATGATGCTCACGCGGTCCGCGCCGAGTCCTGCCTTGCCAAGGACGGCGGCGATGTAATTCGAGATCGCGATTACCTGTCGAAATGGCCGGTAGCGAAGTCCGGCGATCAGGGAAGACTCCGCGTTATCCACGCGCCGGGAGATGACGGCGGGAACGGCTGTGCCGGTCGCCGCCAGGCCGCCGAGGAAGTCTCCACCGCGGCGGCTGTGGCAGTGCAGGATATCCGGCTTTTCGTCGAGTACGCGTTGCCGCAGGCGAAATGCGAAGGCGAGATCGTGATCACCGGCACAATCGATGTTGCTCACGCGGACGCCGGCGTCGCGCGCGGCAGTATCTACGCCGGAGCCGGCTCCGCACACCAGCGTGTTGTCGATTCCGCGCATCTGAAGTGCCTTTGCCAGATAAATTACCTGCTGGGCGCCGCCATAAAGATGGCGTCCGGTTTCGACATGCAGTATTTTCATTGGGCACAGAATAGCTCAGATAATCAGATAAGAAGAATGAGTGCCACAGTAACGCCCGTCCATACGCCGATGATGCGTCAGTACATGAG
>CAYLSX010000114.1:0-6943 GCA_964386685.1 uncultured Woeseiaceae bacterium | reverse complement strand
CATTGTGGCCCGCCCTTGCCGTTTCGAGCACCTCTGACAGCGCACCATCGTTTGCACGACCAGGATCTGCGACTACGCTGCCATCGCCGCCGCAGGCCCCTGCAAACAATGCAAGCGTTACAGCACCAAGCGCCAGATACCGACCGGGTAAAACGTTCATTGCTGGTTCCTCGCTACAGGGCATGTCACCTTCGTCCAGATTAGACGTGGTAGGCGTTGATTCGTTCCAGCTCGCAAGAATGTCTCTCACGAGCGGCAACGAGTCCTATAACCCCGCTATCAGGACTCGCCTCTATTAGTCATGACGCGTGATGCGAGAATATAGACGCAGCAAATTCCTAAGCGGACATGGCCATTTTTAGCTGATCGCCGATTGGAAGGCGTCTCAGTCTTATACCTGTCGCAGCATGAATTGCATTGGTCAATGCCGGCGCCGATGAAGGAATGCCGATCTCACCGACGCCGGTAGGCGTTTCGTCATACGGCAATATGTGGGTTTCAAACAAGCTCGGCACCGCAGCGATACGCAACAAGGGATAGTCATGGAAGTTACTTTGCTGTACCTGACCATCCTTGACAGTGATTTCCTGACCGAGGGCCGTGCTAATTCCATCGATCGTGCCACCCTGTAATTGCGCTTCAACCGCTTGCGGATTAACGGCGAATCCACAATCGATGGCTGCCACGATTCGCTCGATCGTCAGGTGTCCCTGAGAGCTTACGGTCACTTCGAACGCATGCGCAGCATAGCCGCCAAACGTGAAGTGCGTCGCGATACCAACGCCACGTCCGTCCCGGCGATCGACACCATAATCGATCCGCTCGGCAACGAATTTGATCAATCGGGCCAGACGTCCCGGGTTGAACGTTGGTCCACCATGGTTGCTGTATTCGAGTTCCCGGTCCTCACCGAGCAGATCGAGACGCAACTGCAACGGATCCTGTCCGGTTTCGATCGCGACTTCATCGAGAAAACTCTCGATGACAAAGGCGTTGGCAGTGTGCGCCGGCGCGCGCCATGATCCTCTCGGCAATCCGATTGGATTATGAAAATATTCCAGCCTGAAATTGTCGACCATACGCCGCGGAAAATCGTCCGGGTACAGCTCCGCCTGCCACAGGTTTTCGTCGGGCATGTTTGGGCGCCGAAAATACTTGCTCGCGCTTGCCAAGCGTTGCGTCCAGGCGATTACTTTGCCGTCTCTGTCAAGACCGGCGCTCATTTCATGCAAGCCGGCGGGGCGGTAGAAGTCATTCTTCACATCGTCCTCGCGTGTCCACTGCAGTTTGATCGGCCAACCGGTCCTCTTCGAGATCATCGCCGCTTCGGCAACGTAGTCATTGCTTAGCCTGCGGCCAAATCCTCCGCCTATGCGCGAAATATCTACACGGATGTTTTCGCGTGGTAATCCAGTTACAGCGGCGGCGGAACGGGATGCCCCGCTTGGCGACTGAGTCGGCGCAATGACATGACAGGAATCGTCCTGCACATGGACGTAACAATTTTGAGGCTCCAGTGGTTGATGTGAGACGAACGGCACCTGGTATTGTTGCTTCACGACCTTTTCGGCAGATGACATGGCTCGTTCGAACTCGCCATCGTCGACAACGACCTGCCCATCCGATTTCAGCATGTTCTCATTCTGCAACCAGAAGTCGTCGCTGTTGTCTGTCGCGTTCGGGCCCGGATCCCAGTCTATCTGCAGTGCATTCCGACCCTTGATTGCCGCCCAGGTCGATGTCGCAACGACCGCTACCCCGCTAGCGAGTATCAAGTAAGGTTCACCCAGCTCGGGACCATCCAGTTTGAAGACATCGAGCACGCCGTCGAACTTTCGAGCTTTGGCGTCATCGATCGAAAGAACGCGCCCGTTCAGGAAAGGCGACCGGGCTATCACCGCGTAGCGCATATCGGGTTCCTGCGTATCGATGCCGTAACGCGCTTTGCCGGTAACGATATCGATGGCATCGACCCCATTTTGCGCTTTGCCGACGATTCGGTAGTTCTTCATGTCCTTCAGTGGTGGACTTTCAGCGGGCAGGTCCAATCGAGCTGCTTCTTCCACCAACTCACCGTATGGAATCTCCTCGCCGAGGGACTCACACACCACATAACCGGGCCTGGTACTGCAACTAGCTTCCGGCACATTCAGGCGCGCAGCCGCTGCCCGTATTAGTTGGTTCCGCGCAGTTGCGCCGACTTCGCGCATGAAATCCCAGTTTTCGGTCAGTGTGTTACTGCCACCGACGCCCTGGCTGCCGTATTTCCAGGCAAAACCGTCCTCCGTCTTGACGATGCCGAGCGGCATCTGTCTCACCTTGACCTTCGACCACTCGACATCCAGTTCTTCGGCCACCAACATTGGCAACGCAGTACGTACGCCCTGACCGATCTCGGGTTGACTACTGCCAATGATCACGCTGCCATTGGCCTCTATCTCGATAAAGAAGCCGATCTGGCGCTCGCCGAGCGTGTCACCTCCGACATCGGACAATGCGATCGACGGGAGGCCTAGCACCAAACTGCCGCCAATTGTCGTGCCGCATACAATGAATTGCCGGCGGCCTTCATTTATCCGTTCTTTGTTCATTAGCTCTTTGCCGACCGCCATGATCATCCTCCCGACTCAGCCAGCTCGGCGGACCTGTGAATTGCTTTTCGTATCCGCACATAGGTCCCGCAACGGCATATATTCGTCATGTGTTTGTCGATATCCTGATCACTCGGCTTCGGATACGATTTCAAGAGGTCTGCCGTCGCCATGATCTGCCCCGCCTGACAGTAACCGCATTGCGGAACGTCCAATTCAAGCCAGGCTTGCTGCACCGGGTGGAGCGCGCCATCAGCACTGGCAAGCCCCTCAATCGTTGTTATTGATCGACCTTCCACGGCTGCTATGGGCGTTATGCACGAACGCTGTGCCTTGCCGTCCACATGTACAGTGCAGGCACCACATTGGCCGATGCCACAACCATACTTGCTACCGGTCAGCCGTAGATGATCTCGCAATACCCACAGCAACGGCGTATCACTGTCACCCTCAAAAGAAGCAGCTATTGAATTAACTTTGAATGAAATCATCCGATGGATTCCTCAAACGAATTGAACAACAGCAACAATTGAATCGCCCAGTCGCTGTCCGATGAAGGGAGAAATATGCTAACCCATTAGGCGCTCGCCTCGGCCAGCCGTATGCCAAGTCAACTCGTCAATAGCACACTTCGTCGCAAATGATCCTAATCTGATGTTGTCTTCCCGGTCCGGACGTACTGTATGCCGGTGCCTATCAGATAGGACAGGACCGCTGCGCCTACGCCAGTGACCAATGCCTCTGTTACGGCCGAACCGAACATGCCTGGATGTACGACATAGTCCACCACAGCGGTGATCACGCCCAGCGTAATCGAGATCACCCATCGAGTGCTGGCCCGCGCGAAATAGAGGCCGACGGCGGCGATCGCGCCTGCGATCAGGCCCGTCTGAGAGGCAATCAAGAGGTGGGCCGCGGTAACCACCAGCATGTTTCCCTGCACCATCGTCACGAGACAAGCCGTGGCTGCCTCGGCGAAGTATTCAACAAATGGGATAATCTTCCTAATCATTTATTTTAATATCCAATAGTTACAGTTCTTTTATGAAGTGCTTTTCAATATGTTGCATGACTGCCATGCCCGGCGAAGTTGCCCGGACAGTGCCCTGATGCGATTCAAAAGCTTCCATGCCAGATTATCCAACAACGCGACGCGGACCGGTACGCGATTTTTCCACACGACCTCCTCAATTGCCCGAATGCGGCCAGCCGCACATTGCAATGCTATGCTTAAGCCATTGATTTCGCCCGGACATTCGCATGCGACAGAGCTTGTTGAAAGGGTTCTATCTACGAGATCTGCTGATCGAGCCGACAAGCGGCACCGTATCGGGCCCGGAGGGGCAATTGCACCTCCAACCCAGGGCAATCGAGATCCTTTTACGACTGGCCGAACAACCGTTTACGCTCGTCGAGCGAGATGAACTTCTGCGACTCGTCTGGGGAGAAGGCCAGGGAAGTCAGGAAGCGCTCAGCCACGCAGTCAGTGAGCTCAGGCACGGTTTGCATGATCACGCCGACGACCCGAATATCATTCAGACTATTCCGAGGCGAGGCTATCGGCTTATCGAAGAACCGAGGATCCGAGGCGCCGCCGAAACCGAAGAAACCTACGATGCAAACACTGAGGACTCCCGTGAGGGTCTCGTAAATGCCCTGATGCGTCGTGGCGTCATGCAAGCCGGCCTTGCTTACCTGGTCGTTGGCTGGTTACTGATCCAGATTGTAGATGCGACGGCGCCAACGCTGGGACTACCGATCTGGGTCCCGACGATGATCACTTTTACGACGATAATCGGCTTGCCCATCTGTCTCGTTCTCGCCTGGCTGCTGGAACACAACAAAAGTCACCTGTTTCTCGACGAGGGAAAACAATCCGGAAAACTGCTGGCCGGGCTGGAAAGAAACTATCTCGCGATCATTGCCGCCTACGGCATCGCTGCATTCGGCACCAGCGTTTATCAGGCTGTCGTTGGATTCAAAGTCGAAGCCCCCACTGAGACTGTACAAATCGATGCGGATGAGTTGTTGCCCATACAGGCGAACTCGATTGCGGTCCTCAAATTCCTGAACATCAACAACGATGAAGGCGCACAGATTTTTAGCGACGGTCTAGGCGAAGACGTTCTCGACCGCCTTGCAAGGATCCCCGGGCTGTCGGTCTCGTCGCGCGGCGATTCCTGGTCACTACCTGCGAATGCAACCTCCGATCAGGTTCGCCGGAGATTGCGTGTTGCCTACTTTCTCGAAGGCAGCGTGAGACTGGTCGATAATGATCTCAGAATTGTCGTACAGCTCATTGAATCCGCCACAGGTTTTCACGTTCTTTCGCGCAGCTTCGATACAAAGGTCGATGATTACATGACTGTTCAGCGCGAAATTACCGACTTGGCTGTCGCCAACATTCGAGTAGCTCTCCCCGACATTGCGATCGGTGATTTCGCTATCGATGATGTCGATCCGGACGTCGATGCGTATGTCATGTTCCGGCGTGGCAAATTTGTGCTCGATCAGCCCCCTAACGTCGCATCGATCGACCAGGCCATCGAGTTTTTTCGAAACGCGCTGGAAATCGACCCGGGTTTCTCTGCAGCTCACGCGGGTATCTGCAGGGCATACGTAATGCTCTATGAGATGACGCACGAAAGAGCCACCATCGAGCTGGCTGAGGCTGCATGTGCCGCCGCCTTGGACTCGAATCCTAATCTGGACGTCGTTTACACCGCACTAGGCAAGCTGCGCATGAGCGCCGGCAAGTCGACGCAAGCGGCAAGCGCCTACCGTCGCGCACTCGAGATAAATCCGCGCGACGTATTGGCAATGCAGGGCATGGCGGTCATATTGGATCGGGAGCGACAGCCAGAAGATGCAGAACGGCTCCTCAAGCAAGCGATCGATCTGCAACCTGGCAACTGGCGCAGCATCAACTCCCTGGGTACGTTTTATTTCTTCAACGGCCGTTATGCCGAGGCCGCGCACATTTATCGGCAGGTCGTCTTCCTCGATCCCAACAACTGGCTCGGCCACGGCAACATGGGAAGCGCGCTGATGATGACAGGTGATTTCAGTGCCGCATTGGATGCGATAGGGGCCGCTCTTGCCATTCAAACAGATGCCGAGTTCCTGTCGAACAAGGGCATCGTCTACTACTACCTCGGGGAATACGACAGATCGGTGGAAATTCATAGGCAGGCAGCTAATGAGATGCCACAGTCGCATGTCGTGTGGCTAAATCTCGGCGACGCATTGCGTTTCTCGTCCCAACCAGACGAGGCAGCCAGCGCTTACCGGCAGGCCATGAGCATTTCCGCGGAACTGCTTGAAATGGACCCGAACAACCCGGTCGATCTGTATGTTCAGGCATGGGCGACTGGCTCAACCGGTGATACCGAGCAGGCGATATTCCTCATCGACAGGGCGTTGAGCATTGCACCGAACGACCCATACGTCCGCTATTATGACGGCCTCTTGAAAATTGGCCGCGGTGAGGCATCTGCGGCGATCGATGCCTTGAGCCTGGCGGTTGACATGGGATATCCGATACGGATGCTCGCTGCCGACCCGCTTGTAAGTGATCTGCAGAGCGAAGCTCGATTCATGGAACTCGTCCGCAAAAGTTCAGAAAAATCAAGTAACTGAGGTTCATTTATCTGGACATTCAAAGGAAATAGACTATCCTCAATAATAAGTGAAAAGAATAAGAAGGGGACGACATGATTATCCTGCGACACGGTGTATTGCTGCTATTTCTGATGGCACTCGGTGCTTGTGCCGTCAAACCACTACAAACACACGGTTGCGAGGGCGCAAACCCGGGTGTGGTTCCAATTAATATCAATTACAACAATCCGAACATTGGCGCCCCGGCAAACAAGCACGCCGTCCTTGGCGACGTGCTGCAATTTAACCTCGTCGGACCGAATGAGGTGTTGGTTTCAACGTCCGGCAAGACAGCCGATGCCGGCTGGCTCAACGGCAGCGGGAAGAAAAAAAAGAACGGGGCGAACGACAAGTTTTTCATCTGTGTGGAGCGGGACTTGTTACCAGAAAAAGTGGATGAGATGGAATACGGCTATAACGTCAATGCCGTTGGCCATAACCAGCTGGACCCTGTGGTAACAGTCCACAGATTTTGAAGAAAAATCTGCCGGCGTTTAGTTCACCATCGACTGCTTAGGCGCCTTTGATTACCTCGAACTCTCTTCGATTTCTGCGTTCAAACGATGATACCGATCTGGTTGCCGTGCGGAGGAAAATCATGTTCGACAAACGCGCGTACATTCTGGCCGCGGCAATGTGCCTGATGATGCTGACCCCCACTGCATCAATACTTGCCCAGGATGACGGCGATG
>CAYLSX010000113.1:0-6990 GCA_964386685.1 uncultured Woeseiaceae bacterium | reverse complement strand
CGGAAGCACTCTTGAAACACCTCGACACCATCGAAAACGAGACAAGACGATGCAACGAGATCATCGGTAATCTCATGCAATTCTCAAGACAGGAAAAGGGCGAGCATGAGCCGATCTCAGTCAACGAGGTGATCGAAAAATCCATGGCGATCGTAGATCATCAGCTCGGGCTGAAGAATGTCGAAATCGAATCTGAACTTGCTGACGAGTTGCCTGACATCTCCGGCAACGCAAACCAGCTGCAGCAAGTAATCATGAATCTGCTGATCAATGCGCAACAAGCGATGGGTGAGGAAGGCGGCACGGTCAGCCTTGCGAGCCTCATCGAGGACGACTCCTTGCTGATCACAGTTTCCGATACCGGCCCGGGCATCGAACCAGACGTTGCTGCAAAAGTATTTGAACCCTTTTTTACGACGAAGCCCGCCGGACAAGGCACGGGTCTGGGTCTGTCGGTAACATACGGCATCATTCAGGATCATGGCGGGGACATTTCGGTAGAGCGTTCCGAGAGTGGCGGAGCGAAGTTCGTTGTCGCATTGCCGCTTGAAGTTGAAGGGACTGCCGCTTTGGAGCAAGCATCATGAACATCTTAGTCGCAGATGATGAAATCGCGATTCGCGAACTGGTTGGCGAGATTCTCGAGGGTGAGGGTCATGAAGTCACGCTGGCCGAAGACGGCGAAGATGCACTCGAGAAATTCAAACGGACGTGGCATGAAATTGTCTTCAGCGATATTCGTATGCCGAAGATGAACGGAATCAAGTTGTTGGAAGCAATCAAGGAAATTAATGCCAATACGCAGTTCGTAGTCATGACGAGCCATGCATCGATCGATAATTCGATCGATGCGTTAAAGAAAGGAGCATTCGATTACATCCTCAAACCATTCGAGGATCTCGATATCGTCAGTGACGCTGCCGACCGCGCTATCGCCAACCTGAGCGGCATTCGACGGCAACAATACCTGCTCAACACGCTGGCTCGTCAGAATCAGGAACTCGACAGTCTCAACAAGGAATTCAGGGAAATGGCGATTCGCGACGGGCTGACCGGATTGTTCAATCACCGCTACGCGAAGGAGCGGCTGGTCGAGGAATTCGATCGCTCATTGAGATTCGGACGAGAGCTGACGGTATTGTTCATGGATCTGGATCACTTCAAATTCTTCAATGACACGCATGGTCACCAGGCCGGCGATGAGATTCTGCAAATCCTGGCGGGGCTGATGATGAAGAATGTCAGAGAGTCGGACACCTTGGCTCGATGGGGCGGCGAGGAATTCATCGTCATCGCGCCGGAGACAAGTGAAGAAGATGGAGGTGTCCTTGCCGAAAAAATCAGGAAGGCGGTGGCAGAGCACGCGTTCCCGCATGCCGATAAGCAACCTCTGGGCATGGTGTCTTTGAGCATAGGCATGTCGTCGCGATCAGAGCAGACCGAGAATGCCGAGAAATTATTGCGCTTCGCCGACGATGCCGTCTACGCCGCGAAGGACTCTGGCCGCAACCGGACCATCTATTGCAGTGGCCGGCAGAAAATGAACAATGTCGGCTAGGGGACCAGCAAGCCTGTAAAATTGGGCTTTGTCGCGATTTATTCCGCGCTATAATGCCGCGCTGGACAAGGTGTGCCGGTGCTGTTGGCTGAAAGCTTGCGAAAGTGGCGGAATTGGTAGACGCGCTGGATTTAGGATCCTGTGGGGCAACCCGTGAGAGTTCGAGTCTCTCCTTTCGCACCATATTTCTCCGGATAAGTTAAATCATTGAAAATTAAGAATTAATTGAGCATGGTGATTGGCTCATAATCAAGGCCGGGCTCAGCAGAAGGGAAAGGATAATGTTGGTCACCGTGGAATCGACGGGTAAATTGGAACGGCGCATGCGCGTCGAATTGCCTGCCGAGCGCATTGAAAAAGAGATCGAGTCACGTCTGAGGTCAGTCGGGCGGACTGCGAAGATCAAGGGATTTCGACCGGGCAAGATTCCGGAGAAAGTGGTACGACAGCGATACGGTGGGCAAATCCGCCAGGAAGTGCTCTCCGACCTGATGCAAAAGAGTTATAGCGACGCGGTGATTCAGGAAAATCTGAATCCGGCCGGCGGGCCGAAAATCGAACCGGAGGTAGCGGAGGGCAACAAGGGATTCGCCTATGTGGCAACTTTCGAGGTCTTGCCGGAGGTCACCTTGAAAGGGCTCGAGAAGATTGAAGTTACAAAACCCGACGTCCAGATCGAAGACAAGCATTGTGACGACATGATCCACAACCTTCGAAAGCAGAAGGCGGTGTGGTCAACGGTGGACCGTGCGAGCAAGAAAGGCGATCGTGTCATCGTCGATTTCAAAGGCACCATGAAAGGTAAACCGGTCAAAGGCGGCGAAGGCAAGCAAGTACCGGTCGATCTGGGCGAGGGTCGAATGCTGCCCGATTTCGAAAAAGCGCTTTTCGGCCTCAAAGCCGGTGACGAGAAATCATTCAAGGTGAAATTCCCAAAGGATTATCACGAAGAGGCGCTGGCGTCGAAGAAGGTCGATTTTGAGGCCACAATACACCGGGTAGAGGAAGAGGAATTGCCGCCGCTCGATGACACGCTTGCCGAGCTGTACGAAATCAAGGAGGGCGGACTCGCTGCGCTTAAAGCCGATGTCATATCGAATATGAAACGCGAGGCAGAACAGCGCGTGCTGATAGATGTTAAGGAACAGGCATTGAATGGCCTGGTGGATGCAAATCCGATAGAAATTCCCAACGCGCTCAAACAGCAAGAGATTCATACGCTGCAACATGACGCCATGCGGCGTCTCGGCATCGAGGATCACGACAAGGCACCGCCTGCGGAGAATTTCGCTGAGGCTGCGGAGCGACGTGTCAGGCTGGGCCTGCTGGTACGCCAGCTCATTCAGGACAATAATCTGACGACGGATCCCGATCGCGTTCGCAAACGGGTCGAGGAAATGTGCGCCAGCTATGAGAATGCGGATGATATGGTTGCCACGTATATGGGTAACGAGCAGGTCATGTCACAAATTGAGCCGATGGTTCTCGAGGATCAGGCAGTCGAATGGATAATCGAGCACGGTGTCGAGAAGACCAAGAAGATTGGTTTTCATGAATATATGAATAGTTGAGAACTTTTATGAGCCCAGCAGCACTGAATCTTGTCCCAATGGTCGTCGAGCAGACTGCCAGAGGGGAGCGAGCCTATGATATTTACTCACGCTTATTAAAGGAGCGGGTGGTATTCATCGTCGGGTCGGTCGAGGACCAAATGGCTAATCTGGTCGTGGCGCAGCTTCTGTACCTGGAATCCGAGAATCCGGACAAGGACATACACTTATATATCAACTCACCAGGTGGAACCGTAACCGCCGGTTTGTCGATTTACGATACCATGCAATTCATTACCTCAGATGTGTCCACGATATGCGTCGGCCAGGCGGCCAGCATGGGTGCGCTGCTCCTGGGCGGCGGTGCCAAAGGCAAGCGCTACGCGTTGCCGCACTCGAGAATCATGGTTCATCAGCCCAGCGCAGGCTACCAGGGCCAGGCGACAGATATCGACATCCACGCCAAGGAAGTGATGGAACTCAAGCGGCGATTAAACGAAATCATGGCTCGCCATACAGGTCACAAGGTGGAGAAGATCGAGAAAGACCTCGAGAGGGACAACTTCATGAGCAGTGAGCAGGCAGTCAAGTATGGCCTGATCGACACGGTACTCGAGCAACGTGCCGAAATGAAGCTGCCCACGGATAGTGATTCTGAGTAATATCAATCGCTTAGGCGAAGTAGCTGATGAATTGAGACTTGGCGCTTGGCATGGCTCGAGGGCGCATGTTATATACACACCCAGTCGTAACAGATTGATTTTTAGATACGGAGCACCGCATGAGCGATGAGACCCGCGGTAAGAACGAGGACGGAAAACTCCTCTATTGTTCTTTTTGCGGCAAGAGCCAGCACGAAGTCCGCAAGCTGATTGCCGGCCCCTCTGTATTCATCTGCGACGAGTGCGTCGAGCTCTGTAATGACATCATCCGCGAGGAGCTCGAGGACGCCAACGAGACCGGTCGCGATAGCCTGCCCAAGCCGAAAGAGATCAAGGGAATTCTCGATGAATACGTCATCGGCCAGCAGACCG
The DNA here is from genome assembly GCA_964386685.1 of uncultured Woeseiaceae bacterium. Lineage (GTDB taxonomy): Bacteria > Pseudomonadota > Gammaproteobacteria > Steroidobacterales > Woeseiaceae > JACZWL01. The sequence goes on along the minus strand of CAYLSX010000113.1, from coordinate 2,848 downwards.
CCAAGAAGGTTCTCGCGGTCGCGGTGTACAACCATTACAAGCGTCTCGATGATCGTGCGGGCGAGCGCGGCAAAGACGATATCGAGCTCGCCAAGAGCAATATTCTTTTAATAGGACCCACCGGATGCGGCAAGACTCTGCTTGCCGAGACGCTGGCGCGCCTCCTGAATGTTCCGTTTACGATTGCAGATGCAACGACACTGACCGAAGCCGGTTACGTGGGCGAAGATGTCGAAAATATCATCCAGAAGCTTCTGCAGAAATGTGATTACGACGTCGACAAGGCACAAACCGGTATCGTCTATATCGATGAGATCGACAAGATTTCCAGAAAGTCCGACAACCCGTCTATTACTCGTGACGTGTCGGGCGAAGGCGTGCAGCAAGCCCTGCTCAAACTGATTGAGGGAACCATTGCCTCCGTACCACCGCAAGGCGGCAGAAAGCATCCGCAACAGGAATTCCTGCAAGTCGATACCGGCAATATTCTCTTTATATGTGGCGGCGCTTTTGCCGGACTGGAAAAAATCATTCTGAGTCGTTCGTCGAAGAGCGGCATCGGCTTTGTGGCCGACGTCAAGACCGGCGAACAAGAGCAGAGCGTCGGCGAGCTTTTACACGACGTCGAGCCGCAAGACCTGATTCGCTATGGCCTGATTCCGGAGTTTGTGGGCCGGCTGCCAGTGGTGGCGACGCTCGAGGAGCTGGACGAAGACGCACTTGTCAGCATTCTCCTGGAGCCGAAGAACGCACTGACCAAACAGTATCGAAAGCTTTTCGATATGGAAGGTGTGGACCTCGAATTCCGCGACGACGCGTTACGCGCCGTGGCGAAGCGGGCGATGAAACGCAAGACTGGTGCGAGAGGCCTGCGCACGATATTGGAGTCTGTACTGCTCGATACGATGTACGACCTGCCATCGAGCACCAGCGCGAAGAAAGTGGTGCTCGACGAGGCGGTCGTCATTGGCGAGACCAAACCGTACGTGATCTACGAGTCGGAGGAAGTGCCGACCGTCAGTATTGAGCAACCAAGGCGCTCGACAGGGTCGGATAGATAAAAAGGGCTCAGAGCCCTTTTTATAGGAACGTCTGAAGTACACGGTTGTATAAACAAAAAAGGGCTCTGAGCCCTTTTTATGCCCTCTTTGACTTGGGTAAGAGGGCGGTTTCTGACAAACGGGGTAAACCGGGGACGTACCCCGAAGGGGGTACGTCCCCAATACCGCATGCGTCTGCAGGGACTATGCTTGAAATAGGGCGAACCGGACGCAGTTCCCCCGGCAACAAGCGCTAACCCCAGGAAAACGCCAATGGTGGCGTTTCTTTTGAGCGAGGGCGAATCCAGTGTCAGAGGAAGATATCAAAACGGAACTTGAGAGTGAGCCTACCGAGGAAGTAGCGGACGAGTCGGCGGGCATACCGGTATTGCCGCTTCGCGATGTCGTCGTCTATCCCCATATGGTGATCCCGTTATTCGTAGGCAGGGAAAAATCCATCGTGGCGCTCGACAAAGCAATGGACGCCGGCAAGAAAATCCTGCTTATCGCTCAGCAGAAAGCCGACCTCGACGACCCGACGCCGGATGACCTTTACGATGTCGGAACGCTCGCAACCATTCTGCAGTTGCTCAAACTGCCGGACGGCACAGTGAAAGTGCTGGTCGAAGGGGGCGAACGGGCCCAGGTCGACCAACTGCTTGTCGGCGATCATTTCTCGGCGTCAATCACCATCCTCGCCGAAGATGAGCGACAAGACGAACGCGAGATCGATGTTCTCGTGCGTTCGATCATTGCCCAATTCGAGCAATACGTAAAACTGAACAAGAAAGTCCCGCCGGAGATTTTGACTTCTTTGTCCGGCATTGACGAAGCCGGTCGCCTGGCCGACACGGTCGCCGCACATATGGCGCTCAAGCTCAACGAGAAGCAAAAAATCCTTGAAATCCAGGATATTAAGGTACGGCTCGAGAAGATTCTGACGATCATCGAAGGCGAGATTGACGTTCTACAGATAGAAAAGCGTATCCGTGGCCGCGTCAAGCAGCAGATGGAAAAGAGTCAGCGCGAGTACTACCTGAACGAACAGATGAAAGCGATACAGAAAGAACTGGGCGAGATGGAAGACGCGCCGAATGAACTCGCCGACCTGGAACAAAAGATCGAGAAAGCCGGCATGACCAAGGAGGCGAAAGAAAAAGCGACCTCCGAACTGAACAAACTGAAGCTGATGTCTCCGATGTCAGCCGAAGCAACCGTCGTTCGCAACTACGTCGACTGGTTACTGAAAGCGCCGTGGAAAAAACGCGGCAAAGTCATCAGAGATCTGACCAGGGCAGAAAAGGTGCTCGAGGAAGACCACTACGGCCTCGAGAAAGTTAAGGAACGTATTCTTGAGTACCTGGCCGTGCAGCAGCGCGTAAAACGCCTGAAAGGCCCGATACTCTGTCTGGTCGGTCCGCCAGGGGTCGGCAAGACCTCGCTGGGGCAGAGCATCGCCCGCGCCACCAACAGAAAGTTTGTACGCATGTCATTGGGCGGGGTTCGCGACGAGGCCGAGATCCGTGGCCACAGACGCACTTACATCGGCTCGATGCCTGGCAAGATCATCCAGAACCTTGCTAAGACAACTGTGAGGAATCCGCTCTTTCTCCTTGATGAAGTTGACAAAATGGCGATGGATTTTCGAGGCGATCCGTCCTCTGCATTGCTCGAAGTGCTGGATCCCGAGCAGAACTCCACCTTCAACGATCATTACCTCGAGGTCGACTTCGACTTGTCGGATGTCATGTTCGTGTGCACGGCAAACACGCTCAACATACCGCCGCCGCTGCTCGATCGCATGGAGG
>CAYLSX010000112.1:0-7002 GCA_964386685.1 uncultured Woeseiaceae bacterium | reverse complement strand
AACGGATAACAGGTAACCAGGCTCAACATCGGCGTTTCCGTGTCGAGAACGAGGCTGCCTCGCCGCGAGTCGACGACGTCGATGTCGACAACCCGATAAAGATGTTTTCGCCCTTCCGTTGTTTCGAAGAGAATGGATTCACCTTTCTTCATGTATTGCAGAAACTGGAAATGCGTGTCGCGGTGTCCGGCGATAATTGTGTTACCGGTTTCGCCTGGTAGAACACTCGCGCTCAAGTGGCCCGGCGCGAATGCCAGTGTTCTTCCGGAACCGCCTTCGAGGACGATCAGATCGATATCGCCGCCCTTCGCGGACATCCGTGCGATGGGATAGGTATCCGCCCATGGCCACGGCGCCGCCTGGTCCTCACCGCTCTCTGCGCGCCGCCACGCCCGTTGCATGAGTTCCTGTGCGACCCAGGCCTTCGCAGGAATATAGGCACCCTGTCCGAACTGCCAGAATCCTAAACAGAGTACGCAGGCCACGACGATATGACTCGCGCGGACTCTATACTGCGGTCGAAAAGTCATGAGGAGACCCCCGTTTCCACAGGCATGCGAGCATGAACAAACCGACAAGAAGACAGACCATGCCGATGAGGCGATTGAGAGGCGCGCTCGTGGCGGTCGCGGGAAAACCGAATATCGCATGTTGGCTTTGCCCGTAAGGCAATAGATTCGGCACCTGCTGTTTGTCCAGATTGGCTGATGATGGCCTCACCGGCGTCTTGTCGACCGCAATGAGACTCGTGAATTTACTGACGAGATGATGTTCCAACGCTGTTGCCACAACTGCCGTTCTGGTTTCAGTCGGGTCGGTACCACGCCGTTCGTCATCGAACAGTTTTTCGATCCGGGCACGCGCCCACAGCGCTGCGACACCGGCACTCTCATTATCACCGGCCAGAGTTAACTCGCCACCCCAGCTTCCACCGGCAGAGTCGCCGCTGATCTTGACGACATCTCCCGGCCGCGGGTTATTTTTCAGGCGCGCCTTGATGACGATCGGTTCACCGGCATACAGGTCCGGAACAGTTGCCGGATAAACAACCGGGTTGAGACCATCGGGCCACTGAACCTGGATGTCTGTGACCTGCGGCTTCTCAAGCTTTCGAATGAGCCGCTGCATTTTCTCGTCGATCTCGTGCAGCGCGCTGATGTAACTGTAGGTACCCCTGCCGGCTTCGGCTGCCTTGCGCATGAACCAGCCATTCGGGGCCGAGCCGATACCTACCGTGAATAATCGTGACTGCCCCAGATCCCGCTCGATGAGGTTGTACAACTCCTGTTCGTTACCGACACTGCCGTCCGTTACGAAAATGATCTGCCGCAGGTGCGTTTCGGTCGTGGTCGCACGAAGCGCCTTCTCCAGAGCCGGTCGCATGTTGGTGCCGCCGTTGGCCTTGAGGCTGCGCACGTATGACTTGGCCGATCGCACATTATTCGTATCAGCACTAACCGTCCGCGGAAAAATCGAGTGCGTAATCGAGTTGAATTGAATGACGTTGAACAGGTCCGTCGGTTTTAACCCGTCAAGCGCAAGAATAAGTGCCCTTTTTGCCTGGTCCAGTGATGTGCCATGCATCGAACCCGACGTGTCGATGACGAAGATGAGCTCACGGGGCATCACAACAGCATTTGCTGTGCTCTCGTTCGGTGGAAGTAACATCAACAAGACGTAGGGATCGTTCTTGATCGTTTCGGTAAAGACCATCGCTCTCGGTGCCGCGTTCGGTACCGGCCGCCATAGCAATTCAAGGTCATGATCGAGCGGCGCCGTGTTATTCATCAGCGTCACCGTGTAGCCGTCGTCGACTTCTTCGACATCGATAGGGTGATAGCGACTGGCAACAATCTCCAGCGGAACGCCTGCATTGATCATCGCCTTGAGTGTGACCTTGTGGTCCTCGGATTCGACTACGACCGGTGGCGTGATTAACGATGCATCCGAAACGCGAGTCGTGTCTGGAGCCCAGCCTGATCCCTTGCGGCTTGGTAATGGAGAACCCGGTATAAACCTTGGCGTTAGCGTCAACGGAAAGCGAAGACTGAAAGTCCCTTCGTCATACTTCAGGTTTTGCAGGTATTCGATCTCGATCGTGATCTCCTCGCCCGGGCCAATATTGGCGATGGAGGTTGTAAACAGATTCGCTCGCTGCTGTTCTACGAGAGTCGCTTTCTTGCCCTCGGTCTTTGCCTTTTCGTACTCCTTCTTGGCCTGCTCTTTTTCGCGGATCTCCCCTTCGATAAATCTTTCACCGATGTGCATGCGAAGCCGGTCGACGGCAGCGTCATCGGGAAGCGGAAATACGTACACGCCCTCCACCCACTCCGCACCATCGTTCAGGAATTTCTGTTGCACTGAAACTCGCGCGACAAGGCCGCTGACCTTCAGTTCGATATCGGTATTCATGCGCGTCGCTATGCGATAGCCCGCCTGCATGCGCATCAGCAAGGTGCCGCTTTGCATCTGGCCGGGCCTGAGGTCGTCGTACTGCGTTTCTGACACAGCGTTGCCCAGGCCAGGCAGCAACAGGCCCATCAGCATGGCCGGTGCCAGCCAGCGCCAGGTCGAGCGTCGTTTCAGGAGTTCGGTCATGCGATTTCGAGAGCTTGCTGCGGGCTGACGCGGGTGCCAGCATCGTTTCGGCCGCACTGAGCGCCTTTTGTCCTTTATGGCCCGGTAGTCCATGTCCCAGCTCCTTTGTTGTCGTGGATCCAATTTCAACCAATTAATACGGCTCCGTGCGGGCATTGGCATGGCAATGCACCGGCGTAATGTGGCAAATTATGGCGATCACTCGCTGGAGTCACCTGTGCCCAAACGAATCGCGATAGTTGAAGACGAAGCTGCCATCAGGGAGAACTATGCGGCCGCGTTTCGCCGGGAGGGTTACGCAGTAGAGCTCTATGACGCCCGCAAGCCGGCGATGGATGCATTCGAGTCCCGGCTCCCGGACCTGGTGGTTATCGATGTGAATCTCAAAGACGAAATAGAGGGCGGCTTCGAGCTGTGCCGGGACCTGCGCAGCCTTGCCAGTGATTTGCCGATCATATTTTTGACGGCGAGAGACAGCGAGTTCGATGCCGTATCCGGGCTACGACTCGGGGCCGACGATTACCTGACCAAGGACATCAGCCTGCCCCACCTGATGGCAAGAGTCGCTGCATTGTTTCGGCGCCTCGATGCGATGCAGAAACCACAGGGTACGGAAAATCGAATCGCACGTGGTGACCTTGAACTGGATATCGAGCGCATGACTGTTCGATGGCGGGATGTTCCGGTGGGGCTGACGCTGACAGAGTTCTGGATGGTCCATGCCCTTGCCCGTTACCCGGGTCACGTCAAGAACCGTCAGCAGTTGATGGATGCAGCACAAGCAGTACTGGACGACAACACCATTACCTCGCACGTCAAAAGAATCCGTCGCAAGTTCATCGCGATCGACTCGGATTTTGAAGCTATCGAAACTGTCTACGGCATGGGGTACCGCTGGCTGAGTGAATGACAGCCGGCTGAATTGAAATACATGAGTCTTCGACGCCAGTTGCTGTTGGTTAGCCTGCTGACGCTGGTCCTGCCCTGGGCCGGTTGTCAATTTATTCGCGAGACGGAGTCCGCGCTGCGCGAAGGCCAGCAACATATGCTTGCCGGCACCGCATTGGCGATTGCCGATTCGCTGGCACAGTTTCCCGACGAATTTCCGCTAACCGTTTCGGCTAATCAGTCTGATGAATTGTACGGCCACCCACTTTCATCGGAGCCGCTGATCGACGGATATTTCGACGACTGGCCCATCCCATCGGAGTCTTTGAGGACCATGCGCGGCGTCGACGGACTGATCAGATTCGCGATCGGCATTCGCAGTCAACATGCGTTCCTGTATATAAATGTTCCTGACGACAAGCTCGTCTACGCAGGCCCCGGTGCAAACGTTGTTACAGCGAATATCTTTTCCGATCGAGTCACGCTGGTAGCCGGCAATGACACCCAGATCACTTCTCGATTCGACTTCGTGACCGAAGCACCGGGGTCCCTCGTCGCAATAAATCGAACGGGCGATCAGCGATTTCGCGAACAAAGAATCCTCGCACACTGGGAAGACACTGCATCCGGATACCAGCTCGAAGCCCGGGTGCCGCGACATCTGCTCGATTCACATCTGGGCATCATTGTTTCCAATACTGCACACGTCGACGATCCCGGCATTCGAAGCTCCAGTTTTTCTGGTCGCACGCCAGGACGATTTTCAACTACCTCACCGCTGCTCCAGAGCGTGGTTTCAGGCTACGCGCAGCCAGGCCTGAGACTCATCGTCACTGACCGGGCAGGATGGAGACTGGCCCAGGCCGGGGATGCAGCACTGTCCCCGCGTGACGGGCAGGCTAACGATGGCTCATCACGCTGGATGCGCATGGCCTACAGCATGCTTCTCGAGCCGGGCAAGGAAGCACCGCTCGCCGAGCCACACCCTTCAGGACGGGAGCAACAGAACTATGTCGCCCAGGCCCTGAATGGGACGCAGGCGACGAGCTGGTTTCGGAGTCGCAGTGACGGACGCGCCGTCATCGCAGTCGCCCAACCGATATGGTCCGGCACCGTGCAAACCGGCGCTGTCATTCTTCAACAGGGAACCGATGCAATACTCAGTCTTACCAACCAGGCACTGGCGAGACTGATGAGTTTCACATTGATCGCTACCCTCGCTGCCGCCGCCGCGCTTCTCGGCTACTCGAGCTGGCTGTCTCTGAGAATCAGGCGCCTGAGCAATGCGGCCGGCTCCGCCCTCGATGCGGACAAAGTGCACACGAGCCTCCCGAGTGCTCTCGCCAACGACGAAATCGGCGACCTGTCACGTAGCTTTGCCCGAGTGCTGCGACAACTCGGCAACTATAACGACTACCTGCGATCCGTTGCAGCGAGGTTGTCGCACGAGATGCGCACGCCGTTAACCATCGTCACCTCGTCACTCGAGAACCTTGAGCATGAGCCGTTGACGGACGAAGCGGCCAGTTACACATCGCGTGCGAAAGACGGCGCTGCACGGCTTCATAAAATCCTGAACGCCATGGGCGAGGCAAGCAAGGTTGAGGAACTCATGGAGAACTTGGAACTCGAGCGCTTCAACCTACATGACGCCCTCACCTCTACGGTCGCCGCGTATGGCGACGCATATCCGGAGAGACGCTTCACGTTTGAATCAAATTCCGCTGATGTCAACATCGACGCGGCACCGGAGCTGATCATCCAAATGCTCGACAAACTCGCCGACAATGCCGTGGAGTTCAGCGGCCCGGGCGATCAGATCAGCATCGCGCTGCAATCCGAAGCCAAACAGATACTCATCACGGTATCGAACCCCGGCCCGCCGCTGCCTGAGAAAATGCGCACGCAGTTGTTCGATTCCCTGGTATCCGTAAGAGATCGAGACGGAGACAAACACCTCGGGCTGGGATTATTCATCGCTCGACTGATCGCAGAAGGGCATCAAGGCTCGATCAGTGCCGACAATACCGATGGCGGCGTAGAATTCTCTATCAAGCTGCCTGTAAGCGACTCCTAGTCTTCGGTTACCTCATTAAACCAGTTGATCCGACGCGTTAGATACATGACGAGCCCGAGCGCGGCCCACAAGCCAATCGAGCCGGCGAGCATCGCATAGGTCTCTGCGCTTAGGATGAGATAAAGAAAGCTGTACAGAATGCCGAGAATCGCCATCACCAACAGCGCCCTGGCACGCGAACCGAGTACCGATAAACTGTAGCCGGTGATCAGGCCCGCCGACGCCAAGGTGCTAGTCAGATAGGCCGCAGCAAAACCGATGTGCTCCGCCAAGGACAACAACAGTAAATAAAAGAGCGTGTTGGCAAAGCCCACAAGCAAGTACTGCAATGGATGCAGGCGGAGACCTGCCATGACTTCAAACAGGAAAAAACTTACGAATGTAAGACCAATAAAAAGAATGGCATATTTGGTGGCCCGGGTCGTCAATTGATACAAGCCGATCGGTATGAAGAAGTCCACACCGAAAGCGGACTGGTTACCGTTAGCCAGTGCCACTTCGGCACTCGTCCAGCGTGACGGGTACGAGCGTCCGAGACTGGAAACCCGCCAGTTCGCAGTGAATCCGCTATCGCCTATTTCGCGAGTTTCCGGGAGGTAATTTCCGATAAAGCTTGGCGACGGCCATGATGAACGAATCGAGACCTTCGTTTCGTCGCCGAAGGGCATGTATTGAAGGCTGTCCGTCCCGCTGACGTCCAGGTCGATGGAAAATTGAAGCGCTTCATCTCGTGCGGAATCTCCAAAGTAGTCACCTAGCGAAGCAGTTATTTGCGGCGCGAGCCCGGCAATTTGTGTACCCCCAGACCGAAATTGTGACCGTGTGCCGTTGATGTCCAATTCGGGCGTATTCTTGATCGGCCTGGCATCGGTAATCGACACGGCAACATACGCACGACCCCAGTCGACGGTGGCATTGTCTATACCAAGTCCTGAAATGTCGGGCGGGCCGAATGTGCCCTTCATGTTCGTATGAGCCGTATAGACGGGCACCTCGTGAATGCCGCGGTAGCGAATTTCAGGTATTAGCTCTGCATCAATGGAAAGCTCCCGGGGAAGCAGGAATACCATGCCCTCATCGACAATGCGTTCTCCGTATTGGCTTATGCGCACGATCTCGTAGGGAAGGACAAGAATCGGCCCGGCGATGACTTGTTGCCAGCCCCAGGCACGCATGATTTCTTGTCTGGATTCCTCGCTGACTCTGCTCCGATCGTCGATGACGCCAAGAATCATCCCGACCGGTATCAGCAAAACCAGAACCAGAAGCCCTATAACGCCGACCTTGGCCGACGAGGAACCACGTAACTTATCGAATGCCGTCTGCATGCGCCTCTCCCGTTTGATCCCGGCCTATGAAAACTCAACGGTATGGCGCAACGGTGATGCAATTCTGACAAAATGTGTCAGGACGCAATCAGGGGAATCGACGAGCTTTCC
>CAYLSX010000111.1:0-7011 GCA_964386685.1 uncultured Woeseiaceae bacterium | reverse complement strand
ACCGTGCCGCAATACGATTTAGTAATCGTAGGCGGCGGTATTAACGGTGCGGGCATTGCCCGCGATGCGGCGCTCCGCGGATTGCGCGTCATCCTTCTCGAAAAAGACGATTTTGGCAGCGGCACGACGAGCTTTTCGAGCCGGCTGATTCACGGTGGGCTTCGATATCTCGAGTATGCCGAAATTCCGCTGGTCTACGAGTCTTTGCATGAACGCGCTTACCTGCGAAAAATTGCGGCGCACCTTGTCAATCGCATTCGTATAAATATTCCGATTTACGGTCGCAGCAAACGAGGGCCACTCCTGATCCGTCTTGGCATGATTGCCTACGACCTCCTGTCCTTCAGAAAAACACTACCCCGGCATCGCATGCTGAGTCGGGACGAGTTACTGAAGGAGGCGCCGGGACTGAATGCAGACGGGCTGCGCGGTGGCGCTCAATACTACGATGCACAAGTGACCTTCGCTGAAAGGCTGGTGATGGAAAACATCATCGCGGCAGTGGATGCCGGCGCCGTCGTAAAAAATTATTGCGCCGTGGATGTGATTGGTCCGCATGATGGGGAGTCGATGAATGTCGCCTATGTCGAGAAGGATTCCGGCGAAAAAAGCCGGGTCAAGGGCCGTCTTGTCATTAATGCCTCCGGCCCCTGGGTCGATCGGGTTCTGCAGACAACAGGCGCAAAAACACGGCGCCTGATGGGTGGCACCAAAGGCAGCCATATCGTGGTCGGCAAATTCGAAGGTGCGCCGCGCGATGCGTTCTATGTTGAAGCGGCCGCCGACGGGCGACCATTCTTCATCATTCCCTGGAACGGACAATTCCTGATCGGCACAACCGATATTCGTTACGGCCGGGATCCGGACAACGCACGTGCCAGCAACAGGGAAATTCAATACTTGCTGGGTGAGACTAACCGGGTTTTTCCCGAGGCGGCCCTGACGACGGGCGACATTCACTTCGCCTACGCAGGCGTTCGCCCGCTGCCGCGAACAAGAAAAGGCCCGGAATCGGCGATCACCCGCAAGCACATCATCAAGCGTCACCGGCGACCGCTGCAGGGAATCATCTCGATCATTGGTGGCAAGTTGACGACCTATCGAAACCTCGCGGAGCAGACTGTCGATCGAGTCGATAGAAAGCTCAATGCGAGATTGCCGCCTTGTAACACCTCGACGGCGGCGCTGCCCGGAGCGATTGGCATCGAAGAGGCACGGCAAAGACTACAAGAGTATGCCGGGCTGTCTGAGGCCGGGCGCGAACGACTACTCGGTGTCTATGGCGGACGCGCCACCCTGATTCTGGATCTCGCCGAGTCCGACCCGGCCCTTGCAAAGGTGATCGATGCAAACAGAAGCGTTCTCGCCGCCGAGGTGGTGTTCTGTATTCGCAAAGAATTTGCCATGCGATTGACGGACCTGATGCACAGGCGCCTGATGATTGGTCTGTCTGCAGACCAGGGCGAGGAAGTCATTGAGGCCGTGGCTGGCATTGCCGGTGCTGAATTCGGCTGGGATGACGAGCAACGTCGGGAGCAGTTGAATTTGCTGCGGCGCTATAACGCCCGCCTGAACCCGAAGCAGGCTTAGGAGTCAGTCGGAAAGAGCGCGTGTCCGCGGTGCTCGGTCCACTGTTTGGCCGTGTATGGCAGAACTTCCAGTACTTCGCCGGCTTCGTGACGAATTTTCAGGTTAGCCCAAAACTGGGCGGTCAACAGATCCGCATGATGATCGAGGAATGCCTGTCGGGCATCTTCCTGGAAACTCAGGAATTGGATGAACTGTTCCGGGAAGACGTCATGAGGTCCCACATAAAACCAGGCGGTAGCCCGCATTTCGTCGATGTCATCCCTTGCTTCCGGAATCCTTCGAAAATTGCAGTCGGTGACGAAACAAAGCTCGTCATAGTCGTAGAAGATCACCCGGCCATGTCGCGACACGCCGAAATTCTTGAGCAACAGGTCTCCCGGAAAGACATTGCTGAGCGCCAGGTCGCGGATGGCCTGTCCATAGTCGATGGCCGCCTGTCTTGTGGATTCCTGGTCGGCCTCTCTCAGAAACAGGTTTAACGGCGTCAGCCGCCGTTCGATATATAAGTGCTCGATGATGACAAAGTCGCCCTCGATGCGGCAGGTCTCGGAGCATTCAGACAGTAGCTCGTGCAGCAGATTATTCTCGAACCGCGCACGATCCAGGCGCAAGCGACGAAACTCCTGTGCATCGACCAGACGGCCGGCACGGTCGTGACGAAACACGAGCTGGTACTTCTCGACAACGTCTTTTCGTCCGATCGTTTTGGGGTAGGCGAAGCGATCGCGGATGACTTTGAATACGATGTCGTAGGAGGGCAGCGTGAAGACCTCCATCACCATGCCCTTGTCTCCTCGTGCATGGACAAATTTGTCATCGGAGTTCGCCAGGTGCTGAAACAGCGATCGGTACCTTTCAGTCTTGCCCTGTTTCGCGCGCCCGAGAACGGTATAAATCTCTGCGATCGGCTTTTGAGGCATCATGGATTTCAGGAACACAACTGTTGTGCCGACCGTCTCGAGATCTGCGTGAAAATAGGAGCGTGTAAATCCAAACAGCATGCTGACATCGTCGACGGAAAGAATGACGGCATCGGCGATGATGCCTTCATCGGTATTCTTCATCGCGATCACCAGCGGGGAATTCCAGTCGTCACCGTCGATTCGGCCGACGATGTATGCACGACTCGCCCGATAGAAGATCGGGCCCAGGATCTCGATTTGCCGGATGCTGCCACGCCTGTTGGCTGCTGCGCTATAAGCTTTCACTTCGGCACTGATGAATCGAATTGTACTATCGACGTTTTTGTAGGGGGCGGTGAAGGCGTAATCCGACAGAATCTCGTCGAAAACAAAGCGGGTCTCGCCGCGATTTCGATAAATTTTTGAATTGGCCATGCCGACCATGTGCTCGGTTGGGATGACATCCAGCGCGACAAACTCGACCAGAGCGTCAACGCCGATGGTGGAGAAGACGCGGCGCGTCACGGAGCTGAAGTAGGTCTTGAAAAATTCAGTGTCTGCGTAGCCCTGTACCTGGCTAGCGTAGTGCTCCTTGATCTGCGCCCACAGAATCTTGTCGTGCGCGCGGTCCGCCATCGATACTTCGACGAGCGATACGGCTCTGGCAACGTATTTCTCATACAGCTCGATGCGCTCGACTGCATCTCTATGGTTTCTGGACCAGTCACGATCCTCGAATCGCCGCTTCGCGCGACGCGTAACCTTGCGGAAGTCGTCGTTGTAACTGACGAACGCATCGACGATGAGCCCGGCAATTTCAGCCGGATTGATTTTCGCAGGCTCTTTTGGCGTCATAGGGGCAGCACAGGACGCCGTTGCGTCACATGTTCTCGATCATCGCAGTTGCGAACTCGCTGCACTTGACCTTGATCGCTCCCTCCATCAGTCGTGCAAAGTCATACGTCACCGTCTTCTTTCCGATCGTCGTACCTATCGAATCGATGATGATGTCGGCCGCCTCGAGCCAGCCCATGTATCGCAACATCATCTCGCCGGAGAGCGTCAGTGACCCGGGATTGACGACGTCGAGATTGGCATACTTCGGTGCAGTGCCGTGTGTCGCTTCGAATACAGCGTGCCCCGTAACATAGTTTATGTTTCCGCCCGGAGCGATGCCGATACCTCCGACCTGTGCAGCCAGCGCGTCCGAAAGGTAATCGCCATTCAGGTTCATCGTGGCAATAACGTCAAATTCCTTCGGGCGGGTCAGTACCTGCTGTAGCGTGATGTCCGCGATCGCATCTTTGACCAAAACTTTGCCCGCGGCTAATGCGGCTTCCTGTTCGGCGTTGGCAGCCTCCGCACCATCGGCGGCGCGAGTGCGTTCCCACTGATCCCAGGTATAGGTTTGATCGCCGTAATCGCGTTCGGCGAGCTCATAACCCCAGTTGCGAAACGCGCCTTCGGTGAATTTCATAATGTTGCCTTTGTGCACGAAGGTCAGGCTTTTGCGACCGTTGACAATCGCATAGTCGAGTGCAGCGCGTACGAGTCTTTCCGTACCTTCCTGTGATACGGGTTTCAAGCCGATGCCGGAACTCTCGGGGAAACGAATCTTGTTGTACTCGTTGGGGAAATTTTCCTTAAAGACCTTGAGGAATTTATCGTTCGCTTCGCTGCCGCGTTCAAACTCGATGCCCGCATAAATGTCCTCAGTGTTTTCCCGAAAAATCACCATGTTGACGCTTCCGGGATCCTTGACTGGAGAGGGGACGCCCTCGAACCAGCGCACCGGGCGCAAACAGACGTACAGGTCGAGAAGCTGCCGCAATGCGACGTTCAGCGAGCGAATACCGCCGCCGATCGGCGTCGTCAGCGGACCCTTGATCGAAACGAGATATTCCCTGCAGGCCTCGACAGTCTGATCCGGCAACCAGCTATTGTACAAATCATTGGACTTTTGCCCGGCGAATACTTCCATCCAATGAATTTTCCTCTTGCCGCCATAGGCTTTTTCGACTGCTGCGTCGAGAACCCTTACAGTTGCCCGCCAGATATCAGGTCCAGTGCCGTCTCCTTCTATAAACGGGATGATGGGATTGTCCGGCACATTCAACTTGCCATTTTCAATCGTTATTTTGGCGCCGCCCTCGGGCGGCGTCGGTGTTGCGTCTGCCATTATCGCTCCACTCTTTAAATGGGTTTTATCCTGGTACTCCGTCAAGGTGATATCGGTGGCTCTGAACCCACCGATATCTCCTTGACGGAGTACGAAGATCGGCCATTATAGTCGCTCAGGATTTGATTCGCCCGATTGATAAGAGTTGGTTATGAACAGGAAATTGCCACCATTAATTATTTCAATCAGTAGTCTGTTAGTCGCTGTGTCCCTGATCGGCTCGGCGATGGCAAACGCCGCTCCAGCCGTCGAGACCAGTGAACGACCGCGGATTGGGCTCGTGCTTGGCGGCGGCGGCGCACGCGGTGCTGCGCATATTGGCGTGCTGCGAGAACTGGAAAGACTACGCGTGCCCATCGATGCCATTGCCGGAACGAGTATGGGGGCCATCGTCGGTGGCTTATATGCCTCAGGAATGACGCCCGCCCAGCTTGAAGAGCTGGTTGCTTCGCTCGACTGGAAGGATGCGTTTCAGGACGCCACGAGTCGCGAGCACATGTTGTTCCGCCGAAAACAGGATGACGAAGCATATCCGATGCGAATTGAATTGGGTTTACGCGATGGCAGCGTTCTGTTACCTGAGGGTCTGATTTCAGGCCAGAAACTCTCGTGGATATTGAGAGAGCAGACGCTGCACGTCTCGAATGTCAGCGATTTTGACCAGCTGCCCACGCCGTTTCGCGCAGTGGCTTCTGATATCGAAACCGGTGAAGCACATGTCATGTCGCAAGGAGACCTCGTTCTCGCGATGCGGGCGAGTATGTCTGCGCCCGGCATTTTTTCTCCGGCGCATGCCGATGGACGCAGGCTCGTAGATGGGGGCCTGACTGGCAACGTCCCCGTCGACGCAATTCGCGAAATGGGCGTAGACGTCATCATCGCGGTCGACGTCGAGTTCCCTCTGTACGAGCCGGATCAACTCAATTCGGCGCTCGCAATTACGGGCCAGATGCTAACGATCCTGATTCGGAAGGAGACGCTTCGACAACTCGAGAACCTGTCGGATTCAGACATTCTGATTCGCCCCGACCTTGGCGACTTCGGCTCGACCGAATTTGAAAACATAATCGAGACTCTGGAGCCGGGCGCAGCAGCGACCATCGCCGAACGCGAACGGCTCACTGAATTGTCGATAGACGTTGACGCCTACGCGGCATTTCAGGCGGCACGTACTGGAGTCTATCCCCGAGCCGAGCGAATCGATTTCGTGAGAGTTCGTGACGACGGGCCACTCTCCCAGGATTTTCTCGTGTCGCATCTTCAAGTCCAACCTGGAGATTTTATCGACCCGGGCAGACTTGCGGATGATGCGAGCCGCTTATACGGGCTTGGCCTGTACGAAAGAGTTGGCTACAGGTTGATCACGGACGACGGTGAGACAGGCGTTGAATTTCAAACAGTAGCAAAGAGCTGGGGTCCGGACATTTTGCAATTTGGCATGTCCTTTGAGGACAATTTCGAGGGATCAACGGCTTTCAATGTGTCGGCGCGACTCACAAAGACCGGTTTGAATTCATACGGGGCGGAATGGCGTATCGATGCGCAGCTCGGAACCGACCCATCCCTTTTCACCGAGTTCTATCAGCCGATCGGCGCCGATTCCCGATTCTTTATCGCACCGAGAGCTGTTTTGAAACAAAGCAACTTCAATACGTTCACCGGCAGCGACACCGTCGCGAGGTATCGGGTCAGCGAAGCGGAGATTGGCCTGGACATCGGACGAGACCTCGGTCGCTGGGGCGAGTTTCGAATAGGTGCGCAACGTGGCGTTGGCGACGCCAGGGTAAAAATCGGTGATCCATCTCTGTCGAATTTCGACTTCGATACTGGTGGGCTATTCGCCCGATTCCGGGTCGACACACTGGATGATGCGCAGATCCCCTTGCATGGAACGCGTCTCGATCTGATATGGACTGGCTCACGTCCGGATTTCGGTGCGGACAGCCATCTCGACACTATCGAAACGGAGTTGACGTTGGTGCGTACATTCGGCCGAAATACGTTTTCTTTCGGCCTGAACTATGCGACGACGCTCGATTCATCCGTCCCGATCCACGAGTTTTTTCCCCTGGGGGGCTTTCTGAAATTGTCGGGTTTTGATCGGGGTGCGATCAGCGGGCCGCACGCGGGGGTCACCCGGCTCGTGTATTACCGACGGTCGGGCGATACGGGCAGTCTGATGGAAATGCCCCTGTACTTCGGGGCATCGATCGAGGCCGGTAACGCGTGGCAAACTCGCTCTGCAGTAAGTTTCGACTCATTGATCGTCCACGGCAGTCTGTTCGCCGGTCTCGATACATACATCGGACCGCTATTCATCGGCGCAGGATTCGGCGAGGG
>CAYLSX010000110.1:0-7020 GCA_964386685.1 uncultured Woeseiaceae bacterium | reverse complement strand
CCCGCCTCGCCGAGAATCAGCCTGATACGTTCGAGATTCGCTTCCGCGGGATAGCTGACTTCGAGCAGCACGCCGCCCGTAAAGTCGATGCCGTATTCCAGTCCTTTTGTCGCAATCGAGCCGATCGATACGATGACGGCCAGAATTGACAATGCAGCGGTCACCCTGCGGCGTCCTATGCTCAGGAAATCGATCGATGTCTTGTCTTTGATCAGTCGCATCGCTCTTTCCTATACCGGCACATCAACAATCTTTCGACCGCCAAATACCAGGTTGACCACAGACCGCGTTCCAACAATCGCCGTGAACATTGAGGTCACGATACCCAGTGAGAGCGTGACGGCGAAACCCCTGATCGGGCCGGTGCCAAAAATGAACAATACGATAGCCGCGATCAGCGTCGTGATGTTGGCATCCGCGATGGACGACAATGCCTTTTCATAACCGGAGTGAATGCTCGCCTGCGGTGTATTTCCAGCTGCCAGCTCCTCTCGGATTCTCTCGAATATGAGCACGTTGGCATCGACCGCCATGCCGACTGTGAGCACGATTCCCGCAATGCCGGGCAAAGTCAGCGATGCCTGCAACAATGACAACAGTGCGACGATGAAGACCAGGTTTGAAAACAACGCGAGATTGGCAATCATGCCGAACCAGCGATAGTAGATCGCCATGAACACAATCACGGCCAGGAAACCAATTTGAACGGCAGTGAAACCGCGATCGATGTTGTCCTGTCCCAGGCTCGGCCCGATCGTGCGTTCCTCGACCTTGTAGACAGGTGCAGCAAGGGCACCGGCTCGGAGGAGCAATGCAAGATCACGTGCTTCCACTGGCGTCAGACCGGTGATCTGGAAATTATTCTTGAAGGTACCGCGAATCGTCGCCGTGTTTATTATTTCTTCGGTGCGAACATCACGAGTTTCCAGCACACCGTTGCGCATCTCGGATTCGCGCTTGGACTCGATGAACACCGTGGACATCGGCTTGTTCAGATTCTCAATGGTGGTCTTCAGCATGCTCTCGCCGCCAGCAGTATCCAGCTTGATAAATACGGCCGGCTGACCCTCGCTGAATCCGGACTCCGCATCGATTATCTGGTCGCCCGACGCGATGATTCGCCGCTTGAGAATCTGGGAACGCTCACCACTGCGGCCCGGGTAACGTCGCGACCCGGGACTGTTGCCGGTTTCATCGACGAGTCTGAATTCGAGTGTTGCCGTCGCGGTCAGAATCTCGTTCAATCGGTTCGGATCCTGTACGCCGGGCAACTGAACGACGATTCGGTCAGATCCCTGCCGCTGCACCAGCGGTTCGGCGACGCCGAGCTGATTGACGCGATTTCTGAGCGTCGTCATATTTTGTTCGATCGCAAAGTCCTGGCGCGCTTTGATTTGCGTCTCGCTCATACGCACTCGGAATGATCTGCCGGCGACACCATCCAGGATCAGCAGGTCCCGGTCGGCGTTGCGGACAATATTGCGTGCGCGATCGAACTCTTCTTCGGGGCGTATTTGAACCGTGATCGTTTGCCCTTCAAGTTCCACCCGGCGGCTGATTTTCGCATCCTGCAGCAGGTCGGCAAAACTCTGTTCGTAGAGCGTCAGGCGCTTTTCGATGGCGGCATTCATGTCGACTTCGAGCAGCACATAGACGCCGCCGCGCAGATCGAGCCCGAGGCTCATCGGTCGCAGGCCGAGATTTCGAACCCAGTCCGGCAGCTTGGGCGCCAGTGTCAGGGCAATGCTCGAGTCGCGACCGATTCGATCGCGCAATCTCTCTCCGGCCTGCTGTTGCTTGTCGACAGTGTCAAAATGCAGGACGACGCGGCCGTCCTGGATATACGACTTCTCCGCGGAAAGCTCGCCGGCTTCGAGAATACGGGCGACCTGGGTGATTTTGCCGTCCTCGTAAGGCTTGCCATCGGCGGCGGCAACCTGAACTGCGGGCGCGCTACCGTAGATATTCGGCAACGCCAGCATAATGCCGAGCGACAATATGATGAGTACGAGCCAGTTGAGCCAGGCTGGATAACGATTCATTGGGTGAGTCTCAGACAGCCGTTACACTTGATCGAAAGTGCCTTTCGGCGCGACCGCCTGAATGGTCGACTTCTGAATCTTGATTTCTACGTTGTCGGCGATTTCCAGGGTCGCATAAAGATCGCTGACTGCAGTGACCTTGCCGAGCATTCCCCCTGCCGTAACCACCTCGTCGCCTTTTGAAATTGCGGCGACCAGCGCCGTATGTGCTTTTTGCTTTTTTTGCTGAGGACGAATCAGCAGAAAATAAAAGGCGCCGAACATGATGAACATCATCACGAAGAGAGATGTGCCGCCGCCCTGTTGGGCACCCTGTGCGTGGGCGCTACTAATAAAAAAATCCATGATTGTTCGCATTGTTTGCAGGGCCCTGCGGGCCCAGACCTCGGAAAATTAGCGCGCTATTATGACATAGCGTTGTTATTTGACCAGCAACGTTGATGGGGATGACACTATTGTATTCAAGCCTGCTCAGGGCGCGTCGTCAGCATAGGCATGCCGGATGCCGGCAGCGACCTCGTCCAGATTGCCCTGGTCGATCGCCGATCGCAGCTCCGACATCAGATTTTGATAATAATGCAGATTGTGGATCGTGCCGAGCCTCGGTCCGAGCATTTCTCCGCACTTCTCCAGGTGGCGCAGATAGGCGAGGCTGTAGTTCTCGCAGGTATAGCAGTCACAGTTCGGATCGAGGGGCCCGGTCGCATCGCTGTATTTCGAGTTGCGGATCTTGACCACGCCCTGCGAGGTAAACAAGTGACCATTTCGGGCATGCCGGGTCGGCATGACGCAGTCGAACATATCGACACCGCGCATGACCGCATCGGCAATATCAGCAGGCGTACCGACACCCATCAGGTATCGCGGACTTTGCTCCGGCATGTTGGGTATCAGATTGTCCAGAACGGCGATCCTTTCTTGCGCGGATTCGCCGACCGCCAAGCCGCCAATCGCATAGCCCTCGAAGCCGATTTCGGCCAGGCCGTGAAGTGATTCAAGCCGCAGCGCGCCATAAACGCCTCCCTGAACAATGCCGAACAAGGCTTCGCAGCGATCGGGATCGGCATCCCGCAGTTCATCGAAGCGGCGACGACTCCTCTGTGCCCAGCCGAGTGACAGCTGCATCGACTCCCTGGCGGTACTCTCGGGCACGGGATATGGCGTGCACTCATCGAAGATCATCGTTATGTCGGCACCCAGATCGTGCTGGACCTCCATCGATCTCTCGGGCGTGAGGAACACTTCGTCGCCGTCGACGGGCGACTGGAACAGCACGCCTTCTTCACTGAGCTTGCGGATCGCCGCAAGCGAAAAAACCTGGAATCCTCCCGAGTCAGTCAGGATCGGTCCGTGCCAGTTCATGAACTCATGCAGGCCTCCGTGTGCTCGCACGACCTCGGTCCCCGGACGAAGCATGAGGTGAAAGGTGTTGCCAAGAATAATTTCGGCACCGCTCGAGGAAACTTCTTCGGGCGTAACACTCTTCACCGTTCCATAGGTTCCGACAGGCATGAAAGCGGGGGTCCGGACTTCGCCACGACGGAAAGTCATTTTTCCACGGCGGGCTGCAGCAGAATTTGTCAGGATTTCAAATTTCACGAGATGAACATCGCATCGCCATAGCTAAAGAATCGATAACGTTTGCCCACTGCATGCCGATAAGCGTCGAGTATGCACTCCGTCCCCGCAAATGCAGCAACGAGCATTAACAATGAAGATTGTGGCAGGTGAAAATTGCTTACCAACGCGTTGACGCATTTAAAGCGATAGCCCGGCACGATAAAAAGCTCGGTCTCCCCGTCGACGGGTTCAAGCTCACCATTCGCGGCGGCGGATTCAAGCGCACGGACCGAGGTCGTGCCAATGGCGATGACACGGCCGCCTTCTCTTCGCGTGCGTGCAACCTCCTGGCAGGTTTGATCACCAATCACCAGTCTCTCAGCGTGCAGACGGTTCGCTTCGATATGTTCCTTTCGCAATGGCTGAAAGGTACCGGCCCCGATATGAAGCGTGACAAAGGTATGACGGACGCCCTTTTGTTCGATTGTCTGCAGCAACTGTTCATCGAAGTGCAGCCCGGCAGTCGGCGCGGCAACGGCACCGTCATGTCTGGCGTATACAGTCTGGTAGCGCTCGATATCTTGTGGCTCGGCGTCGCGATTCAGGTATGGCGGTAGAGGAACTTCGCCGTACTTCTCGAGAAACGGCGCGACAGGCGATTCAAACTCCAGATTGTAAAAGTCGTTGTCGCGACCGATAACTCTTGCCGTGTTGCCTCCGGCCAGATTCAAAATCGTGTCTAGTTTGGGTGATTTGCTTGCACGCACCTGGGCAAGGGCGTTTGTCGCCGACAATATTCTCTCGATCAGAATTTCAACCTGCCCCCCGGTGTCTTTGTTGCCGAACAGGCGTGCGCGAATAACGCGGGTATCGTTGAACACCAGAAGATCGCCGGGCCTGAGAAGAGTCGGCAAATCCGCGAAGAGACTGTCTGTCAGTGACTTCGATGCCGAATCGACGACGAGGAGGCGGCTCGCGCCGCGCTCCTCGGTCGGGTATTGCGCAATCAGTTCCTGCGGTAAGGAATAATCAAATTCGGACGCCTGCATGGCCGCGCATGGTAGCAGAGGCCGAAACGCCTGCGGCCAGGCACGCAACTTTCGTCAGGTGCGTTCCTTTCTTTCAATGTGAACCTTGCGAACGATCTTGGGATTAGGTCCGAAGCCGGGCGTTACGTAAGGCAGCCACGAGCTGCGGTTGTCCGGCATTTCGATCTTCAGCTTCTGCTTGCGTTTGTCGCGCATAATCTGCAATTCCAGTTCCTCACCACTCTGATAGGAACCAAGAATCCGCATGGCGTGCGATACGGAGTTCGGCTCGCGGCCATCGATGCTTTGAATGACGTCGCCATCCTCGAGTTTCAGGGTCTCGTCCTCCGGCGCCCTGACAACGAGCAAACCCTTATCCGTTCCGAAGTATCTACCGAGCCTTTCCGTCAATCGAACCAATTCCATGTGTCCCCAGCCGCTGCCATCGGACACCCAGGCAAATCGATGGGCATCAAAATTCGGCGCATGTGGCGCTACCTTGAAGGAGTAGTTCTGCCGTCCCGGTCCGAACGCAAAGGCAAATGCCGACGATTGTTTCGGCTCAACCTCAACGGTGCCCTGCTTGCCGCCGCGAAGATATTCCACATCGAGAACATCCCCTTCCTCGACAGCGGACATGAACTCGACGAGCTTGGCATTGGCTTGCTCACTATTGTCTGCAGTCAATGACTCGTCATTGACCGCCGTAATAATGTCGCCCGATCGCAGCCCGGCATCCGCCGCCGCTCCGCCTGGCGATACGCCACGCACCTCGACGCCCTCCACCGGCCCATCATCGTCCTCGCTGGCGATGGTGATACCCAGTACCGCACGACCATCCATGTGAATTCGCCGCTCGATCTCGATCAGGCCTGGCAGATTAGTCGAACTGAGTTCCGCAATTTTCCTTGCGGCTTGCGCGAGGCGCTCTTCGGCCTCTCGCATTTGCACTTCTACAACTCGTTGTTCCACTTTCACAGCCCTGACTTGACGTTCGGCCTCTTGCTGGCTTTGCTGGGCTAAAGTCGGGGCGCTGATCAGCGCAAATAACACAAAAAGAAGGGGTTTTTTCCAAATTGCCATTACTTTACTCCTAGACAAATCGCAATATTAAAAAGAGGCTCGCTGAGCCTGCGCATAGCGCAGCTTCACCAGTGAATCCATCAACCTGACGCGTTCGCGCCAATACATTTGTTTTTGCGCCCGAATCATTCGAATCGCCGGGTGATTGAGTTGGTAGTCGATCGCGGCAATTCGGTCTTCGAGATTCGAAATCGTTGCCGCGGTCGAGGCCCGCATCATGCGCGGTTGATAAGTGATGGCGCGTAGCTCATGTTCGAGTTGCTGTGACTGCACCATCAGCGAATCCAGAGACTGGGCATCAAATACCGGTGTCGACGGCAAATCCCCGTCACTAAGAATCGGCTCCGGATTCAAAACTTCGGGAAGCCGCAGGACCGCAAGTACGACTGCCGCGGCGATACCTATGCCGGCCAGCCACTTTGTTCGCTGATGCGCCGCGTGACCCGTAAACAGTCCTTCGGCCCGGGCCTGCTCCTCGACGCGATGCCAGACCGCGCGCGGCGGCATGGTGTCCGGCATTTCATCCAGACCCTGTTTTAGTCGTTCAAGTTCATTCACGCTCAATACGCCGTTCATTGTCTCGTCCTGTGGACTCTGATCTGTGGTCATGCCTAACAGCTCCCCAGCGCCGGGCCCTTCATCGCCCTGTCAGCCGATTCCGCTGCAGCTTCTTCTTCGAGGTATGGCCGCAGTCGTTGGTACGCCCTCGACAACTGAGATTTGGAAAAACTTTCGGTCTTGCCCATGAGTCCTGCTATTTCCTTGTGAGTAAATCCTTCGACGTCGTGCAGCCAGACAACGGCCCGGCCTACCGAGGGTAAATTGGCAAGTGCTGCATCGAGATCGATCGCGTGTTCCGGATGGCTCGAGATTCCGTGACTGACCGCCTGGCCTTCTGTCACATCCTCGAAGTCATCGTCCAGGCTCTGACCTCGTTTGTGCCAGGCCGAGCGGAGGAACATCAGCGATTTGGTAACCGCGATTCGTCGAATCCAGCTTCCTATCGGCGCCTCGCCCCGGAATGCCGAAATCTTTCTGATCACCTCCACAAATGTCTCCTGCAAGAGGTCTTCGGCATGTGCCGGCACCCGCGTAAACCGCAAGCACATCGAATACACGGGCGAGCTGAACGCGCGATAGATGATCTCGTGAGCGCGCACGTCACCACGTGCCGCACGTTTCACGATCCCTTCGTCGATCTGGATGTCGGCAAACTTGCTCATATCCTGAATCTTAGATGCCTGGATGAGGAAAAAGGTCGCAGTATTGACCCAAAAGCTCGCAAATCGATCGACAATTTGTGGCAG
>CAYLSX010000109.1:0-7037 GCA_964386685.1 uncultured Woeseiaceae bacterium | reverse complement strand
AAAGCCCCGCTTTGGGGTTTTTTGTTGCCTGGTGAAGATTCCGGGTGGTGCTTAACAGCAGAAAAAGAATGGGCCGAAGGCCCATTTTTTGTTTAGGAACAAATAGTTAGTTGGAGTTCGTGGTGACCGGTGAGGAATTGACGAAACTACTCGAACCGGCGATCGAGCAACTGGGTTACGAATTGTCGGACCTCGAGCTAAAGCTCGGGGGCAGGGATGGGCTCATCAGGCTTTTTATCGATAAGGCCGATGGGGTCGGACTGGAGGACTGCGAAACGGTAAGCCGGCAGGTCAGTGCACTGCTGGATGTTGAGAATCCCGTGCCGGGGCACTACGTGCTTGAAGTATCGTCCCCCGGACTGGACCGAAAGTTGACAAAACTTGAGCATTTTCAAAGATTTATTGGAGAAGACATTCAAGTGAGGTTGCTCTTTCCGGTCGCGGGACGAAGGAATTTTCGCGGTGCCTTAAGGGCCGCGGACGAAGAAAATATAGACGTCGAGGTTGACGGGGAGTCGCATCGCTTATCGAGAGCGACGATCCAGTCAGCCAGACTGATACCGACGCTTTAGCGGAGTTTAAAGGTAAATGAGTAAAGAAATCTTATTGGTTGTCGATGCCGTATCGAACGAGAAGGGTGTCGACAAAGACATCATATTCGAGGCGATCGAAGCCGCATTGGCATCTGCGACCCGCCGACGGCATGGCGAGGACATCGACGTTCGTGTGGCAATCGATCGCGAGACCGGTGAATACGACACATTTCGCCGTTGGCTGGTGTTCGATGACGCGTCGACCGAACTCGAGGTTCCCGACCGCGAGCTGCGCATGATCGATGCCGTGGATATCGATGAGAATGCCGAGCCGGAAGGCTTCGTGGAAGTACCGATGGACTCCGTCGAATTTGGACGGATTGCAGCGCAGACTGCCAAGCAGGTCATCGTGCAGAAAGTGCGTGAGGCAGAGCGCGAGCAGGTCGTCGAGGAATACAAGGAACGCGAAGGTGAATTGCTGTCCGGCATCGTCAAGCGGGTAGACCGAAATGGCGTTTACATCGACCTGGGCGGCAACGCCGAGGGTTTTGTGTCGCGGGATCAAATGGTTCCGCGCGAGCCCGTGCGGCCGCAAGACCGCATGAAGGCGCTGTTGATCGAAGTTCGCTCCGAGCAGCGCGGCCCGCAACTGTTTATGACGCGTACATCGCCGCAGTTCCTGGTCGAACTATTCAAGATCGAGGTCCCCGAGGTTGGCCAGGGCCTGATTGACATCCTAGGGTCAGCGCGTGACCCGGGTCTGCGAGCAAAGATTGCGGTACGGAGCAACGATGCCCGGATAGATCCGGTGGGCGCTTGCGTCGGTATGCGAGGCTCTCGCGTTCAGGCGGTTTCCAACGAGCTCGCCGGCGAGCGGGTTGACATCATCTTATGGGATGAAAACCCGGCACAGTTTGTGGTCAACGCCATGTCTCCCGCCGAAGTCGTATCCATCGTCGTCGATGAAGACGCACACAGCATGGATATCGCGGTCGACGAAGAAAAACTGTCTCAGGCAATCGGTCGCGGCGGCCAGAACATACGGCTCGCCAGCGAGCTTTCGGGTTGGGAGCTCAACGTAATGACCGAGACCGATGCTGAGCAAAAGAGCGAGACCGAAATGCGCGAACTGATCGAGTTGTTCTCGACGCAGCTCGACGTTGACGAGGAAGTGGCGCTCATTCTGGTTCAGGAAGGATTTTCGACCATCGAGGAAGTGGCTTATGTGCCAGCCGCCGAACTTGTCGCAATCGAGGAATTTGATGAGGACATCGTCAGCGAATTAAGAAATCGTGCGCGCGACTTGCTGTTGACTCAAGCCATCGTTCAGGAAGAAAAGATCGATGAAGCGGAGCCCGCCGAGGACCTGCTAAGCCTGGAGGGCATGGACAAGGGGCTCGCTTTCAAACTCGCAAGCGAAGGCGTTGTCACCCGCGAGGATCTGGCGGAACTGGCGACGGACGATTTGCTGGAGATCAATGAAATGGATTCCGAAGAGGCAGCCGCGCTCATTATGAAGGCGCGCGCCCATTGGTTTGAGACGGAGGAGCAGCAGGCCTGAGTACCGGGCTGTCTGGAGTTAGAGAATGGCTGAAGTTACCGTTGCACAATTTGCAGATGTACTAAAAGTACCGGTTGAGAAGTTGCTAACGCAGCTCGACGAGGCGGGTATCAGGGTCAGTGGTTCCGCGGACACCATTTCCGAGGACGCCAAACTGGAACTCCTTACGCACCTGCGTCGAAGTCACGGCCAGGATGACCCGATGATCGCCGACGGCTCACCACGTCGCATTACTTTGCGTCGCAAATCACAGTCGGAGTTGCGCCTCGCCGGGGTGCAGGGTCGTTCGCGCACGGTCAACGTCGAAGTTCGCCAGAAACGCACCTATATCAAGCGTGATGTGCTCGAACAGCAGGCTCAGCAAGAACAAGAGGAACTCGATCGCAAGCGCCAGGAAGAGCAGGATCGGATTGATGCGGAAAAGGCCGAGCAGGAACGCCTGAAGGCCGAGAAAGAAGAGAAGGCGAGGCTGGAAGAAGAGGGTCGCCGCAAGGAAGACGAAGTCAAACAGCAGGCGGACGCCGAAGCCAGGGAAGCGGAGCAAGCAGCCGCGGTTGCTGCAGCGGAGGAGCAAGCTCGACTCGAAAAATCCGAACAGGACGCTCGTGAGCGCCGTACCAAAGAGAAGGACAAGAAGAAAGGCAAGGCTTCCGAGACTCGCTACGGCCGCAATGAGTTGCATGTCGCCGGTGATAAGAGCGGGCGCCGCAAGCGCAAGACGCCGGTCAGGCGGCGACCAGTATCTCTGAGCACCGACGGGCAGCACGGATTTGAGAAACCGACTGCACCGGTTGTTCGAGACATCGAAATTCCAGAAAACATTTCCGTGTCGGATCTCGCGCAGCGTATGGCCGTGAAAGGCAATGAAGTGGTGAAGGTTCTGTTCAATATGGGTGCCATGGTGACCATCAATCAGGTCATCGATCAGGACACCGCGATTCTTGTTGTCGAGGAATTGGGGCACGTCGCAAAACCAACCAGCGGCTCTGCCATTGAAGAAGACCTGCTGTCCGAAGAAGCGCCGACGGGCGACGAAGTTCAACGTGCACCGGTCGTGACAATCATGGGCCACGTCGATCATGGCAAGACTTCACTGCTGGACTACATCCGCCGCACCAAGGTCGCGGCGGGCGAGGCTGGGGGCATCACTCAACACATTGGTGCGTATAACGTCGATACAGACAAAGGTACCGTGACATTTCTGGACACACCGGGTCACGCCGCCTTTACGGCTATGCGGGCGCGCGGTGCGCAGGCGACCGACATCGTCATTCTGGTGGTAGCTGCCGATGACGGGGTGAAGCCACAAACGATCGAAGCGATCGAGCACGCCAATGCAGCCAATGTGCCGCTGGTGGTTGCCGTCAACAAGATCGACAAAGATAACGCCGACGTCGAGCGGGTCAGGAACGAGTTGTCGCAGCACGAAGTCATCTCCGAGGACTGGGGCGGCGAGCACTTGTTCGTCGACGTCTCCGCGCAAACCGGCGAAGGCATCGATGCCTTGCTTGATGCTGTGCTGTTGCAGGCCGAGGTGATGGACCTCAAGGCAGTCGCCGATGGTCCCGCGCGCGGCCTGGTTATCGAATCGAGTCTGGAGAAAGGCCGTGGGGCCGTGGCGACTCTACTTATTCAGGCAGGAACACTGAATCAGGGCGACATGATTATTGCTGGCGAAGAATACGGTCGTATTCGCAACATGTTCGATGAGAACCAGAAGTCCATCAAGTCCGCGGGGCCGTCTACCCCGGCGGTTGTACTTGGCCTTTCGAAGACGCCCAGCTCCGGCGACGACTTCCTCGTCGTTAAGAACGAGCGCCGGGCGAGGGAGGCCGCCGAGTTCCGTCAGAGCAAATCGCGGGATTCCAAGCTTGCTCAACAGCAGGCGTCGAAAATGGAAGATGTATTCAGCCAGATGACCGCGGCAGAAGTGGCCGTCGTGCCATTGCTGATCAAATCGGACGTACACGGCAGCACGGAGGCATTGCGAGATGCCCTGACCAAGCTGTCCAATGATGAAGTAAAAGTTAAAATCGTCAGCTCCGGCGTCGGCGGTATTACCGAATCGGATGCCACACTTGCGGCGGCATCGCATGCAATGATCATCGGCTTCAACGTTCGCGCAGACAGCGCGGCCCGGACAGCGATCAAAGAGTCGGGGGTGGACGTTCGCTACTACAGCATCATTTATGAGGCCATCGACGATGTGAAGGGTGCGTTGAGCGGCCTGTTGGCACCGGAGATTCGCGAGAACATCGTCGGACTCGCCGAAGTCAAGGAAGTATTCGTATCGCCGAAACTCGGCAATATCGCCGGCTGCATCGTTACCGAGGGCTTTGTGAAACGCTCGAATCCGATTCGTGTTCTGCGCGACAACGTCGTTATCTATGAGGGCGAGCTCGAGTCACTGCGACGCTTCAAAGACGACGTCAACGAAGTCAAGTCGGGCACCGAATGTGGCATTGGCGTGAAGAATTACAATGACGTCAAGGTCGGCGACCAGATCGAGTGTTTCGAGCGGGTCGAAGTCGCTCGAACGATCGACTGATCGCGCTCCGGATACGCAGAACAAAGAATAATGCCCAGAGAATTTTCACGTAACCAACGGCTTGCTGCGCAGGTGCTGCGTATTTTGAGCGAGTTGCTGCGCTTTGAAGTAAAGGACCCGAGCCTCAATGGCGTGTCACTTACCAGCGTCGAGATGACACGTGATGTCAGCGTCGCCAAGATCTATGTCAGCCTCCTAAATCCCGAAGACGATCCGAACCGAGCGCTGGAGGGTATGCAGCGGGCATCAGGCTTCCTACGAAGCAAGCTCGGTAGTGCTTTGAAGATTCGGCATGTGCCCGAACTTCGTTTTCTGCACGACGACAGCGTTGCGCATGGTGTCGAGATCAGTAAGCTGATAGACGATGCCAACCGTCCCAGCGGTTGAGTTGCGATGACAACACAAGCAAACAAAGCGTCGGATAAAGCGCCTGTTGATGGTCTGTTGCTGCTGAACAAACCAGCCGGCATCACCTCGAACCAGGCGCTGCAAAGGGTCAAAAGGTTGCTCAAAGCCAACAAGGCCGGCCATACGGGCAGCCTGGATCCTGCTGCAACCGGCATGTTGCCACTGTGTTTCGGTGAGGCGACCAAAGTCTGTGCGTATTTGCTGGACGCGGACAAGACCTACCGTGTCGTGGCGCGTCTTGGCATTGCGACTGATACCGCGGACGCTGACGGCAAGCAAACGGAGACCGCGGAGGTGCCGGAGCTGGCACTTGAAGACTGGCAAAAGATACTGTCCGGTTTCATTGGAGATATCGAGCAGGTGCCGCCAATGTATTCGGCGCTGAAAAAGGACGGAATACGCCTCTATGAGCTGGCCCGGAAGGGACAGACAGTCGATCGGGACGCACGCAGCATTCGGATTCACGATATCAGCCTGATCGAGCTCAGCGGCACTCGACTCGTGTTCCGCGTGCACTGCTCCAAGGGGACTTACGTGCGCACGCTCGTTGAAGATGTTGCTCTGGCGGCGGGTACGGTGGCTCACACGGCCAACCTGCATCGGGAATCGGTCGGTGATTTTCGCAGCGAGGATATGGTCGATTTGAGCAGCGCCGAGCAGGTGGCGGAAACCGGCCCGGAGGCCTTGCGCGAGAGCCTGCTTCCGGCCGACACGGCACTTGCCGCCTGGCCGATGCGACAGATTGACGAGATCGCTGCAGAACGATTCACCGGCGGCCAGGCTGTTCCGGTCGAGATTGAGGACGCCGCGACGGGCCGGGTCAGGGTCTATAGCGGTGGTGGCAAGCAGTTTCTCGGCGTGGGCGAACTCGGCCCGGACGGCCTTCTCGCACCGCGCCGGATATTTCGACTGGCCTCGCAGGAAGCCGGCCTGGGGCAGGGAAAAAAACCCTGAATTTTTAGGTGTTAGGCTATCAACCGGCCCAATCAGGCGCTAGAATAGCGCGCTTCAAAATAGGGCCAAAAGATTAGAGAAGTTTGGAGCGTCAAAGAGATGTCACTTTCTAGTGAAAACAAGAGCAGCATCATTTCGGAGTATGCCCGTGGGGGCACCGATACAGGATCGCCTGAGGTACAGGTAGCGCTGCTATCCGCAAGAATTTCCGAGCTCACCAGCCATTTCGGTGAGCACAAAAAAGATCACCATTCCCGGCAGGGTCTTTTGAAGATGGTTAACAAGCGACGCAAGTTGCTCGACTATCTGAAATCGAAGGATCAGGACCGGTATCGCGAGCTGATTTCCCGGCTCGGTCTCCGCCGCTAATTATTTAACCGGCGCCCTGGCAATGAACTAAGCAATCGGTCGGCCCTGAAACGGGTTCGCAAGGCATTGCTTTTGCCATTACAGATTAATTATCAGAGTAAAACAGTGAAATCAATTATTAAGAAGTTCCAATACGGGGAACACGAAGTAAGCATGGAAACGGGCGCGATCGCGCGTCAGGCCGATGGAGCCGTCATGGTCAAGATGGCCGGAACCGAAGTCCTCGTAACTGCCGTCGGCAGAAAAGAGGCCGATCCGGGCCGCGACTTTTTTCCATTGACCGTCAACTACCAGGAAAAGACCTACTCGGCCGGCAAGATACCGGGCGGCTTCTTCAAAAGAGAAGGGCGACCCGGTGAGAAAGAGGTCCTGACATGCCGCCTGATCGACCGGCCGGTACGTCCGCTTTTCCCGAAAGGCTTTACCAACGAAGTACAGATCATTGCGACGGTGATGTCATTGAATCCGGACGTGGATCCCGATATTCCGGCGTTGCTCGGCGCATCCGCTGCGTTGGCGATTTCCGGCATGCCATTCGCCGGCCCGATTGCCGCGGCAAAGGTCGGTTACAAGGACGGTAATTACATACTGAACCCCGGCGCCACCACGCTGCTTGACTCGGATCTCGAACTGGTCGTTGCGGGTACTGCACAGGCAGTGTTGA
>CAYLSX010000108.1:0-7084 GCA_964386685.1 uncultured Woeseiaceae bacterium | reverse complement strand
CAAATTCTGCAGGAAGGAGACGGCGATCCTGCCGAAGTAGGGCAAATAGCTGTAGTGCATTACACGGGTTGGCTGTATGACGAGTCAGCGGAGAATCATCGCGGCAACAAGTTCGACAGTTCGCTTGATCGCGACAAGCCTTTCAGCTTCATGCTCGACGGGGGACGCGTGATCAAGGGTTGGGATCAGGGCGTCGTCGGCATGAAAGTCGGGGAACGCAGAGAGCTCACGATTGCGCCGGAAATGGGCTACCGTGATCGCGATGACATCCGTATTATCCCACCGGGTTCGACCTTGGTGTTCGAAATCGAATTGTTGGAACTGACAATCATCGAAGCCGCCGCCGAAGAGTAACTAACGAGACCTTACTTCGAACTCGATTCGCCGATTTTCCTG
This sequence comes from uncultured Woeseiaceae bacterium, assembly GCA_964386685.1. Classification (GTDB taxonomy): domain Bacteria; phylum Pseudomonadota; class Gammaproteobacteria; order Steroidobacterales; family Woeseiaceae; genus JACZWL01. Next base: position 6,688 of record CAYLSX010000108.1, on the reverse strand, counting down.
TCTGCCGGCAGCGTCTTCATTGCTGGCGATCGGTGTATCCGAGCCAGCACCAGTAGCACTTAGCCGTTCTTTTTCGATACCTCGTTCGCTCAGATAGGCAACGACAGACTCCGCTCTGGCCTTGCTAAGTGCGCGATTGCCGGCTTCGTTTCCGGTGTTATCCGTGTGTCCTGTAACCGTAATCATCAGGGACGGGCAGTCGAAAGCGATTTCGACAATTTCATCAAGCAGGGATCTCGCGCTCGTGCCGATCTTGTCGCTGGATTTCTCGAAATTCAGGTCGGCTTGTTGCACCACCCGACCCATCAATTCCTCGCAAAGCGTGTCTTGATGCACAGCTTCATCCGCTGAAACATTGCGTGCGAATGCGAGTGCGAGCACCGCGACGACCAGAGCCGGATCAATCGAGCGTGGCATGCGGTGTCAGGCGGGATCGTTGTTTTTCTGATATTGCAGACTGCGAGCCTGGCCGACCCAGTCCTCGCGATAGATACGGCTGCGGAATCCTTTCATTTGCTGCGCCACGCGGTCGATATCGTACTCGCTCATTTCCGCGATCTGATTAAATCGATATATACCGAGATCGTTCAGTGTTTTTTCAATTGCCGGGCCGACGCCCTTGATCTGCTTCAAATCATCGCTGGCGTCATCGGCAACTTCGCTGTCGTTGACGAGTGCATCGGCTTCCACTGTCTGTTCGTCGTCATCGATGACGGTGTCGGGCTGATCCGAATCGTCCTCGTTAATGCCTTCGTCGTATGAAGTATTTTGATCAACAAGCTCGGTCTCGAACTCCCCGGAGGCCCCATCCAGCGGATCATTCGAAGCGTTCAGCCCGTCGGCCAGTGAATTCGGATCTACAGGCTCGATTCTTGTATTGTCCGGCCCGATGGCTGTCTCGAGCGCAGCGATACGGTCAAGCGCCTGCTGAAGCTCGGCTTCGATTTCCTGTGCCTCCTGGTCGCGCTCCCGAAACTTTTCGACCAGCGGCGGGACACGGCTTTGCCAGCTGTTCAACTCGCGGCTGAGCCTGAAAATCTTGCTGTCCCGTTCACGAATTGCCATCAATGACGTTTCGTCGCGCGTCGCACGGTCTTTCGATTCAGACTTGAATTTTTCCCGCTGAGCGGTGACGACTTCCAGTTCTCCGCGCATTTCCTTTAGCTGGACCTGCAATTGATCGCGGCGCTCGAAAGTTTCCTTTAGAGAGCTGGACAATTCCTTTGCCCGCATGTTCGAGTCTTTCATGGAAGCCTGGTATTGACTGATCTGTTCCATCAGGCTCTGGTTTTGCCCGGCGAGCCGATCGTGTTCGCCGCGTTGCGATTCGAGTTGTTCCTGCCAGCCCGCGTTGACCGCAATCTTCTCCTTGATGCAGCGACCGCTACGAAAAATCCAGCCAAGAATGATGCCGAGAAGCAGCATACCTGCCAGCATGGCAATTTCCATTGGGGCAATCTCAGGCATCGTTTAATTCCGCTCCATCATCAGGAGGCCAGCCTCACCTCATCCATTTCGGTGAGAACGGCAGTAATTCGTTCCAGCGCCCAGTCGATCTCGCTACGAGTGATTGTAAGCGGAGGTGCCAGGCGCACTACTGTGTCGTGTGTCTCCTTACTCAAGATTCCGACCTGCATGAGCCGTTCGCAAACTTCCCTCGCGGTGCCGAGAGCCGGATCGATTTCGACACCGACAAACAAACCAATGCCTCCGATCCTCTTAATCATGGGGCTGTCGATCTGGTGCAGCCCGTTGAGCATATAGTCGCCCATGGCGGCGCTGCAAGCAGGCAGGTCATCTTCCACCAGTATGTTCAATGCTTCGAGGCCAACCGCGGCAGCGAGCGGATTGCCGCCAAAGGTACTGCCATGGTCGCCGGGCGTGAATACGGACATTACATCGTGCCTGGCAAGAAACATTGAGACCGGAAGGATGCCGCCGCCGAGCGCCTTGCCTAGAATGAGGCCGTCCGGCTTGACGTTTTCGTGTTCGCAGGCAAGCAGCTTGCCAGTCCTGCCCAGGCCGGTTTGCACTTCGTCCGCGATCAGCAGGACATTGTGTTTGCGGCAGAGTTCTTCGCAGGCCTTCAAATATCCGTCAGGCGGAATAATGATGCCGCCCTCGCCCTGAATCGGCTCGACCAGAAATGCCGCGGTGTTCGGCGTAATCAGTTCCTCGAGGGATTGCAGATTGCCGAACTCCGCAAGTCTGAAGCCCGCCGGATAGGGTCCGAACCCGTGTTTGTATTGCGCTTCGCTGGAGAAGGCGATAACGGCGATCGTGCGGCCGTGAAAATTGCCGCTGCAGGCGATAATCTCGGCGGCGTCCGGCGCCACGCCCTTGACCTCATACGCCCATTTCCGGGCAGCCTTTAGCGCGGTCTCCACGGCTTCCGCGCCGGTGTTCATCGGCAACGCCACATCCATGCCGGTCAGCTCGCACACGCGTTCGAGAAACGGGCCGAGCTTGTCCGTGTAATATGCACGCGACACGATGTTCAGCTGCGCGGCCTGTTCCTGAACTACCTTGACGAGTCGCGGATTGGCGTGTCCGTGGCTGACCGCAGAGTAAGCACTCATCATATCGAGGTACTTGTTGCCCTCGTCGTCCCAAACATGGACGCCCTCACCGCGGACCAGTACCACCGGCAAGGGAAGGTAATTCTGCGCGCAGTAACGTTGCTCAAGTTCTATTCGGGAATTCATAAGACTCAATACTCGCTACCTGGGGCCTCCGTGACGATGGTGCCTGAGGACTGCATAAGGTCATAATTTTACAGTAATAAAGGTCCAGCAGGCTAGCCACCGGCAAGCGGCCGGTCAGCCGGTCGTGCCCGGCTGCAACTTGCCTCGATTATGAACTTCGTTGAATCTCATCAAATGGCTGGCTCAGACCTTGAATCGACCGATCGATGAACGAGCAGCAGGTCGTACTTGCGATCGTTACGGTAGCAGGCCTGGGAGTAGGGGCTCAGTGGCTGGCGTGGCGCCTCAAGATGCCGGCGATCGCGCCGGAGATCGGGCAACGCCGTGTCCTGCAACTGGCGCTGGGCGGCGACGCAGAGGAAGATCCCAGAGCGATCGCGCGACCGAGGCGCGGCGATGTCGCATTCGACAACGAGGCTGATTTCGAGAAACTCTGGAGAAACCTGGTGAAAGGCTGGACATTCTCAAAGACGCGTATTTCCGAGACTTACAGTTACGAGGACTTTCGGCGTGACAAACCGGCTGACGGAATCGAAGTCCTCATCATGAACGAGGACACGGATGTTGAGTTCCACAGCTCGCAACACACACAACAGCCCGAAGCGAGCGATACCATCGTATATTTTGCGCGCGCCGAGAATCCGCAATCTTCGAAAACTGCCGATGCGCCAGTCGGCTGAAAATCTGTTTTTCGATGGCCCCGCCGGTCGGCTCGAGGGATTGCTCGAGATTCAGCAAGACTCGACTCCAATCGGTATCGCCGTGGTATGTCATCCGCATCCGTCACACGGCGGTACGATGCAAAATAAAGTTGCACACACGCTTGCCCGTGCGTTCGTGCACCTCGAGTTCGCAGCACTACGATTCAATTTTCGGGGAACTGGCAAGAGTGATGGCGAGTACGACGAAGGCAACGGTGAATTGCTCGATACGCTTGCGGCTGTGCAGTGGATGCGAGATCGCTATCCGGGATTGCCGCTTTGGCTCTCGGGATTCTCGTTCGGTGCAGCGATCGCCATACGTGCGGCTATCGAAACGGATTCCGCAGGCTTGATCAGCGTCGCGCCTGCCGCATCGCGATTCGCAGCCGACATGGAATCGCAGCCATCCTGCCCGTGGCTGATTGTGCACGCGGATCAGGATGAGGTGATCGATATCGATGAGTCAGTGGAATGGGTAAACCAACTGGACGTCGGCCCGGAACTAATTGTGTTTCCGGACGCGACACATTTCTTTCACGGCAAATTGGTACTACTGCGGCAGGCAGTGGAAGAATTCGTTACGGCTAATTCGAAAAAAACTCACGCGTAAAGCTTACGTCCGACGCTTTCGTCGCGCCTTCGGGCGTAATGCTGATATTGAAAGTCAGCGTCTCACGATTTGCAATTCCGGTAGTGCCGATATAGTAAATGGCCTCCTGCTCCGGAACTCTCTTCATCGTAACGTTTTTCAGTTGACCCGCCAGGTTAACCGTTCTTACTTCGAATTCCGCCGGCACGGATGCACCAGTAGCTTTGTCGAGAACAGACACTGTCACCATCGCGCGATTTTTGCTACGGACGACATCGATTGCGCGAGCGACTTGTGGCGATAGCAGGTCCGTTGTTTGGGCGTTGTAATGCACCACGTGATCACCAATATCGACATCTGAAGCTGATGCTGGTTGAGCCTGGGGTACGGTCGGGGTGTCCCCCGAGCCACCGCAACCGGCTACAAAAAACGGTAATGTCAAAGTGGCCAGTGCGACTATATGCTTCAACATGTGTCTCTCCCCGATTTTTGAGCCACTATAAACGATTGTGACTGTCCGCGCGCAGCGTCCTACGGCAACAGGTCGGCCAGCATAATATTCAGGGCAATTAATAGGATGACGGTGACGTAGACCGACAGGTCCAATACGCCAAGCGGAGGAATGATTCGTCGAATGGGCCTTATGAGCGGTTCCGTGAGATCGGTGAGCATGTCCGAAATCGGACCCATGTAGCGACCCATCCAGTTGAGAATGACTCGAATGGCAATTGCAACGATAAACAGGGTTACGCTGAGCATCGCCAGTTCCACGGAGGCGGAGAGCGCAAACCGAAGCATCACATTGGAGCCGGAGAATGACGAAAGGGGATCGGCGCCACCAACAGTATTTTGCAGCGCACTAATAACGAGCAGGACTGCGAACTGGATAACAAAAGCGACCAATACGGTCGCGGTATCCAGTCTCCTGATAGGTGGTACGAAGCGCCGAACAGGAACAACCAGAGGCGATGTGTAGCGCAACACACCTTGCGCAATAGGATTTTGAAAATTTGCGCGCAGCGCGGGTAGCCAAAAGCGCATCAAAAGCAAGAGCAAGTACAGCTGCGAAAAGGTACTAATTAGAAATATCAGTGCTTTGATCATTGATTGGAGCCTTCGTTCGCAACCTCGGCAAGTTCGCTGGACCGTTGATTGGCGGCCTGAATCGCTTTGGCAAAGATACCACGTACGTCTGCGGCGTCGAGACAGTCGAACGCGGCAGTCGTTGTGCCGCCGGGCGAACGTACTCGCTCTATAAGCGACGACATCGACTCGGTCTCGGCGGCCGCGAGTGCTGTTGCACCTCGCGCCGTTTCGACGGCCAGCGATCTCGCTACCTGCGGATCAATACCGAATGCGATGGCAGATTCGATCATGATGTCGATCAACAAATAGAAATAGGCAGGGCCGGTACCGGACACGGCAGTAACGGCATCCATCAGTGATTCGCTGTCGAGCCACACGAACTGCCCAACGGCCGACATGATTTTTTCAGCCAGATTGCGGCCTTTATCGTCGGTCCGCTCATTGGCGAACAATGCCGAGATGCCCTGGTCAATCAGCGCCGGCTGGTTCGGCATCACCCTAACGATACGCATGCCGCCGCCAAGCCACGCATCGATGTCATCGACGCGCGGACCGGCAGCAATTGAGACGATCAGCGGCTTATGATCCTGGACCGCCGTGGCCAGCTCACTGCACACGTCTTTGAGTATCTGTGGCTTGACGGCGAAAACGAGGGTCTCTGCCTGTGCGGCCACAACCGCGTTGTCTTCCGTGACCATGGCGCCATAGAGTTCCTGGCGAAGTATCTCGCATTGCTCCGGCCTCGGCTCGGAGATCAGGATGTCCGTTGGATGCATGCCGCCGCGCAACAGGCCGCCGGCTATTGCCCGGGCCATGTTGCCGCCACCGATCAGTCCTACCTTGTGGTTGATCATTTCTATTGCCTTTCACCGAAGAGCGCCGTGCCGATACGTACTATCGTGGCGCCCTCGTGAATCGCCGCGCGGTAGTCCGCCGTCATGCCCATCGAGAGCGTATCAAGACTGATGCCGGATTCCTCTAGCGAATCTTTCAGCTCCAGCATGCTGGCGAATGGCTGACGCTGTCCTTCAAAATCCGGCCGAACGGCCGGCATACACATCAGGCCGCGGAGCTTGAGTGCCGGTAGCTCGGCCACTGCCTGGGCAAGTTGCGGCAGATCGGTTGGCGCAACACCGGCCTTTGCGGCCTCGCTGTCGATATTCACCTGGATGCAGACGTTGAGGTCGCCGGCGTAGTGGGGGCGCTGCCGGCTGAGGCGCTCGGCGATCTTCAGGCGATCGACGGTATGGACCCAGTGGAATCGCTCGGCCACGGGCCGGGTCTTGTTGGTCTGCAGATGGCCGATAAAGTGCCAAATCAGGTCGTCCCGACCGGCCTCGTCCATCTTTTGTAGAGCTTCCTGGACAAAATTTTCGCCAAAATCCCTTTGCCCCGCCGATACGGCTTGAAGCACCGCCTCGACGGGTTTTTTCTTGCTGACCGCGAGAAGCCTTATTGTGCCTGGTTCTCGGCCAGCTTCGGCTGCAGCTTTTGCCAGCAAATCTTGGATTTTTCGAAAGTTTTCCGTGACTCTAATCACGTTTTGCTCCGAGTGCTTCGCTATACTAGGCAGCCAATGGGGCCTAAGTTATGGTAAGTCCGGCGCC
>CAYLSX010000107.1:0-7231 GCA_964386685.1 uncultured Woeseiaceae bacterium | reverse complement strand
ATCAGAAAAAAACCAGGCAGCGGGTCTCGATACTCTCGCGAGGCGGTGCGTCCTCGGGGGCATCCGGGTCTTCGAAGGACGAGTGAACGGTAAAACGGGTGCGTCCATCGGTTTCTGAATCAAAGGTCTTGAACAGCAATGCCTCGTCCATTTGCATCTCGGGGAAGTAGTACCAGCGCTGCCCCTCATCAAATAAAGCCACTTGAAGCTCGCCAATGCGGTCCTCGGCGCGACGCTCGACGGAAACCAGGTCTTCCGGCTTCACCGTCGCGGCATCACACAACACCAACGGGTGGTTGTAGATTGGGCCGGCGATCGAACGCCACACATTGACGATGGCGAAACGCCCTTGCAATAGTCTGTCCGCCTCATCGGGATCATCTGCGAAGTGATCGCGTAGTCGCTTTACGCCGGACCGCGCCGTGTAATCGTTATGGACGATATCTGCAGGTTCGCGAATCTTTTTTTGCTTTCGTCGCTCGATGGAAGCCGAGCGTCTCGTGTCGTCGAAAATCTCCACACGTGCCGCGCCCGTCATCTCTGTCAGCAAGGCTTTTACTTCGTCATGATAAGGCGACTCGATTTGCGCTTCGTCGTAGAAGTCTTCAACCGCAGTTGAATGTCGCACGAGTTTGAAGCCTTCGACATCGAGACTGGAAGAGTGTTTGTCCTGGCGGCCATCGTGAACAGTCACTTCCTGCGACGCGAAGTTACCCACGTGTTCAGTCTCGTCATCGCCACCTTTGGATGGAATGTAGACGAGAGGCTCATCGAGGTTTGCCAGAAATTTAAGACCTACTTTCATCGCTGCAGCGTCATTTCCTTACACGCATAGCAAGTTTGTTTAGGTCGGACCCCAAACTACCGTTCGCGGATCAGTTGCAGTACTGCTGAACCTGATCGTCCACTCCACTTCGGGCGGCCTGCATCTCCGCTTCGTCGTAGTAGACTCGCTCGCCGTCCTCCATTTTGTAGATACGGCGATTCCGCGTGAACTTCGCCTGCTGGTCCCTGTACTTATTGCATTTTTCGTCCCGCTCACGGGCTTCCGCACGTAGTTCTCCCGCGGTCGGTCCCTGCGGCGCATTCGCTTTTCTTTCCGCGCTTACAGCCTGATCACCGACCCGGCTCTGCACTCGCGCCTCAACGCGCTCGGGGTTCGTCGGTCGCGACCGTATCGAGAGGTGTTCCGCGCCGACGGTCGGGAGGTCACTATAGTGGACAGTACCGTCTGAATCGATCCGCTTGTAAATCTCGCTCGCAAACAGCGTGCCGCTTGCAGCAATCGTCAGCGTTAAGGCGAATACCGTTGTTTTGATTTGCATCACGTCATCCTGCCGGGATTCAGCGTCTATGACTGTTTCGCCAGTTTACCCGGATCAAACAGGCTGTGGTAAGCCATTGAACGATAATAAATAACTCAGCCTTTCGATTTGATAATCAATAATGCACCCAAAATCATGATGAACAGGGGGTAAAACGGCACCATCGGGAAATACGGCGTAAAAATATCAATAAAATTTATTACTTTAAAGCCAAATAAGAACTCATAAACTTGTGGGCTCCAGGCTGCACCCAAACTACTGCCAATCAAGCCAATTGCTATCGCCACAACGCCAACTAGCAAGAGTATTAACTTACCGATCCCGCTGGAATTTGATTGTGTTGTCTTATCTTGCAAGCTTTCGATTCCTGTTACTTATGCACAACGAGACATCTTTAAGCCGGCTCTTGTAATGCCGTTTGTCGCGAGCGTTTTTTGCTCCATGCAGCAAGTCGCAGACACCAGGCCAGAAAACCGGCCCAGTAGTAAACGTAGTCAAGTGGAACCGCCGGCCCTTCATAGTAGAAGAGGTTGAACCAGTACACACTCCAGGCATAGAACCACAGCCAGTAAATGCCGCTACGGTGCAGGAGCTTCCATTGTCTTGGCGTCAAATGGCGTCGACCGAACTCGAATGATGTCAGCACCATCGCGAGCAGGAATGCGTAGCCAGACACGCCCTCAACGACATCGGTGAACACATAGACTTCACGAACGTAATACTCGGTATGTATTCCCACCAGCCACAGGATAAAAAATCCTTGCCATCCCATTGTTGTCGCAAAACTAAGCCCGATGTATTTTCGATTGCGTATTAGCCAGCGACTAAACGTTCCGGGAAATAACACCTGCAAGGCTGATATAGCGAAGACCAAAAACAACAACGGCACTGCACAACGTACCGAAAGTTGAATCATCGAAGAGACAGCTTCGGCGCTGGAGAGATCGAGGCGTGTCATGGTGAGCACCATCACCAGCGATATGGGTGCCGCTACCAGCCAGTACAGCTTCCAGCCATTGAGCAATTTGCGCTTTAGAAATTCGTCCAGAGTCGTACTCATAGCGTTAGCGGCCACTTGTAGTCGATTTACAGGAGGCGGTATTCAATGACCTGCCATTTCAGCCTGTCCTGCAGCTTATTTTGCATTTACAAGTCGTGGCTATCAGCCTGCCGTATAGGCACCGAACCTATCAAACTCTACATCAGATTCCATGCGCTTCAATACGGGCAGGTGCCCACGTTGGTATACACTGTGTCGGGCTCGATTACTTGAAGAATAACAAGAAATGACCGAATTCGAATTTATCTCAGTGCTCGTATCCATTGTCCTGGGCCTGGGACTAACCCATCTGCTAGGCGGTCTTGGACGTGCATTTCATTTTCGACGCGTCAACAAGATGGATTCTGTTCACGTAGCCTGGACGATAACGGTGTTTTTCGTGCTCATCCTGAACTGGTGGGTGTTCCGGCTCTTTAGTGAATTTGACGCATGGACCTTCGCCGTGTTCTTCACGGTCATCCTGTGGACGGCCTCCCTGTACACCCTGGCACTGGCCTTGTACCCGCCCCGTCTCGCGGACGATGTTGACTATCGCGCGATGTTCGAGACAAACCGGACCTGGTTTCTGTCGACTTTCACAATCATGTGCCTGTTGGATATCTTGGTCAGCCTGATCCGTGACCAGTGGGCGACAGAACTGTATTACATCGCTTACGTTAGTCACTATGCAGCGATTACGGCAGTCGGTATTGGTGTCAAAAATAGGAAATACGACAGGGTGGCTGCCTGGTACATCGCCATCACGATGGCTCTTTGGAGCTTCAACGTTCGAGCGACACTTTTTTGATCGCGACCAGCATCAGCTAAGAATAGTTGCCGGACTAATCTGTCAGGTTTCCACGGAATACGACAGAGTCTCGTGCCTGGCGCGCTGCCTTTTCTTCAGCCATATTAAGAGTGTCGTCATGATGATGCCGAGAACGGCGGCACCGGTGAGGAATGCAAAGTAGTTCAGGTGTCCCTGCACACCCGGGTTCGCATCCAGGATGCGGCCGGTGATCGGCCCGAAAAATATCTCCGGTGTATAGCCGACAAACGCAATCACGGCGACAGATGCGCCGGTCAGATGCTTAGGCGTGCGAGTTTCTTCCAGTAACGCGTAGTAAATGCCGCGTAATGCGAACACGGCGAAGATCGTTACAAACAGATTTGCGTAAATAATTCCAAGCGTAGTTGATTCGGGCGTGACGACTGCGAGCGTACTGTAGGACGCTACCATGATGACGAACATTACGAGTATCGAGCGTGCGGAATCGAAGCGATCGGCAACAAGTCCCGCAACGACACATGCGACCGGTCGAACGTACGCCATGTAGGCTGCGAGTCTGGCGGCATCAATCTCGTGCATACCGAGCACTTGCACAAAATATAGCGAGTAATTGTCGAGCCCTTTGTATCCGCAGTACGCGGCGATGATGACGCCCGCCTGCGCCCAGATCAACGGCCTGCGAAGCACCTCGGGCACGCCAGCAAAGGGGTTGCGTCGATGCTGGACAACATCTTGCTGCTTGGGAAAAACAAACAGGACAATGCCGGCAGAGATAAACGCAATTAACGAGTAATAAAGGATAACGACTCGGAGCCCCGCCCGACGCTCGACATCCGTGACCATAGATGACTCGGTCGGCAGATAAAGCGCCAGAATGGCAACCGCGATCGCTGCGAAGATGGCTGCCGCCAGACCGCGACCACCGTCGAGGATGCCAAACGCGATCCCCTGAGAGCTCGAACCACCCCAGTCCCGGGTTGCCTTGATCAGTGCGGCCCAGAACAGAAACGTCGTCGTCACGCCCCAGTATGCGTACAACGCCGTCATCATCAAGACACCGGGGAAGGTCATCATGTACAGGCCACCAATGCCGGTCAGCACCAGCGACACCATCATTAGAGATCGTGCCGGGTAGCGATCGGCGAACGGGCCACCGAGCAGGTAAGACAGCATGGCCGTGACGCCGTAGGCGGCAAACATGTCGCCAAGCTGTGTATTCGTAATATTGAACGCCTCCAGCATCGTCGGGCGAAAAAACCGCTGCGTGCCAAACGGCAGTGCGAAAATCATTTCGCCGGCGATAATCAGTGCTGTAATTCTTAGTATTCGGGTCATAGTCAGCGTGCTTGGATTGGCAGGGCAGCACATGCCTACCTGATGTCTGATAGGCTTTGGCCGAGGATTAGTAGCGGGAGTTCGGAGTATGAATCATTGCATGGATTGTTTGCGAAGTTTGAGCGTGGGAATCGTGCTGGGCACAACATTGTTTGCGAGTATGCCCGTCATGGCAGACGAGACAAAGGTTGTCAGAGCCGTCAAGTTAGATCCCAGCAAACTTGCGGGCATAAACCTGCCAGCCGAAGAACAATTTATGGATCCCGAAGACGTTCTGGAAGGCAATCACCGACCTCGCGGAGAAGTGCTTCACTATGGCGAACAGCTGATTGTGGAAGTCTACGAGGACGATCCTGCCACGTTCCTGTTCGACGATCCGTTTATCTACGACGAGTTCGTCACGATACTAAGCGGCAAGTTGATCATGACGCCAACTGGCGGCGAGCCGCAGGAGTTCGTCGCAGGGGATTACCTGGTTGTTCCGAAGGGATTCACGGGTACCTGGCAAATGCTGGGCAACTACCGCGAGTTGATCGTAATCGATCGTGAACCCTACGAAGAGGAATACGGAGCACCTGCGGAGTAGATCACGGCGAAAGATTTTCCGGTGGCGTCTTCGTCTCGGATCCGTCAGCAGCCTCAAACGTTCGTCCAAATCCCGTCAGCGCAGCAATCAGCATCACTGCGGCGAGGAACCAGCCGTGCAACACGAATGGCCAGACTTCCGTCGGTGGCACCGCCTGTATGAAGTCATATTCGCTTTCCAGATTGCGGATCGTCGAATAACCAATCAACACACCGCCGCCCCACGGGAAGATATAGCCGATCGCCGATGTCACGGCATCCAGCATGTTGGCACGCCGGTACGGGTGCAGCTTAAAGCGCTTGCCCAGGCTGGAGATGACAGGACCGGCAGCAATCTCGGCGGCCGTATTGATGGTGATAAAGGCATTCAGCGAGAAGACGATGCCCCACATAGCGGCCTCAGCCCGCGATACCGAATCCCGCGCGAACTTCTTCAGTGCGTCGATCAACGCATCCTGCGCACCGCCGAGCCGCATCAGATGACCGCCGGCGACAATCAGCAAGATGAGAATCGACAGCCCGACGTAGCCGGCAATGCCGTCGACCAGTGCGCCGCCGACCGTATCGGTTGCAGGGTCGAAGAAAAGAATGGCTTCGGGCGGGGCGAGTCCCAGCACCAATTCAAACAAAACTGCCGTGGCAATGCCCCAGGTCAATGCAACGAGTATGTGGTAGCCGCGCAGCGCCAGATAGATCACGAGCGCGAACGGTATGAGCAGTACCAGGCCGTCGGGCGATGCCGTTGCGGCGAGCAGTTCTGCCGCGCGACCATGATCGGCTTCCACGCCGGCGCCACCGAATGCAGTAAAAAGCACAACTGACGGCAGCGCGGCAATCGCCGCGTATTTGACACGCGAGCGAACGACGCCCGGGATATCAGTCTCTTGAGTGGTCGCCGAAACGACCGTCGTATCGGACACCGGCGCCAGGTTATCGCCGAAAGCCGCGCCGGATAAAATTGCGGCGAACAGCCATACCGGATCGGCGCCAAGAATCACCCCGGCAGGAAACATCAAGGTGCAAAACGCCACTGTGGTGCCGTAACCGGTACCAACGGCAGTGCCAAACGTTGCCGCCAGCACAAACGTCGCGCCGACAAAGAAGCCACCCGTCGCATCCGACTCGCCGCCGAGCCAGACCAGTCCGTCGACCAGACCACCGACTCTTAAGACCTGCGCGAACATCCCCGCCCAGAACCAGGCAATAATCGTTACCGTCGCCACAGGATTCGCCATACCAGCGAATACGGCATCCGCATAGTCGGCCCAGCGGCTTCGACACAACAGCATGCCCAGGGTGATCCCACCGACCATCCCCAGAATTAATCCATATTCGCTCGGTGTGCCGGCAACCGATATCGATATCGCCCAGATGACGAAGAATATTAATGGCACCGCGGCACCCAGCCGCCCGCCGAAAAACTTCAAGGTAGGTTCCATAGTCACACCGCTTTCTTAGTTATTTGAACCAGAATGTAACAGAAGCTTGCCTCTCAGCCTTACTTTGATGGCACAGCGACAGCCAGCGCTCGAAGAGGGCGCTATCTCCGATTGGCAGGGACGCACGCGAGCCGCTTACGCAAGCGCAACAGCGAAGAGTGACACCGCACGAAGGGAATATATCGAGAAGTCAACAAGTAACATATCAAACTTAAAGTCAGATCAAGAATCAGCTGCGCCAAGGCAATGAGGCTCGCACCCGCATTAATCATTAAATAAGGGTTGACTTAATTAAGTAATCACTTATTATATGCGGCCATGGACACATTCACCGTACTGGCCGACCCGACACGACGGCAGATCATCGAGTCACTCTGCATGGGCGAGCGCGCCTTTGGCGAGATTGCCGAGCAGTTCGAGATGAGTCATCCTGCCGTCTCCCAGCATCTGAAAGTGCTGCGCGACGCGGACATCGTGACGGTGCGCGCCGAAGCACAGCGTCGCATCTACAGCCTGAGCGATGACGGGCTCGATGAAGTCGACGCATGGCTGCAAAAGGTCCGCCGTTACTGGTTGGGCCGACTGGACAAGCTGGAGCAGGCGCTCCGGGATGAGGAGGACTGAACATGAGTCAATATGGGGAGTTGATCGCAGCGGATACCGTGCAGTTCACACGACTGCTGCCCGGCAATATCGATCGCGTATGGAGTTACCTGGT
>CAYLSX010000106.1:1545-7315 GCA_964386685.1 uncultured Woeseiaceae bacterium | reverse complement strand
CTGTTCTTATCGTTGTTTCTGCCGATAAGCATACCGGCAATTAGCCATTCGCGCTCTACTATTCAGCGGTCAAAATTTCCACTACGACAGGCCTGTCTGCGGGCGTTTCCGCCGAAATCGTACAGGCATCGCGTATCATCTCCGCCGCCAGTGCGGCATCGTCCTCGTTCGAAGCGTGGATGATTGCCAACGGCCGATCCGCGCCGACCATCTCTCCGATCGAGGCGACATCGCTAAGACCAACCGACAAATCGAGCTCATCTCCGAGTTCCTTGCGTCCACCGCCTAGCTCTATGATGGCGCTGCCGATCGCGTGCGCATCGACCTTCGCGAGGATGCCCGTCTCGCCCGCATGTACGGGCTTGATGATCGATGCCGTCGGCAGGTAGTCCGCATATTTCTCTATGAAATCAGCAGGGCCACCCAATGCAGCGACCATACGGGAAAATACCTCAGCGGCATCGCCGGACGTAATGGCTGACTCGACCTTTGTCCGGGCAGCATCGTGCTTGCTTTCGATGCCGCCTACGATCAACATTTCTGCACACAGCGAGACAACAGCTTCATTAAGTCTCGGTTCCCGATTTTCATTTTTGAGAAATTCGACCGACTCCATTATTTCGATCGCATTCCCAGCGGTCTGTCCCAACACTTCGTTCATGTCGGTAATCAACGTGTGCGTCTTTAACCCTGCAGTTGCGGCCGTACCGATAATACTCTTCGAAAGCTTGATCGCCCTCTCCAGTGACGGCATGAACGCTCCGGATCCTAATTTAATGTCCATCACCAGACCCTCAAGTCCGGCCGCAATTTTCTTGGAAAGAATCGACGCTGTGATGAGAGGTATCGACTCGACCGTAGCGGTCACGTCCCGAATTGCATAAAACCGCCGGTCGGCGGGCGCAAGATCTGCCGTTTGACCGATGATCGCGCAACCGGTCGACTTGACGACTTTTCTGAAAAGGTCGAAATCGGGCGTTGCATTGTAGCCGGGTATACTCTCGGCCTTGTCCAGCGTGCCACCGGTGTGGCCCAGGCCCCGGCCTGAAATCATGGGTACGAAACAACCGCAGGCGGCTGCGATCGGCGCCAACAGGAAACTGACCTTGTCGCCCACACCCCCGGTCGAGTGCTTATCGATCACGGGTCCGCCAAGGTCCGCGGACTGCCACTCAAGCACCGTCCCCGAGTTCGCCATTTCGGTGGTTAATGTTGCAGCTTCATCGAACGTCATCGAACGGAAAATGACCGCCATTGCCAACGCCGCAACCTGTTCTGACGGGATGCTGGAATCTGCGAGGCCTTTGACGAAGAACTCGATCTCCTCTGTCGTCAGCTCTTCGCCATCTCGCTTTTTTTGAATGACGTCAACGAATAACATCAAACGGCCTGCGGAAAGCCGCGGAGCGGAAGCTCGGGGCCACGCTGCAACCAGTTATCTTCGGGGTAATGACAGTTCTGATCGATAACGTGCAGCGTATAAGCATGTCGGGACTTGTCGGAGGTGTTGTGATTGCTCATATGAGGCGAGCGACCGTCAAACATGACCATCGTTCCTGTGGCAGCCTCAGCCGGTAATTTTGTATCTTCCGGCCAGGGCGCATCATCCAGTGTTTTGATCGTGAATTCGTGCTCGCTGATACGATAATTGCGTTGCTTCAGTGGTCCACGATGTTGGCCAGGCATGAAAAACATGCAGCCGTTTTCGACTGTTGCATCTTCAAGCGCGAACCAAAAACCGGTGCATGACTCGGGCTCGGTATAGAGAAACGTCGAATCCTGATGGAAGTGAACCTCGCCACCTATGCGTGGAGGCTTGAAGATATACATCGATTGCAACAGGCCAGGATTCGCTATACCGATGCTACGGGCTATTTCTCCGAGCTCAGGCCGGTAAGAAAATTTTTCAAATACGGGATCGAGGTCGTGCATTGCATGACCCATTTTGTTGAGGCAGTCCTCTTTCGCCTGAACAAGATTGCCGGATTCATCGAATGCATCGTATTCGAGAAAGAATCGGATTTTGTCGCCGGATTCATAAAAGTACCGATCATTGAGTTGCGTCTGTTCCTTTGCTGAAAAAACGCTTTGCACCTGGCTGGGATCGAACTCGTCTATCAGCACTTGTGCCTGTTCGCGCAGACTTGCACATTCGTCGGCGGACACGAAATTTTCGAGGATCAAGACCCCCGCCTCCTTATAGGCGGCCATCATTTCCGGGGTCAGCTTGCCGCCAGGCGGCGCCGAAAATGTAGGCAAGGTATTACGATGCGGGGACGACATATTGATGGGCTTCTCTGTTATTTCATTATGATTCAAGTATTTACGATCGGGGACCTGCAATCGGTGACGCCGCCAGAAGCGCTTCGCGCATAGGGTAGAATGCCTGAACGACGACCGAAGGACAAAAAAATGACGAAGAAAAAAGGCTCGCCATCGTCGGCCGGCACCTACATTTACTTGCCAATTTGTGCGGTTCTGCTGGCCTGCACACCGGCTGAGCAAGCGAGCGAGGCGCCAACGGCGGACATCATCGTAGAGGGCAGCTATGTCGTCACGATGGATGAGAACCAGTCTGTTATCAAGGACGGCGCAGTTGCGATCAAGGATGGCTTTATTATCGCCCTCGCATCCACCGCGGACATCAATTCGAAATACACAGCTGCCGAGCACATCAAAGGCGATAACAGGATTGTTATGCCGGGCCTCGTCAACGGCCACTCGCATGCGGCGATGACATTGTTGCGAGGCGTCGCCGATGATATGGCTTTAATGGAATGGCTTAACAATTATATTTTTCCGGCCGAAGTCGAGTTCGTAGATCCGGACTTCGTACGTATCGGCACGGAACTGGCCTGCTGGGAAATGATTCGCGGCGGTACGACAACGTTCGTCGACATGTACTACTTTCCGGATATTGTCGCCGAGGTCGTCGAGTCATGCGGCATGCGTGCGATGGTATCCGCGACGGTCATCGACCAGCGAAGTCCGGACGCAGAGAACGCCAGTGACTCGATCAGAAAAGGTCTCGAATTCATCGGCCGATGGAAGGACAAGAACAGTCGTATCACTCCCATCTTCGGCCCGCATGCCAACTACACGCTGAACGCGGATCAACTCAAGGCGACGCGGGCGGCGGCAAACGAAGCCGGCGTTGCGATCAGTATCCACATGTCCGAGTCGCCGTTCGAACTTCAGTATTCGAAAGATACCTTTGGCATGACATCGATCGAGTTTTTCGAGTCGATAGGATTTCTCGACGGCCAGACTATCGCCGCACATGTCGTATGGCCGACCGAGGCCGAGATACCGGTGCTCGCCGAGCGAAAGGTTGGCGTGATTCACAATCCCTCATCGAATATGAAAATTGCATCGGGTGTCTCGCCGGTCACGGAGATGCTGCGGGCTGGCGTGCTCGTTGGACTGGGCACCGATGGTGCCGCCAGCAACAACGACCTCGACATGTGGGAGGAGATGCGACTGGCGGCATTCTTGCAAAAAGTCGATCGCATGGATCCGGAGGTGCTCTCGGCACAGACGGTCTTGACCATGGCAACCAGCGGCGGTGCCGAGGCCATCGGCCTGCGTGACCAGATCGGCGCGCTCAGTGTTGGCATGAAAGCCGATCTCATTCAGGTTTCATTTGACGACGTCCATTTCGTGCCGACCTATGATGTCATTTCGCATCTTGTATATGTCGCCGACGAACAGGATGTCGCCACAGTAATCGTCGATGGCAAAATACTGATGCGTGATCGATCGATTCTTACGGTGGACACGAAACGGGTTACTCAGGAAGCCAAATCCTTGGCGCTGAGGATTCAGACATCATTGACCAATAGAAACAAATAAACGGACAATAAAATGGCTAATCGTATCGTTTGGTTTGACGTCCCTGCTTTAGATCTGGAGCGGGCCATGAATTTCTACTCGAAGGTACTCGCTGTAGATATTTCTGAGGAATTTCCCGGCGTTGCAGTAATGTCGCACGGAGAAGGGGAAGTCGCCGGTTGTGTTTTCAAGAGCGAAGAAATTCAGCCATCCGATCAGGGCACACTGCTTTATTTCAATGTCGACGGTCGACTTGATGCCGCCGTCGCTGCAGTCGAGGAATGCGGCGGAACCATCAAGGAAGCGACCCATCCAATTGGCGAATTCGGTCACAGAGCCATTGTAATCGACAGCGAAGGAAACAGGATCGCCCTGCACTCAGAATGAGAAAACTGGATGAGGCAATAGAACGCCAGCAGGCGATTCAGCGCAAACGAACCATTGCCTGGATATTGTTCGGCGTCCTCGCACCCGTGTCCTTACTATTCTGGCTGGAGGTCGTCTTTGCGCTTGGACATTTGCCCGAGATCGGAATCCTTCAGCTCCTGGCCGAGTTGCTGCTCGCGCTGATTGCTTCGTTCGCTGCAGTGCAGGCGTATCAATCCGGAATGCAGTACAACAAGTCAATCGCGGACACATCTCGGCTACTCGATGACGAGACGGAATGACGACAGAATCAAATGCTGGCAGCTTGCGTGTCGCAGGACTAACGGTACTCGCGCTGGTCGCATTTGCGGGCAATTCCGTTCTTTGCCGGCTTGCGCTTGCCGATAGCTCGATCGACGCAGCGAGTTTCACTACGGTCAGACTGGTATCCGGTGCTATCGCACTATTGATCATCTTGAGTGCGACCAGCCGTGGCACACGGCCTGCGTCCTACGGCAGCTGGATGTCCGCCGCAATGCTGTTTCTCTATGCGGCATGCTTCTCATTCGCCTATATCAGCCTCGACACGGGCATTGGCGCACTGATCCTGTTCGGCATGGTGCAGGCGACAATGGTCGCCGGCGCACTGATGGCGGGCGATCGGCCGACCGTTGCCGAGTGGATTGGCTGGCTTCTGGCCATCGGCGGCTTTGTCTATCTGGTTTCACCAGGACTGACGGCGCCGTCACCCGGTGGATCCGCGCTGATGGCAATCGCCGGCATCGCCTGGGGTATTTACTCGCTTCGAGGTCGAAACGAGTCATTCGCACTGGCCGGCACAACCTACAATTTCGTCAGAAGCGTACCGCTGGTTCTGATCGTCTCCGCGTTCAGCCTGCAGGACCTGCATCTGACGACTAACGGAGTCGTACTGGCGATTCTTTCGGGCACCATTACCTCGGGTGTCGGTTACGCCGTGTGGTACACGGCCCTGCAATCGATCAGTTCCATGCAGGCAGCCATGGTGCAGCTCTCTGTACCGGTCCTGGCGGCCGCCGGTGGAATACTCTTTCTGTCAGAATCCATCTCTTTACGCCTGATTGTTTCGAGCCTGTTAATTCTCGGCGGAATTTTTCTTGCTCTCTTCGGCAAGACAAAGCTCAGAAACGCCTGAGCATTGGGGTTATAGTGAGGAACGATTGAAAATCTCGACCGATGTCATACGAAATACTCATCGAGAAAAAATCCGACTACTTGCACGTGACCGTAACCGGTGAGAACAGCAAGGAGAACGTCCTTGCCTATCTAGCTGAAATGCGCGAGGCATGTACGAAACTTGATTGTTCCCGGGTACTTATCGAGGAGCGCCTCGAGGGGCCGCGCCTGGACGTCATGGAAGTATTCATGATCGCGTCTGAAGGCAGCAAGGAGGCGCTGGGTGAATTCGATGCGATGGCTTATGTCGATGTTTACGCGGGCGACCTGTTGGGATTTAGCGAGACCGTTGCCGTCAACCGCGGTATGCCGGTCGCCGTCTTTGGCACAGTAGAAGATGCCGAACAATGGCTACGGC
>CAYLSX010000106.1:0-1445 GCA_964386685.1 uncultured Woeseiaceae bacterium | reverse complement strand
CCTCACTGCATGAGGGCCTGGAAGGATCCGACATTGAAGCGGCTGACGTCCTCCATTGCAGTGGTGGATACCGGGCGCGGCAAGAAATATCTTTTCGACGCAACACCGGACATTCGCGAACAGCTCTACAGATTGCATGTCGAGGCACCCGATGAGAGCCACGAACTCGGCGGCATATTTCTTACCCATGGCCATATGGGGCATTACACCGGGTTGATGCATTTTGGCCGGGAGGCGGATGGCTCCGACGGCATTCCGGTCTTCGCCATGCCGCGCATGCGCAATTTTCTCAGCACCAGTGGCCCGTGGAGCCAGCTCGTCGGACTCGGCAACATCGAGCTGGTACCGATCAGAGCAGATCGGGAAATAGACTTAAGCGACGCGCTATCCGTGGTGCCCATTCAGGTGCCACACAGAGACGAATATACCGAGACCGTTGGCTACAGGATCAACGGCCCGGGCAAATCCGCACTCTTCATTCCCGATATCGACAAGTGGAGCAAATGGGATACGGATATTCGTGACCTGGTTCGGGAAGTCGATTACGCGCTGCTCGATGGCTCGTTTTTCGCGGACGGAGAACTACCCGGACGGGACATGAGCGAGATACTACATCCGTATGTGCAGGAGAGCCTGGAACTATTCGCGGAGCTGTCGGAAACGGATAAAGCGAAGATCATCTTCATTCACTTTAATCACACAAACCCGTTGCTGATTGACGGCAGTGACGCGCAGAAACTACTCACGTCTCTCGGTTTCCGCTTCGCGAGCGAAGGTATGCGCTTGCCGTTGTGACAAGCACGCTTACAGACGATGCCTTGATTGTGGGGCTTAGTTGTCGAGCTGAATAAAGCTTTCGCCGTACGGCATGGGCGTCAGCCCAAAGAACCCTGCCAGGCTTTGACCAATATCGGCGAACGTGTCGCGCTGGCCCAATGATCCTGCCGGCATTCCCGCGCCATAGGCCAGCACCGGAATATGCTCTCTCGTGTGATCCGTTCCCTCCCAGGTCGGATCGCAACCATGATCGGCGCAGACAATCACCAAATCATCCTCATTCAGTATCTCGAGTAACTCCGGCAGGCGATTATCGAAGTACTCCAGCGCTTCGGCGTAGCCGGCGGGATCACGACGATGCCCGTAAAGCATGTCGAAATCGACAAAGTTGGTAAAAACGATCGATCGATCCGGCGCGTTTGCCAAAGCATCGAGCGTCGCGTCGAACAATGCGGCATTGCCCGTTGCCTTGATTTTCGTCGTTACGCCCTGGTGCGCATAAATGTCCGCAATCTTTCCAATGCTGATCACCTCACCACCGCTGTCGACCAGTTTATCGAGCACAGTTGGTGCTGGTGGCGGCGTCGTCAGGTCACGCCGATTGCCCGTGCGCACAAAGTCGGCGTTGTTGGAACCGACAAAAGGCCGCGCTATGACGCGACCGATGT
>CAYLSX010000105.1:0-7327 GCA_964386685.1 uncultured Woeseiaceae bacterium | reverse complement strand
AGCGCTGCAATATAGCCTGCCGAATCATGGTAATGATTGATGAAATGCATCTCGGGTACCCAGCGCCGGCGCTGCAGTAACGAAGTTACAGAGTTGAATACGGAACCAGTTGAAGGGCCCGAATACTGAGGATAAAGGGGAAGCACCAGTAGTCGCCGGATGTATTGCCGGTTCAAGCTGTCCAACGCGCTTTCGATCGACGGGCTGCCATAAGACATCCCCAGCGCTACATGCGTTGCTCCGGACAGACGCGCGGAGAGTTTTTCCTGCAGCGAGTCTGCAATGTCTTTCGAGTGCAGCAGGAGTGGTGAGCCCTGGTCCGTCCATATTTTTCTGTAGGCGGCAGCGGACTGTTCGGGGCGCGTGCGAAGAATGTAGCCGTATAGTACGGGCCACCAAAAAAGGCGAGGGATTTCTATTACACGAGGATCCGAAAGAAATTGCTTCAGGTATCGGCGAACGGCCTGGGGCGTCGGTGCGTCAGGGGTGCCGGTGTTGACGACTAGAACGCCCAGGGACTCCGGAAGTCCGTGTTCGTATTCGGGCGAAGATTCAAAGGGCGTCATATCAGGGCCTGGTCGCATTCATATCGGCTAAGTGCTTGAGTAACAATACTAAATCACTGGAACTGACGCTAGCGTGCAGCATGCTATATTCATTCGTCATTGTGGATGGTGATCGATGAGCATCGAATCTGAAGAAGCGAAAAAACCCGACGGGCCCGACAGATGGACTTTGATCCGCGATGTCGCCGTGTTCCAGATCAAACTTCTTTTTGACGGTTTTCGTGATTTGCTGCTCCTGCCCATCTCTTTGATAACCGGTATTGTGAGCCTGGTCAAAGGCGGTCGAGAACCCAGTTCGGAATTTTACGACTTGCTCAGGATCGGCCGCAGAAGCGAACGCTGGATAAATCTGTTCGGTGCGGCATCGCATCTTCATGGTTCGCCATCGGACGAAGACAGATTTCCTGTCGAGGACGTCGACGCAATGGTCTCGCGGGTAGAGTCGTATGTCGTCGACGAGTACCGCCGTGGCGGAGTCACGGCGCAGGCAAAAGAACGCCTGGACAAGGCGCTGGATCTGCTTCACAAAAAAGCGCGGCGGCAAAAGAGCGGAGAGGACGAAGCTTAAGACCGTTCGATATCCTTGCCGGAAAGCAGATCCTCAATGCTCGGAGGCGGGTGATCCGGACCCATGCGACCGTCTTTGAGTCTGCGCACATAGTCCTTGTAAGCGCGCATGGCCTGATAGCCGAAGATCCAGCAAATTGGCAGGTTCGCCCAAATTATGACGCCGAGGCCGATGCCCGTCATATTATCCAGGTCAGCGGCAGTCCGAATGTGTCCGAGTGTCGCGAGAAACGTCAGGCCACAATAGATCAGCTTGAATGGCAACACGCCCTTCTCGCCGGCAAGATAAAAAATTCCCTGTTCGCCGTAGTACGCCCAGGCGATTATGGTCGAGATGCCGAATAGCCAGGAAGCGACCGTGATGAGCCACTTACCGAGCCCGGGCGTCACAGAGTCGAGCGCTTTGGCAGTCAGGGTGGCGCCGACATAGGTTTTGTACAGCCCACCGGCGACGATCTCCGGTTTGACAGGGTCATCGAGAACGTCCCAGTTGATAAGGAATTCCGATTCACGGGCATTAACAACGCCGTCGATGCGGTGGAATACCTGGCCGGTCACCGCATTTTCACCGGCGCTGACGACAAGGGTCACGACCTCACCGTCCTGCCATTCGCCGTACGGTGCTGCTGCCGTCTCGAATTGCCAGCCGGATTCCGTTTGTGTCGCTTCAGGCATGCTCGTAAACATCACGTCCGGGCCGCGGTTCCAGATTCCAGTGGCGAGAATGATCAGCGCAGTAAAAGTGCAGACGACAATCGTGTCGATAAACGGTTCGAGTCCCGCAACGATGCCCTCGCGCACGGGTTCATCAGTCTTCACCGCCGAGTGGGCGATCGGTGACGATCCCTGACCGGCTTCGTTGGAAAATACGGCGCGCTTCATCCCAAATAGAAATGCAGACGCGACCGTACCACCGATAAATGCGCCGCTCGCTTCTGCCGGTGTAAAAGCATTGGTAATAATCAGTGCAAACATCGCCGGTATTTTTTCGAAGTTGAGGAAAAGCACGTAGAAGCCGACGAGGAGATACAGTGTGACCATGAACGGCACCAATGTGCCGGCGACTTTGCCAATTCTCTTGATACCGCCGATGATGACCCCGGCGACAAGCGTGGCCAGTATGGTGCCGCTCACCCAACCCGGAACGCTAAAATACTCGTTAGTGACTTCGGCAATATTCCATGCCTGGAACATGTTTCCGCCGGTCGAGGCTGAGATGAGCAGGCAAATACAAAAAACAACTGCGATTGATTTGCCGAGCCATTTGAGCTCCGGCTTCAAATGGGCGACCGCTTTGTCAGCGACCCACATCGGGCCACCATGCGGGTTCCCTGGATCGTCGGTGTTCCGGTAAAGCATCGACAATGTGACTTCGGTTAGCTTGATCGACATGCCGAGAAAACCAACGACCCACATCCAGAAAATTGCTCCCGGCCCACCCAGCGTTATCGCAAGCGCTACACCGCCGATATTGCCGAGTCCGACCGTGCCCGACAGGGCGGCGGAGAGAGCCTGGAAGTGATTGATAGCGCCCGGATCATCGGGATCGTCGTAGACTCCGCGAACGACGGACGGCCCGTGTGTCAACGCTCTGTATTGTGAGAAGCCGCTCCAGATCGTGAACAGAATCCCGGTACCGACAATGATGTAAAGCCAGGTCTCGTTCCAGAGAACGGCGTTGATTGTCGCCAGTATTTCGCTAAGGCCCACAGGGTCGGCTTTAGGCTGCTTCCAGGATTGCGGTTACGCCCATGCCGCCCGCCGTGCAAACTGACACCAGACCGCGACCCGAACCCTTTTCGTGCAACAGTTTTGCCATCGTGGCGATCACTCTGGCGCCAGTTGCAGCGAAGGGATGACCGATGGCCAGGCTTCCCCCTTTTACGTTGAGTCTAGCGAGCTCGATCGGACCCATCGGCTCATTGCGGCCGAGCCGGTCGCGGCAGAATTGCTCCGACTGCCAGGCTTTCAGCGTCGCGATGGTCTGCGAAGCAAACGCTTCGTGAATCTCGTAAAAGTCGAAGTCCTGCAAGCGAAGATTTGCCTTTTTCAACATGTCCGAGACTGCGAATACGGGCGCCATCAAAAGACCGTCCGCGCCGATGAAGTTTACGGCCGCAACGTTGACATGAGAAATGTAGGCGATGACGGGAACATTTTTTAGTTTCGCCCAGGGCTCCGAGGCGAGCATCACCGCTGCAGCGCCATCGGTCAACGGCGTGCTGTTGCCTGCCGTCATCGTTGCCTCTTCGCCTTTGGCAAAAACAGGCTTCAGCTTGGCAAGTTTCTCGTAACTCGTATCTCTGCGAATGTTGTTGTCTTCTTCGGCATCCCTGAACGGAACGACGAGGTCGTCATAAAAGCCTTCGTCGAAGGCCTTGGCGGCCTTCTGGTGACTGGTAAGTGCAAGCTGGTCCTGATGCTCGCGCGGTACCTTCCACTCCTGTGCGGTGATTTCCATGCTCTGGCCCATGGACAGGCCCGTGCGCGGTTCCGTGACACCCGGGAACTCGGGAAGCAAATGAGTCGGGCGCAGCCGAAACCAGGGCATGATTTTTTGCATCGCGGATCTGCCGCCGTGGACGTCGTGCAGAATGCGGCGAAGCCCCTCCCGAAGCACGATCGGCGCATCGCTAATGGAGTCTGTCCCGCCGGCGATGCCGGAGTCAATTTGTCCCAGTGCTATCTTGTTGGCGATCTGAATGCAGGCTTCGATACTGGTGCCGCAAGCGCGCTGAAGATCGAAGGCGGGCGTCTTCAGCGACAGTCCACTGCCGATGACCGATTCCCTGGCGAGGTTCCAGTCCTTCGAATGCTTTATGACCGCCCCAAGTGCAACGTCCCCCAGTGTCTGATCCTTGAGATCGTACTTGTCGATCAGGGCCGTCAGTGTGGCCGTCATCATGTCCTGGTTGGAACAGCCTCGATATATCGAATGGGCGCGACAGAAGGGAATTCTCAAGCCTCCTACTACCGCTACTCGAGTGGATTGCCCATCGTGCAACATACGTGTCTCCGATATTCAATGAGTGTGCCGTGCGCAACTCTACACTATTGCAAGCATTGAACATAAGGCGCACGTGCTACAGTCCGGCTTCGCGACGACGCTTGATCAATGACAACTTTTACTCCCACTGACAACTGGCCACAGGAAGTCAGGGCGCTACTGCGTCTGGCGGGCCCGTTGATCGTCAATAACCTGGCAATTGTAGGCATGCAGTTCGCCGATGCGGTGATGGCCGGGCGTCTGGGTGCAGAGTCGCTCGCGGCGGTCGCCGTTGGTGGCAGCGTCTGGTTTCTTGGTTTCACGGTAATGCTTGGGCTTACGATGGCGATTTCACCGATTGCCGCACGGCATTTTGGCGCCGGCAATCCATCGCTGATCGGACGATATACGCGACAGGGGCTCTGGTTGGGCGTGGTGCTCGGGGTATCGATCTTCGCGCTGGCTCAGGCGTTCGTCGAACCCGCTTTGCGCTTCGTCGGCATCGCGACCGAGTTTCGCGACCTGACCGTTGGCTACGTTCGCGCGATCATGTTCGGTGCGCCAGCTATTTGTGCATTCCTGGCGTTCCGCTTTACCAGCGAGGGCATTGGCGATACCCGCCCAATCATGTATTCGTCGCTGTTCGCACTGGTGTGCAACGTGTTTCTGAATTACGTACTGATGTACGGGCACTTTGGTGCACCCGCGCTCGGCGCGGTCGGTTGCGGATGGGCGAGCGCGATAACCATGTGGTTGATCATGATCGGTCTCGGAACATACTTGTATCTGCATCCAAGGTATCGGCCGCTAGACATATTCGCTCGTGTCGCGCCCATTAGGATTCCAATCATCAAGGAAATCCTTTCGCTGGGTATACCAATCGCGCTTACGATCACAGCCGAAGCAGGCTTGTTCTCGGCCGTAGCCATTCTCATGGGGACACGCGGAGCGAGTATTGCCGCCGCACACCAGATCGCAATCAACTTCGCCGCGACGACCTTCATGATTCCGCTGGCGCTTAGTTCCGCCTCGACGATTCGCGTCGGCCATGCGTTGGGCGCCGGCAACACCGCAGCCGCCCGATTTTCCGGCGGCATCGGTATAACCATGTGCGGCGTATTCATGACCTGCACCGCGATATTTATGCTGGTGTTCCGGGACGCCGTAGTCAGGCTCTATACGAACGATTCGTCTGTGCAGGCAATCGCGGTAAGTCTATTGTTGATAGCTGCGATATTTCAGATTGGGGATGGTGTGCAGATCGGGGCGACGGGCTCGTTGCGCGGTTACAAGGACACGCGTGTGCCGATGCTCATCAACATATTCGCGTACTGGTTTCTGGCGTTTCCCCTGGCCTATCTGGCCGCCATTACCTATCGCCTTCCGCCTGAATACACCTGGGCGGCCTTCGTCCTGGGCTTGACGGTTGCTGCGATTTTGCTAACGCGTCGATATATCCGCATCTCACGCGAGCGTCTGGTCTAGCCCTGGCCGAAATCCGGGCCGTCGCTGGTCAGATATTCTTCCTCGTCCGGGTTGTTCTCGCGCTCCAGAAGTTTGTTGCGGTGAGGGAAGCGGCCGAATCGTTCGACTATGTCGGCGTGCAATTCGGCGAACTGGGCAATGGTCTCGAAGGTCTCTTTGTAAGTCGGCGACACAGCCTCGGCGAGGCGCTGGTAAATCACGCGAGACTTTGCCTGCACCTTGCGCGACTCTGCGTGTTGCAGCGGCATATAAAAGAATGCCTTGTGAATTGGGGCCAGGCCCTTGTCCTTTTTCTCCATCGCGCCTTCCACGCAAAGCTTGAGAGCTGCTTTGTCCTTCTCGAAGGCTTCGGCGGAGTTGCGATAAATATTCCGGCGAAACTGATCGAGCAACAGAATTAGCGCCAATCGGCCTCTCGGTTCGTGCGCCCAGTGATCGAGTCTGCCCTCCGATGCGTTTTCGACATCCTCTGCGAACTCCTTGGCTATTTCCTCATCGAACACGGGGTCTTCTCCGAACCACGTATCCATGCGCCCGTCGATTTGCGGGGCGCTGAGCGTCTGCTCCATGAACCAGAAGGAAAGAATCGCGTCGATGCGAATCTGGTCATCATCGGTAATCGTCGCATCCATGCTTTCGCTTAGAAGTTTTACAGACATATCACACCACCATTTAGAGGTTACAGTCGATGGCCTGGAGCTTCGGTGCGATATGCGAACCAGGTCACAGAATGGAGCGAGTCCAACCGATCATAGTGTGTTTTAGCACTAAATAAGAGTCGGCTCTATGCGTTTGATCACTGTATGCATGATATGCGTGATGCTGGCTGCTTGCGGGGGCCCCGCGACCGGGCCAGAAGAGGCCCTGCGCCAATGGCTCGCCGATGCGGAGGCCGCCGCCGAGGACCTGGACCGGCGTGGTCTTGTAGCGATGATCTCGGAGAACTACGCAGACGGCAGGGGCAACGACAAGGACTCCGTAAACAAGCTCCTGCGGTTCTATTTCTTGCGACAGAAATCGGTGGAACTGGTCATGAAGATTGACGAAATGACGGTCATCGATGAGACGGCCGCCGAGATTCTGGTAACAGCCGCTGGCGTCGGAATGACGACACGTGCGCTGGGCATAAACGCCGATGCTTACCAGTTCGCGCTGGAGCTGGAGAAGGGCGACGATGAGTGGATGCTCATCGGTGCGCGCTGGGGAGAGCCGGGGCAGGAGCTTCATTGAGCGGAGCGAATCGGGAGGTGGATATGAATCTACAAACCATTGCTGCTGGAACTATATCGCTGCTTGCGATTGCCGCTATATCAGCCTGCGCCGGAACGGGATCGCTAATCAGTTCCCCGCAAGTCAACCTCACGAGTATCGAGATCACAAGTGCTGACTTCAGTGGTCAAACCTTCTTGCTCAGCTTTGACGTCAGTAACCCCAATCCATTTCCTCTACCGATAAAGTCGGTGCGTTATCGTGTACGGCTTGGCGAACAGCAATTCGCAAGTGGTGAGACCCAGGGCAACTTTACCGTACCATCGAAAGGCAACGGCGTGTTCGCAATCAGTGTGCAACTGGACCTACTAAAAACATCTTCCAATATATCGTCACTGATTCGATCCGGCATGAGCCGTGACCTCGACTACGAGTTGAGCGGAAGTTTTGCGGTCGATATTCCTTTTGCCAAACCGCTGGATTTCAAGAGCGGCGGCAATATCGAAATGCAGGC
>CAYLSX010000104.1:0-7369 GCA_964386685.1 uncultured Woeseiaceae bacterium | reverse complement strand
CCCAAAATCGTGGTCGAGGACAGTTAATGAGCATCAAGTCCGACCGCTGGATTCGGCGCATGGCAAAAGAACACAGGATGATCGAGCCGTTCGAACCGGCCCAGGTCAGGGAGCAGGATGGCGAGCGCATCGTCTCCTACGGGACCTCGAGTTATGGATACGACGTTCGTTGCTCGGACGAATTCAAGATCTTTACCAACATCGAGTCGGCATTGGTCGATCCGAAGTCCTTCGACGAATCGAGTTTTGTCGATAAAAAGAGTGATGTCTGCATCATCCCGCCGAATTCTTTTGCGCTGGCGCGAACGGTCGAATATTTCAGGATCCCGAGAAGCGTATTGACGATCTGCCTCGGCAAGTCGACCTATGCGCGATGCGGCATCATCGTCAATGTCACACCGCTGGAGCCGGAATGGGAGGGCCACGTTACGCTGGAGTTTTCCAACACAACGCCGCTGCCTGCAAAGATTTATGCAAACGAAGGTGTCGCACAGATGTTGTTCCTCGAATCTGACGAGGAATGCGAGACCTCATACCGCGATCGCGGTGGCAAGTACCAGGGTCAACGAGGAGTAACGCTGCCCAAAGCGTAGTGTTTCAAAACAACGATTCCAGTCGCTTTGTCGCCCTTGAAGTGCTGCATTTGCACGGGCAGGTATTCGAGATCCGGTGCGAGCCAGATTATGGCGTGGCGGGATGAACCGACACGCTGACGCCGATACCTGATCGTGTCGAATTTTCCGGCTTTTGTCTGGATCGTTTCGGGGCCAAGGAGTTCATATGCCGCCTCGCGCAGAGTATTGCGGTCAATGTAGGCATACTTGTCGGCGGCTTTTCCCGCCATCAGGTCCGTGCGAAACACGAGCAATTCAAGTGAGCGATCGACATGGTCCGAGCGAATGTTCAGTTCGACCGTCTCGGTCTTATACATACTCTGCGCGATCATGTTGACCCGGTCGAATTTGATCCAGGAATTCCTCTTGCTGCCGCTGCTGTTGAAAAGGTAGTGGTATTCGATTGGATTGATCCTGTCATCGATCATCTCAAACTCCGTGTACTCGATGATCGGGTCACTCTTGAAAATGCGAGCCATGCCGCGCGCTTTTGCTACCGAACGAAACTCCATACGACCAGATGCGTCAGCCGAAAGTGTTGTTTGCGTTTCGGCCTTCAATCCACTGACTTTACCCTCGTAGACAGCCGTATACGGCGTGAGCGCCAGCGCAGGCGCGGACAACAAGGCAATAAAAAGGAAAATCAAATGCCGCATATTAATCATCGCCGTTGAATTGTACGGGTTCCTCCAGCCTGGAACCGTCCAGCCAGGAATCTCCATCCCTGAACTCCAGTCGCCCGTTCGCAAAAAGGGCCGCAGCTTGTGGGTAGATCTTATGCTCGACGGCCTGAACACGGGCTGAAAGCAGGCTTTCCGTGTCATCGCCGAGAACCGGCACGCGGCCCTGCAGAATCCTCGGTCCGGCGTCGAGTTTTTCGGTGACGAAATGCACTGTACTGCCGTGCCACTTCTCTCCGGCCTCGATAACACGCTGGTGTGTATTCAGTCCCGGATATTTCGGCAACAGCGCCGG
Source organism: uncultured Woeseiaceae bacterium (assembly GCA_964386685.1). Taxonomy (GTDB): domain Bacteria; phylum Pseudomonadota; class Gammaproteobacteria; order Steroidobacterales; family Woeseiaceae; genus JACZWL01. The sequence goes on along the minus strand of CAYLSX010000104.1, from coordinate 5,780 downwards.
ATGAATGTTGAGGATTCTTCCTTCGAAGCGTTTGACGAATGCGCTGGTCAATATGCGCATGAAGCCCGCCAGTATCAGGAGGTCGGGTTCGTAACGTGACAGCGTGTTTGCCAGCGCCTCGTCGAACGCCGCCCGGTCGGCATAATCCTCGTTTCGAACGCACTCGGTTGGTATGTTGGCGTGCCGTGCGCGGCTCAGCCCGAAAGCATCGGGCCGGTTACTGACAACGACCGCTATTTCGACAGCTAGTGAGCCTTCGCTGACTGCATCCAAAAATGCTTGCAGGTTTGTCCCGCCTCCCGAAATCAGAATTGCCAGTCGCGTCAACGGAAATCCACCTCTCCTGCGCCCGCCAAAACCTCGCCCATCAGCCAGGCGGTTTCGCCGGCTTGTGTGAGGACCTTCACGCCCGTGTCAGCTTCGTCCTGTGCCAGCACCACGGTCATGCCCACGCCACAGTTAAAAGTGCGCCGCATTTCATCGATCGCGATGCGGCCGGTATCGGCCAGCCAGTCGAATACCGCCGCTTGTTGCCAGCTATTTGTGTCGACCCTGGCGTGCATGCCCTCAGGCAGGGCCCTCGGCAGGTTCTCGCTGATGCCGCCGCCGGTGATATGTGCCAGTCCTTTAACCGTTACTTCATTCATAAGTGCGAGTACAGGCCTGACATATATCTTCGTCGGTTCGAGTAACAATTCCGCCACCGGCGTACCGTCAATCAAACTTCTATCATCGATCTCCAGGACGCGACGTATGAGCGAGAAGCCGTTCGAGTGAAGGCCGCTGGACGCGATGCCGATGATGATATCGCCGGCTTCGATCGTACTGCCGTCGATGAGGTCTTTTCGATCGACCGCGCCGACACAAAAACCGGCAAGGTCGTATTCACCATCGGCGTACATGTCCGGCATTTCCGCCGTCTCGCCACCAATGAGCGCGGCGCCTGCCTGTTCGCAGCCGTTCGCAATGCCGGCGATAACGTCCGCAGCCGTATCGACATCCAGTCGGCCGCAGCCGAAGTAGTCGAGGAAGAACAACGGCTCCGCGCCCAGCACAAGTACGTCATTAGCGCACATCGCGACGAGATCGATACCGATCGTGTCGTGGCGATGCAGTTTTTGCGCCAGCTTGAGTTTGGTTCCGACACCATCTGTTCCGGACACCAGCACAGGCTCCTCATAGCGGTCGGGCGGAATAGCGAACAGGCCGCCAAAGCCGCCCAGGCCAGCAAGAACCTCTTTGCGCCTGGTTCTTGCGACCAGCGGCTTGATACGTTCGACCAGCGAATTACCGGCATCGATGTCTACGCCGGCATCTTTATAGGTGAGAGGATTTGTCATCCGTGCTTAAGTATGGAGCAGTGGCATTCTCTGTGAGGGCGATATAATAGTGCCTGGCCCCCAGCGGGGGAACACTCTTTGCAAAATCGCCGGTTCCGGATATTACTTATGACTGCTGTTTCACCAACTTATAAGGAAATTGCCTGGCTTTTTCTCGCGGTGCTCGGTTTCGCGTCTACGCCCGTCTGTGCGATCGAGGTCGCGACGCTTTATACGGCCGAGGTGACGCTCGATGAGGAAGAGGAGGACCCAAGGGCCGCGGCATACAAGCGAGGGCTGTGGGAAATTGTCGTGCGTATCACCGGGTCCGAGTTGTCGGCAGATGCGCCACTGCTCGAGGAGCTGTTTCCAAATCCTGCGCGATATGTCTTGCAGTTTGGGCGGGGGGTCGACGACACATTGACCGTTTCCTACGACGGGGCCGCTATCGCGCAGGCTCTTCGTCGCGCGGGTGAGACGGTGTGGGGCACTGATCGACCGCTGACCCTGGTTTGGCTCGCCGTCGACTGGGGAGGAGGTGAGCGCGAGATAATTGCGGCGGATGATCCGGAACGGAACGCCGATGCGGCACGCTCCATCGATCGCAATCGCTTGCTGCGCGAACGCGTGATGGAAACTGCCTCGAGGCGCGGCATCCCCGTCGCATTCCCGCTTCTGGACACGGAGGATTTGCGAAACGTCAGCTTCACGGATATCTGGGGCGGCTTTGACCAGCAACTGCTACAGGCGTCGCGCCGTTACCAGGCAACCTCGATTCTCGTCGGCAGAGTCCGGGCCGGCGCCATTCAAAGAAATCGATGGACTTACTACTTTGGCGGCATGCAGGAGGAATGGAGTGGCCAACCGGAAAACGCCGTGCATTTGCTGGCCGATGCGCTGGCGGCCGAGTTGGCGTTTTCGGGCAACGCGCCCGTGGAAACCGTTACCCTGAATGTCGCCGGAATCAACTCGGTCCGCGCCTACGGCACGATACAACGATATCTCGAGAATTTGAGTCTGATCGAAGACTTCGAGGTGCACACTGTCAACGGAGACCAGATTCGCTACGAGGTCCGCCTGCGCGGCGGCCTGACGCGCCTGCGCCGGACACTCGAGATCAGCGACATCCTGATGCCGGTGGCGGATTACAGCGCACCGCTGCGTCTCGAACCGACTCCGGCAATGAGTTCCCTCGACTTCATGTACCGTGCACCACTGAGAAACTTCTAGACGAATGTCATTAAGCTGGTTGCCAAACGCGATCTCGATCATTCGCATCGCGCTCGTTCCGCCGATTCTCTGGCTGCTGCTGAACAGCCGCCCTGACATAGCCTTGCTGCTGTTTATTGTCGCCGGCTTTTCGGACGGACTGGACGGTTACCTCGCGAAGCGATTTGACTGGGATTCGCGCGCGGGCGCATTACTCGACCCGATCGCAGACAAGCTGCTCGTAGCGGGCACATTTGTAGCCCTGAGTGTCGCCGGTCTGTTGCCCGTCTGGCTGGCGGCGATCGTCATCATGCGCGACGTCGTCATCGTTGGCGGGGCGATGGCTTATAATTTTCTGGTACGGCCCGTCGAAGGCAAACCGACCCGCATCAGCAAACTCAATACCGCACTCGAGTTGTTGCTGGTTCTTTTCGTCATTAGCCGGGCGGCCTTTGACTGGCCGGATCCGATCACCATTACCATTCTGGGTGCCGCCGTACTCATCACGGTAGTCATTAGCGGCATCGACTATGTGTGGTCGTGGACCAACCGCGCACTCGCAAAGGAATAGAGATGCATTCCGAAAACCGAATCAACTGGCTGATCGCGACTGCGCTGACAGGGTGGCTCCTGTACCTCCTGGCGCCGGTACTGACGCCATTCGTCGCGGCAGCATTACTCGCCTACATCGGTGATCCACTCGCCGATCGCCTGCAGCGGATCCGCTTCCCGCGCACCATCGCGGTCGTCACCGTATTCCTGCTGACCTTCCTGTTCCTGGCGCTGCTGGTTTTGCTGGTTGTGCCGATGATACGTACGCAGGTCTCGGCACTGATGCAGGCTTTGCCTGGCATCGTTGCGCAGGCTGAGCAAGTCTGGTTGCCGTGGGCGAGCGATATCCTTGGCATTACACCCGACGCCGATGTCGGTCTCGCCGCGTTCCTGTCGCGCTACAGTGACATGGCCGGCACCTGGGGTGCCAAAGCATTCTTGAGCCTGACGAAATCGGGCGGCGCCGTTTTTGCCGCCGTGCTGAGCCTGTTCCTGATTCCGATACTGACCTTCTATTTATTGCGTGACTGGGATTTCATCCTGAAGCGAATCGGCGCGCTCGTGCCCAGCTCGAATCGTGAGACGGTATTCAAGCTGGCACGCGATACCGATGACGTGCTGGGCGCATTCCTGCGTGGACAGATTATGGTCATGCTCGCACTGAGCATCATTTACTCCGTTGGCCTGACAGTGATCGGGTTGAAGTATGCGATCGCCATCGGTGTTGTTGCCGGTCTGGTAAGTTTCGTCCCGTATCTGGGATTCGTCTTCGGCATCGGCCTTGCCAGTTTGACGGTCGCGATGGAACCGAACCCGCTATTGATGTTCGCTGGCGTCGTGGTGACATTTACAGTCGCGCAACTGATCGAGGGTTCATTCCTGACACCCAAACTCGTTGGTGACCGCATTGGATTACATCCCGTCTTCGTCATTTTCTCGATCGCGGCGGGCGGACAGCTTTTCGGGTTCTTCGGCATTCTGCTTGCGCTACCTGCAGCCGCCGTGCTCTCGGTACTGGTCAGGTTTGCTTACACAAAATATCTGGCGGAGCATCCAAGCGCTGCACTCGATGACAAGGTCGGAGAGACATCGCCTTGAGCCAGCTGGCACTGCCACTGCAACTTCAGGATCACGCCGTATTTGAAAGCTTCTGGCCTGCCGGGAACGACGCGCTCGTCGCCTACCTGACAGATCTTTGCGCCAAGGGCTCCAGTCCCGGATGCTGGATCTGGGGTGCCGCCGCGACCGGCAAGACGCATCTCCTGCAAGCGGTCTGCGAACGCAGTGGCGATCGTTCCGTTTATCTGCCGTTCGCCCTGTTCGTGGAAGCCGGGCCGGAAGCGTTGCACGGTCTGGAGAGCCGGCAATTCATTTGCCTCGACGACATCGAGACCGTTGCTGGAGACGCGGATTGGGAACAGGCACTGTTCGAGCTCTGCAATCAGGCACAGGACTCCGGCGGTATTCTCGTCATCTCGGGCGAAGCGACAGCCCGCGAATGCGGCTTCGATCTGAAAGACCTGGAGAGTCGCTTTACAAGGCTGCCGCCGTTTCATTTGCAGCCACTCGGTGATTCCGATCGTGTAAAAGCATTGCAACTCAGAGCAAAGCTGCGCGGACTGGACCTGCCTCAGGAGACCGCGAATTACTTGCTAACGCACATCAAAAGAGACATGGCGAGTCTCTATGCGCTTCTCGATAAGCTCGACCTCGAGGCATTGAAAGCGCAACGGCGGCTGACAATTCCATTCGTCAAGACCGTTCTTGAGCCGGACGTCGATTGACTGTCGCAGGCAAGCTGTAATCGAACTGGCTAATACGCCGAATCTGATTCAAGGACTGGCATGAGTATGTCATAGGGCCCCAAGTCTGGTCGTCCGGGTATCCTGAACCAGGGCTCAAGAAATTGTGCGCCGACAGGCTTACCATTGACGAACGCAGGTACGTAGTTTCGACCTAAAGCGAGTTTCTTGAACGCTGCCGTACATTCAGAGGATGCAGAATCACCTGAGGCGTATACCTCGGCGTCCTTCGCTGTTCCATCACTGATTACCAGGACTGATACCAGAACGAAAAATGGCTCGTCGGGCCACCAACATTGTCGTGGCCACTCCCAAATCGTGTATGGCTGTGCCGAAATGTAGTCCGTCCCATAATTGCTAAAGTTGATGCCCCAGTTCGGGTAGAAATGAGCCGAACGATTGTGTCCCTCTCGGATGATGCGCACTGCGTATTCGAACCAGACCTTGGTAGCTTTGCCGTCAATCGTTGCCGGCTTGACGCGCGACTTGTCAGCTGCCTTTTCTATCGTCACAGCATAGTTTCTCTCAGCATTGTTCAGCGCGAAGCAGTTGTTCTTGCTCATGCGACCACTACGGCTCACTCTCGATTCACAACGAATAAGCAGAGATACGTCACCCTCAATGTTTGGAAGTGTAATTTTGTTGCCTATGAAGTCGTCGAGCCCCGTATCGAAACTGGCTGGGCTGAAGTTCTGGGGCATCTCCGCAAAGGAGTTGTCTAGCGGGGCCAGGCAGACGTAAATGAGCAGCACACCGAAGAAGCGCGGCATCAGTATTGCAGCTCTGTCATACATGCCTGTCATGATTATTCATTGGACTGCGCGTTCACCGAGGCGCTGCGCGATGGTCGCGACACGTTCACCCAGGGAACGCGCCAGATGAATTTCGTCTTTAGTCA
>CAYLSX010000103.1:0-7378 GCA_964386685.1 uncultured Woeseiaceae bacterium | reverse complement strand
GCGCGGCGATATTTGTCGCCTTCGTGCTCGATGGCATTGACGGTCGCGTCGCGCGGTTGACCGAGTGGAATGTGGCCTGGGGTCGCGTTGGCTGGCTGGTCGCATTTCTTTTCGCGCTGGTTGCGGCATTCGTCTGGTTCAGCAGTGAGCTCGAGCTGGCCGGCTTGGGCGGGCTCGCATTGGCCTTTATTATTACGCTGACTGCTGGAGTGCTGATGGTGTCGGGTTTTCGCTATTACAGCTTCAAAGAGGTGAATCCGGGACGCCGCATTCCGTTCACGTATATGATCGGTATCGTATTGATTTTTATACTAATTGCATTAGATCCACCCAGCGTATTCCTGGTCCTGTTCGCTGTGTATGCCAGTTCAGGCCCGATTTACTGGCTGTGGCGCAAGCGGGCGGCCCGGCCGCGGCAGAACCATGCCGGCTGAGGACCAGAGACTGCAATACCTCGAGGCGTTGGGCATCGACGTCTGGGTACCGCGCAGCCAGGCGCCGGAACCGGCAGTGCTTGCCGACGAGCCGACGATTATATCGGATACTTTGACGCCGGATTGGGAGGAACTGCGAACCACCGTTGCCGCATGTACGCTCTGTGAGTTGCATCGGCACCGTACGCAAACCGTGTTTGGTGTCGGCAACCGGCAGGCCGACTGGATGATCATTGGTGAAGCGCCGGGGGCCGAGGAGGATCGGCGCGGCGAACCGTTCGTCGGCAGGGCCGGCAAACTATTGGATGAAATGCTGCGAGCCGTCGGCCTGGATCGCAGTACCGCGTTTATTGCCAACATCCTGAAATGCCGGCCACCGAACAATCGTGACCCGGCTGCCGACGAGGCGGCGGCGTGCCGCGGCTACCTCGAACGCCAGATCGATATGATCAATCCGCGGCTGATCCTGGCCGTAGGCCGAATCGCCGCACAACAACTACTGCACTGTGATACTGCGGTAGGCCGCATGCGCGGGCGGGTGCATACGCTGAATAATCGACAAGTCCCGGTCGTCGTGACGTATCATCCCGCCTATCTGCTGCGCAGCCCGTCCCAGAAAAGAAAGGTCTGGGATGACCTGTGCCTGGCGAGGCAGACTGTAGAAGATTTGCAGAAATGATCACTCCGGCACCCGAAATTCCCGCTCGACTCCGAACCATGATCCATGACGATTTGCCGCTCGTCTCGGACATCGAGCGCCGCAGTTATGACTTTCCCTGGAGTCATGGTGTCTTTCGCGACTGTCTCCTTGCAGGGTATGTTTGCATCGTGCTGGAACGGGGAGAAGAAGTTGTCGGCTACGGCATCCTTTCCATCGCGGCAGGCGAAGCGCATATCCTCAACCTCTGTGTCGATCCGACGTTTCGGGCGCTCGGCTACGGCACCCGGATGCTGACAGAAGTACTCGAACGGGCCCGCAATGCCGAGGTCAAGGAAGTATTCCTTGAGGTCCGGCCGTCCAACGCCAGCGCATTGTCCCTCTACCGAAAGCAGGGCTTTCGCAAGATCGCCGATCGGCCCGCCTACTACCAGGCGACGGAAGGCCGGGAAGACGCCGACGTGCTCGCCAAGACCCTAAAAACCAAGGATTAAAAGATAGGGGTCGAACCGCTAACGCTCCTTGGCGGTTCGACCCCTGTCTTTTTATTTCCTGTTAGACTGCGCCGCCATTTGGCCAATTACCGCATATGTCCGATATCGATCAACAAGTTAGCAGGCGCCGTACCTTCGCGATCATCTCGCATCCCGACGCCGGCAAGACCACGCTGACCGAGAAGCTCCTGCTTTTCGGTGGCGCGATTCAACTCGCCGGTACAGTGAAAGGTCGTAAAGCCAGCCGTCACGCCACCTCGGACTGGATGGCGCTGGAGCAGCAGCGGGGAATTTCCATTACGTCTTCCGTCATGCAGTTTCCCTATGCCGACTGCGTCATCAATCTGCTGGATACGCCCGGTCACGAAGACTTCTCGGAAGATACCTATCGAACACTGACGGCGGTGGATTCGGCCCTGATGGTGATCGACTGCGCGAAAGGTGTGGAGCAGCGAACGATCAAGTTGATGGATGTCTGTCGCCTTCGCGACACACCCATAATGACTTTCATTAACAAGCTGGACCGTGACGGGCGGGAGCCGATCGATCTGCTCGACGAGATCGAGTCGGTGCTCGAGATTGAATGCTCACCGGTAACCTGGCCGATCGGCATGGGGCGTTCGCTAATCGGCGTCTATCACCTGCTGCAGGACAAGATATACCTTTACTCCCATGCCGGGCGCGGCCGAGTCTCGGATATCGAGGTTATCGATGGTCTGGCGTCGGCGGAGGCCACCGAATTACTTGGCAACGATGCGGCAAGCTTCAGAGAGGAGATCGAACTCGTCAAAGGCGGTTGTCCCGAATTCAACATCGAAGACTACCTTGCTGCGAAACAGACACCGGTATTCTTTGGTTCAGCCATTTCAAATTTCGGCGTCAAAGAACTGCTGGACGAATTTGTCGCCAATGCGCCGCCACCGGGTCCACGTGAGAGCGAGTCGCGTACGATACAGCCGAATGAAGAAAACCTTAGTGGTTTCGTGTTCAAGATTCAGGCGAACATGGATCCTGCTCACCGCGACCGCATCGCATTCATGAGAATCTGTTCCGGTAAATTTCAAAAAGGCATGCGAGTAACACATGTCCGTTCCGGCAAGGAGATGAAAATTGCCGATGCGATTACTTTCATGGCGGCGGATCGCCACCACGCCGAGACCGCGTATTCGGGCGACATCATCGGCCTGCATAATCACGGCACGATCAACATCGGGGACAGTTTTTCGGAGGGCGAGGAAATTCGATTCTCCGGCATCCCGAATTTTGCACCGGAGATCTTCAAGCGCGCCGTATTGAAAGACCCGTTGAAACTCAAGTCCTTGCAAAAGGGCCTTGCGCAATTGTGCGAGGAGGGTGCCACCCAGTTATTCAGACCGCTCCGAAACAACGATCTGATTCTCGGCGCGGTTGGTCCTCTGCAATTCGACGTCGTCGAATATCGATTGCGTGACGAGTACAAAGCGGACTGCATATTCGAACCAATCAATGTCGCAACCGCCAGATGGGTCGAAGGCGACGACAAGACAATGGGAGAGTTTCAGAAAAAGGCGCACGACAACCTCGCGCTGGATCATAGCAAAAGTCTCGTTTACATCGCGCCGACCAAAGTGAACCTGAGCCTCACAGAGGAGCGCTGGCCGGGTATCAAATTCCGTGAGACTCGGGAGCACTGAGCCTGGACAATGAGTTCGCCGAAAATATTCAGTAGGCAGGTAATGGCGTGGGCGCTCTACGACTGGGGCAACTCGGCGTTCGCATTGAGTGTGCTTGCCGTTCTTTTCCCCTTGTTCCTCGACAGCTATTGGAGTGCCGGTGACGAAGGGGCCACAGTCACTGCACGACTCGCGCTGGCCACTTTCTCCGCCAGCGTCGTGGTCTCGCTGTTGGCACCGATCCTCGGTGCAATCGCTGACAGCGGTGGTTACCGAAAACGATTTCTTCTCGTGCTCGTCGTCCTCGGTGCGGTATCGACGGCCGCATTAAGTCTGATCGACCAAGGCGGTTGGGTCTGGGCGCTGGGTCTGTTCATGCTTGCGTCCGTTGGCTATTACAGCGCCAATGTCTTTTATGACTCGTTAATTGTCGACATTAGCAGCCCAAGATATTACAGCCTGGTTTCCTCGTTCGGATTTTCACTGGGATATTTTGGTGGCGCATCGCTGCTCGCATTACATGCCTGGATGCTCTACTCACCTGAAACCTTTGGATTTTCTGACAACGTTCAGGTCGTCAAATTCGCGTTCGTTACCGTCGGCATCTGGTGGCTCGTCTTTCTCATGCCGCTGATGTTTATTGTTCGCGAGGGTAAAGCGGCCAGCGCCGGCGGCGATGGCACCATTAGGGCCGCCTATCAGGCACTGATGGCTACGTTTCGTGAGATCAAAAAATATCGCAATGTCCTTATTTTCCTGATCGCTTACTGGTTGTATATCGATGGTGTATTCACGGTCATATTCATGGCAGTCAATTTCGGCCAGCGTCTCGGATTCGGCGCATTAGACCTGGTCAGGGCACTGTTGATAACAAATTTCGTCGGTTTTCCTGCGACCTTTGCTTTCGGCGTGCTCGGTCACCGCTTCGGCGCGAAAAACATGATCTACGTTGGTCTCGCCGTTTATGTGGGCGTCGCCTGCTGGGCGGTTTTTATTGAGGACGTATGGCAGTTTTATGCCATGGCAATCCTGATCGGTCTCGTTCAAGGCGGCGTTCAGGGGATGAGCCGTGCGCTCTATGCATCGTTGATCCCAGCCGACCGGTCCGGTGAGTTTTTCGGTTTCTACAACATGCTTACAAAGTTCGCCCACATACTCGGCCCGCTCCTCGTCTTTATCGGTACGATGATCACCGATGCGCCACAAATCATCCTGGCGATCCTGTTACCGGTATTCATATCCGGCGGGCTCGTTCTGACGCGCGTGAAATAGGCAGACAATAGCCAATCATTAAATGAGCTAGTTCGACTCTGCTACTACCAATTCGACCTCGTCGTCCGGCTCTTTTTCTTTCAGGTAAGGCATTCTGGCCATTTCCAGGGAGCTCTCGGCGAGATCGCGTACGAACACGTTGAAATGCAGACCGACCAAGCCCTTGGCGTCGACCCCGAGAAAGACTCGCGATTGACCCACTTCTGCCAGCGTCAGCAGTGACAGGCTCTGAAGCTTGCTAACACGGGCCAGAGCACTTGCGTCCTCGAAATCAAAATCGGCAATCGGTTGCGACCAATCGTCTGCATACGCAATTTCCCCGACGGAATGGGACAGTTGCCAGCGTGAGGGGAACAACGACTCCGTGTGAAGCGGGTCAACAGAGAGTGTTACGGTCGGCGGGGCGTCACTGTCCGCACTGGAATGGGTTTCTTCGTCAGCAATAGCTGCTGCCGGCAGCAGCATACCGATCGTCAACAATGCCATCCAACTGGATCTATGCATGACGTCACTCCCTGTATTCAGCACGTCATTCGGACCATTCAATCGATGTTGATATTCGTGGTTTCAATCTGCCAGAAAGCATTACTAATATCGTTCGGCTGCATCACGCCTGAGACGAAGAGTCGAGTCGGCTTTATGTAAGGTGGCGGCAGCTTGCACCTATCCGAGCAAGACCAGAGCGCGGACGCTCCGGGCGGGTGGTCATATTTACGCAGGTCACTGGAACTGTGACGGACTGCATGATTGCGCATTGCGTTGGCCCTAAGATCGGTATCAACGTCGTCTTTCCGGGCAGCAGGTGAGTAATTTGTGGAACATGGTCAAAAATTTGGTGGTGGTAGCGATCCTTGGCTGGGTCGCGTGGTACGCGTATTCGCAATTGCAACCCGTTCCATCAGTTGCAGACAATACTGTTGAAGGGGCCTCGTTTAACTGCAGAAAGGCGCTCGCCATGCTTGCAGACGACTACAATTGCAGAAATTCCAGTACTTGCACTATGACGTCCGGTGAAATGGGCGATCTAAGACAACGCGAAACAGACATCGAAAAAAATTGTAACTAGGGGCGTTACTCCTTCGCCTACACACCGACCGATTTCTCCGGCTGCTATGCAATTGACAGCAGCTGGCAGATCAGACACCACAAGACAGAGTGATGCCTCCCGGCAATAGCGCCTCACACTGTGAATTGGCTCTCAGTTCACACCTTTACCAGGAGCAAGTAATGCCATTTTTGTGATTGAGGCCTCATATATGGCACGGCTTTCCCCGCCTATTCTGGTCTCGATCAATCATATTTAACCGGAGAGCTTAGTCATGCAGCTATTTACCATTGTCTTCGAAAGAGTTCCGATAGTGTGGTTCCTGTTAGGTCTGCTGTTCAATGCAGCTGGCCTGTATCTGGGCTTCGAATTTTCACTTGCCTTCGCTTACATGTTCGTTGGATGGTTTTGCTGTGCATACGGATTAGCGCTTTTCGCGTATCGGTTCCGAGAGCGACCAGGGACAACGGCAGCAACAACTTTGTCTCCAAATTTCGTGCAGGCAGGGGCTACAGTCGTAATGCCTGTAGTGCCGGATGATGAAAATGAGCCCGCCCCGGAGCAATCGAACGCCGAATAATTGGCGTCCACGGTGGGGTTGGATCCAGCAGATCCCAGCCCCTGCAAAATTTCTGTAGGGCATCGCGTTTCGATCATGTAGATCCGCTATCGGCCGATAGCGAATCCTATTTTCCGCAATTCTCGGAGAGATCAAACGTCCGCTATGCCCGCGAAAGCGGACATTCAGCTAATATTGCCAAGAGAGACCGCTGCTGACCCAAAGCGGACATCGCAATGCACACGTATCTTGCACGTCGCTGCAACGATGTGTTGACAGTTCTTAGAAAATTTGCCCTTTTATCATTTTAACGGTGCTTACAAGCATTTCGTAACTAGTATCTTCGCTTTCGTCATCTGTTTGTGCATATGACTCATCTGGCTCGTTTTCTGGAGTTATGACCTTTTGCAGAGTTGTCAGACAGCGCTTTAAGGGCGTTTCATCTTGCAGACAAAATGAATTAATACTCGCGGATAGCGACGTTATAGCCTGAGCAAATAGTGTTTTTTTCCGTGTGCCCAGCGAAGCCTTCTCTTGTTCAAGAAGCTCAAGTATTTTATCGGCTACCTCCTTCTGGAGGGCCCCATCAATTTTGCCCCAGCTTATCTTTTGAAGGCAATGGTCAAGTTGATTCATGCCGCGATTACGCCCTGAATCGCTTCCCAAAAGATCGAGCAGCACGTAGCGCAGCAAAACCTCGTAACTTTGCTTTTCCATGCAGAGCCCTGGCGGCAGCTCGAGCGTGTGAATGGGGAAATCGTCGCGATCCCTGATTTCCTGTAAGACCTTGGCACCGTCCTGATACACCTTGTAGCGCACGTCTTTGTGTTCACCAAATTTCAGCAGTACCGTGCTATCCGTCCAGTCCTGAATCACTTTTGTGGCCATTCTCTTGTCCTCCACATAGCTGCGGAATTGGCTGTTCCAGAGGCGCCTCGCGGCATCGATACCGGACGCCCTACACATTTACCTGCAATGGCTGTGCCAACAGAGAATCTAAATGATGAAACAGAGATAACTTGCTGACAATACAGACAATTTGATCTTCCGTTAATCTCGGCGACAATGTCGCCGGGTTACCAAAAATGTCAGCCATTGACACAGGATTCAGGGGAATGGCGACAACTGCTTTACATAAGGAAAACAGCGGTAGACGCCGTATATGTAAGAAATTAGTTAGAGGTTCGATTGAAAGGTAATGTCTGCTTCTGGCCGGAAGCAGACAGTCATTTCTGTGATTTTCTCTTTGATCGAATGACCACTT
>CAYLSX010000102.1:5823-7384 GCA_964386685.1 uncultured Woeseiaceae bacterium | reverse complement strand
ATCTGGTGATCGAACTGATCGGAGAACACCTGGCGGACGGCGGTATGTGTGTGCTGGCGGCGCACCAGGATGTCGAGCTGGCGGCGCCAACGCACAGGATTCAGCTACAGTGAGCGGCAATGAGACAAAGGTACCGGGCCTGGTGCATGGGCTGCGATCCATTGTACGGCGTGACTTGTTGCTGGCTTGGAAGCGCCCGGGTGACGTACTCAATCCACTGTTCTTCTTTGTCATGGTCAGTACCTTGTTTCCACTTGCGGTCGGACCCAGCCCCGAACAACTTGCCCTCAGTGGACCCGGCGTCCTCTGGGTTGCGGCATTGCTTGCGGCGCTGCTCTCGCTAAACAGCCTGTTCCTGAGTGATTTCGAGGACGGTAGCCTCGATCAGATCTTATTGAGCCCACAGCCTTTGCCGCTGTTGGCACTCGGCAAGTCAGTTTCGCACTGGTTGGTGAGTGGCCTGCCGCTCGTCATTGTGTCTCCGCTGATCGCCATGACCTTCCGCATGCCTGTCGATACGGTGGGTATCCTTATGCTCACGCTCGTACTCGGCACGATCAGCCTGAGCCTGCTTGGTTCGATCGGTGCTGCACTGACGGTCGGCCTGAACCGCGGCAATGCATTACTGAGTTTGCTTATCCTGCCGCTGGCGATGCCGGTGCTGATATTTGGCGCACGAACGGTCTCCCTGGCTGCGGCCGACGATGCCGTGGCGGCCGGTATCTATTTCCTCGCCGCCTATTGCATGTTGGCTCTAAGCTTCGCACCATTCGCCACTGCCGCAGCCCTTAGAATCAGCAACGAGTAACATTGCCGTCTATGTGGAAAATCTTTCATAAGCTCGCATCGCCGCCCCATTTCTATGATCTGGCAGCGAAGATCATTCCCTGGTTCTTGATTCCGGCGTTGGCACTGATTGCCTACGGGACATATGCCGGACTGTTTTTGGCCCCTGCCGACTATCAGCAGGGCGACGCTTTTCGAATCATCTACGTCCACGTGCCAGCGGCATACCTGTCGATGCTCGCGTATTCGGCGATGGCCATATCCGCCGGCATCGGCCTGATCTGGCGAATGAAGCTTGCTCATGCCGTAGCGGCCGGCGCCGCGCCGCTGGGAGCCTGGTTCACCTTCCTGGCACTCGCCACCGGGTCGATCTGGGGCCGGCCGATGTGGGGCACCTGGTGGGAATGGGGCGACCCCAGACTGACCTCGGAACTCATCATGTTGTTCCTGTATTTCGGCTATATGGCGTTGCGCGCGGCAATCGACGACACGCAGAAAGCGGATCGTGCCAGCGCGGTGTTGGCGCTGGTGGGTGCCGTGAATATCCCGATCATTCATTTTTCTGTCGAATGGTGGAGTTCCCTGCATCAGGGCCCGACCATCATTCGCGAAGGCGGGCCGGCGATCGAGCCCTTGATGCTGTATCCGCTATTGGCGATGATTCTCGGCTTCTCGCTGCTTTTCGGCGCCATGCTGTTAGCGAGGGTCAGGACAGAGGTGCTTTATCGCGAACGGCGGGCACGCTGGGTACATAATCTGCTGCTGCCGACTGAGG
>CAYLSX010000102.1:2068-5723 GCA_964386685.1 uncultured Woeseiaceae bacterium | reverse complement strand
TTGCGCGCATTCGAAGAGAACCTGATGTTCTTTATCGATATATCAGACGTCGTCAAAGGCGACTATCCGAACGATCGCGTCTTCCGCGTCGGCGGACTCGTCGTCGAAGGAAGTGTTGTTCGCGAGACCGGGGAACTCGACATCGAGTTCACGCTGACAGATTTGGAAAACGAACTCACGGTTGTCTACGGCGGCATATTGCCCGACCTGTTTCGCGAGGGGCAGGGCATCATTGCGCACGGTCGGTTGAACGACGATGGCAAATTCGCCGCCGATACCGTGCTCGCCAAGCATGATGAAAAATACATGCCGCCCGAGGTTGCCGACTCGCTAGCCAAACATGCGGCTGCCAAAGCTGCCGCAGAAGAGCAACGAGCCAGCGAAGAATGATCCCCGAGATCGGACACTTTGCCTTGATCCTCGCGCTGTCCCTGGCGATTTGCCAGGGCGTGCTGCCGTTGCTGGGCGCGCATCGCGGCGATGAGGCAATGATGGCCGTCGCGAGACCTGCGGCGCGTGGTCAGTTTGTGTTTGTCGCTATTTCGTTTGCCTGTCTCGCCTGGGCGTTCCTGAACGACGATTTTTCCGTACTCTACGTCGCCAATCACTCGCAACTGGAGCTGCCGGCTGTGTACAAGTTTTCGGCCGTCTGGGGCGCGCACGAGGGCTCGCTGTTACTGTGGATCCTGATCCTGTCTATATGGACCATCGCCGTTTGCCGCTATAGCCGGGCATTGCCGGAGTCATTTGCCGCACGCGTAATCGGCGTTCTGGGCCTGTTGAGTTGCGGATTCATGCTGTTCACGCTGCTGACATCAAACCCATTCGAGAGAATCCTTCCGGCACCGCAGGACGGTGCTGACCTCAACCCCTTGTTGCAGGACCTGGGCCTTGCAATACACCCGCCCATTCTTTACACGGGCTACGTGGGCTTCTCGGTGGCATTCGCGTTTGCGGTAGCGGCGATGCTGAGTGGCCATCTCGATCGAGCCTGGGCGCGCTGGACGCGTCCCTGGACGGTCTTGTCGTGGCTATTCCTGACCGTCGGCATCGCGCTGGGGAGCTGGTGGGCTTATTACGAGCTCGGCTGGGGCGGTTGGTGGTTCTGGGATCCTGTAGAGAATGCGTCTTTCATGCCGTGGCTTGTCGGCACCGCCCTGATTCATTCGCTGGCGGTGACCGAGAAGCGCGGCCTCTTCAAGAGCTGGACTCTACTGTTGGCGATCTCGGCGTTCTCACTGAGCCTGCTCGGCACGTTTCTGGTTCGATCGGGCATTCTGGTTTCGGTGCACGCGTTCGCAACGGACCCGGCTCGCGGAATTTTCATACTCGCGTTCCTTGCGATAGTGATCGGCGGCGCGCTGACGCTCTATGCCTGGCGAGCACCGGCGCTCGATTCGGACGCAGGATTCAAACCATTATCGCGAGAAACGTTTTTACTGCTGAACAATGTGCTACTCGTTATCGCAGCGACATTGGTGTTGTTCGGCACGCTGGCGCCACTGATTGCCGACGTCGCGCAAGCCGGAAAGATCTCGGTCGGCAAGCCCTGGTTCGAGATCGCTTTTGCAATCCCGATGCTGCCACTCCTCTTGCTAATCGGTGTTGGCATGCACACGGCGTGGCGAAGCCAGGACTGGGCGAGCGTTGCCACACAACTGAAGTTTCCGGCCATACTTGCACTGATCGCCGGCCTGGCGATACCAGCACTGGTCTATGGTCGTTTCGGTGGACTGGTAACGGTTGGGGCGATCGCCGCTTTCTGGATCATGACGGTGTCATTGATTCAGCCGCTACGTTCCTGGCGACGGCCGCCGGGAACGCCCGCCATTACGCGTGCCGCACTCGGCATGTCGATTGCACATTTTGGCGTCGGTATTTTTGTGCTGGGCGTATCGATCGTGCAGGCGTTCAGCGTTGAACAAGACATGCGCATGGTGCCGGGACAAAGCGTCGAGGTCTCGGGCTTCACATTCGAGTTACGCGAGCTGCGAAACGTGCAGGGCCCGAACTACCAGGCCCTGGAAGGTATTATCGAGATTCGCAGGAATGGCGAATTCGTCGGCGAATTACGCCCTCAGAAACGCACCTATCTCGTGCAACAAAGTCCGATGACAGAAGCCGGCATTCATGCGGACTTGCGCAGGGATCTGTTTGTCGCGCTGGGTGACCCGCTAGGCGACGGCGCCTGGAGTGTCCGGCTGCAATACAAACCGCTGATCCGCTTAATTTGGCTGGGTGCATTGATCATGGCGCTCGGAGGACTGGTTGCAGCCAGTGACCGCCGTTATCAATTTGCACAGGGCGCGGTGCCCGCGACGGCAAAACCCGAACTCGGCCGGCAATCTGCCTGATGACACGCTATCTCGCCCCGCTGATCCTTGTTGCCATCATGATTCCGGTGTTCATCCTCGGTCTCAATCGCGACCCGAGCGAGGTGCCCTCACCACTCATCAACAAAGCGGCGCCGCAGTTCGAGCTGCCAGCCCTGAAGCAGCCTGATCGTATGGTTGGCAGCGCAGACTATGAAGGACAGCTTGCATTACTCAACGTCTGGGCGACCTGGTGTGTCGGTTGTCGCCAGGAACACGAGTATCTGATGCAACTCGCCGCCGAAATCGACATTCCGATCTATGGTCTCAACTGGCGCGATCGTCGCGAGGAAGCGCTGGTTTGGTTGCAACGACTCGGCGATCCCTATGTCGCTTCCGCTTATGACGAAGACGGCCGGGTTGGAATCGACTGGGGTGTGTATGGCGCACCGGAGACCTTCCTGATCGACCAAGATGGCGTCATTCTTCACAAGCACATCAGTCCGATGACCGAACAAGTCTGGCAGAAATATTTCCTGCCGAAGATTAATGCAGCGCGAGGAGTAGCCGAATGAAACGCAGCTGGCTTGCAGCATTGATCATTCTGACATGCGGGCTGGCACTCGCAATCGAGCCCGGCGACGCTTTCGAAGACCCCGAGATGCAAGCGCGATACGAAAAAATAAGCTCCGAGGTTCGTTGCCTGGTGTGTCAGAACCAGACGATCAAGGACTCCAATGCATTTCTTGCCACCGATCTGAAACGTGAAATTCGAAGATTGATGGAAGAGGGCAAGACAGACGCCGAAGTCTACGACTTCCTGGTCGCCCGCTATGGCGACTTCGTTCTGTACAGTCCCCGCAAAAGCGGCAAGACACTGGTGCTCTGGATCGCACCTTTTCTTTTCATCGCTGTTGGCGGTGTCGTTGCGCTAAGGGTAGTGCGAAGCCGCATGACGATGTCGCCCGATGACGATACCGACTCGGACCAGGCAGCGTTTAAATCATGATTTGGTCAATCCTGGGATTCATGCTGCTGGCGGCGATGACGATAGTTGCCTGGCCACTGGTGCGGCGTCATAAGGGGCTATCATTAACCGCAATCGGTACCGCAGTATTCGTCATCGCATCATCCGCCGGTCTTTACTATCAAATCGGTACGCCGAAGGGAGAATCGGCCGGCTCGGAGATGTCGAGTGTCGAAGAGATGGTGGCCGGGCTCGATCAACGTCTTCGTGAGAATCCCGACGATTTGCCCGGCTGGAAGATGCTGGGGCGATCCTACTATCAACTTGGCAACTATGACAAAGCAGTCGAAGCGCTCGAACGGGCAGTCGAGATCGA
>CAYLSX010000102.1:0-1968 GCA_964386685.1 uncultured Woeseiaceae bacterium | reverse complement strand
TGCTGTCGGGTTTTTCGGAACTCGAGATCGTCGCCAGGGTGTCGATGTCGGGACAGCCGGTCGCACAGGCGGGCGATTGGTACGGCGAAACAGTGATGCGGCCATCGGAGACCAGCGAAATCTCGATCGTCATCGATCGCAAGGTGCAATAGCTCCTTACATTAACTTGACACGGATGGTGTCATGGAAAAATTCGATCTCAAGAGACGACCCGACAGAGACCAGTTGACTGTCCCGTTCCGCGGCCCGTCTCTGCTCAGATTTCCGCTCTACAACAAGGGCACCGGATTCACGACAATCGAGCGCGAGCGTTTCGATCTCGTCGGCTTGCTGCCGTCGCAGCACAACGACATCGAAACTCAGGCTGAACGCGTCTACAAATCCATTTGCTTTAATGAAGACCCGGTAGGGCGTCACATCGGTCTGGCCGCATTGCAGGATCGTAACGAGCATCTTTTCTACAAAGTACTGAGCCTGCATCTGAATGAACTGATGCCAATCGTCTACACACCGACGGTAAGCAAGGCATCGCAGTACTACAGTCGTGTATTTCGTCGCGCACGCGGCATCTGGATTACGCCCGATCACAGCGGAAACGTCGAAAAAATTCTCAGAAACGCAGCGCCTTTCAGCGATGTACAACTCATGGTCGTCACCGACAACGAATCGATTCTCGGCATCGGTGATCAAGGAGCAGGCGGCATGGCCATCAGTGTCGGCAAGCTGTCTCTCTATTGTGTGGGTGCGGGTATTCATCCCGCACGCACCTTACCGATCAGCCTGGACGTCGGAACGGACAATCAGTCCTTGCTTGACGATCCGCTATATCTGGGCTGGCCGGAAAAGAGACTTCGTGGCGACGCCTACGACGATCTTGTCGACGAGTTCGTTGTCGCCGCCCGTAACGTCTTTCCGGACGTCGTCATCCAGTGGGAGGACTTTCGCAAGGACAATGCATTAAAGATCCTCGATCGATACCGGCAACAACTTCCGTCTTTCAATGACGACATTCAAGGCACCGGAGCTGTGGCACTGGCCTGCGTGCTTGCGGCATGCAAGATAACCGGCGCGCCGTTTGAGGAGAGTCGCATACTGATGTATGGAGCGGGAGCGGCCGGCCTCGGAATCGCACGGCAATTGCGTAGTCAGTTGGAGAAGGACGGCTTGTCGGGTGAGAAATTGCGATCCGCCGTACTTGTGATGGATAGCCAAGGGATCATCTCGGATGGTCGTGAAGAAATTGACGACTACAAGCACGAGCTCGCCTGGCCGGAGCAAATGGCGAAGCAACTGGATCTGAACGAAAAGGCGAGGCGGCAATTGCCAGACGTAGTCCGAAGTTATCGGCCATCCACACTCATTGGCGTATCTGGACAGGGCGGCGCATTCGACGAAGAAACCGTTTGCGCTATGTCTGACGTCGCTGGAACGCCCGTAATTTTGCCGATGTCGAACCCAACCGACATTAGCGAGGCGACCCCTGAGGACATACTGCGCTGGACACAAGGGCGGGCGCTGGTCGCAACGGGCAGCCCGTTTGAACCCGTATCAATGAGAGGCGGGCTACGTCACATTGGTCAAGCGAACAACGTATACATATTTCCGGGGATCGGACTAGGCGCGATTGTAAGCGGCGCTTCGCAGGTGACCGACGGCATGATTGCAGCTGCCGCAATGGCACTCGCCGACGGCCTGACGAGCGAGGAGTTGTCCGACGGGTGTCTCATGCCGGACGTATCCAGACTGTGGGAGGTTTGCGGTGAAGTTGCGATAGCAGTTGCCATCAGCGCGGTAGAGGACGGAGTCGCCTCGAAAAAGAGTCCGGACGAATTACAGACCCGCATTGACGAGTATCGGTGGGAACCGGACTATCCCGAATTCACCGAAGGCTGACAGGGAGAAGGGTGTGACCAGCAAGAGTTTGGCGGAGGCGGCAACCATGTGTTTTGCCTGTGGACCGGACAACCC
>CAYLSX010000101.1:0-7425 GCA_964386685.1 uncultured Woeseiaceae bacterium | reverse complement strand
CTGGCGAGTAAGGCCTTCTGCCTTGCCTTGGCATCGGCAAGCTTGTTTTCCAGGCGGGCTATATCGTCGTTGAGCTTGCTCAAGCCCTCATCAACTGCCACGTAATCGGACTTGACGATGTCCCCTGCGGCCGTCGCTCGAGACTTCTCGACGAGCGCTGCTTTGGCGAGGTCTTCGCGACCCTTGCGCAATGCAAGCTCGGCTTTGCCGTCCCAGTCCCGCTGCTCCGATTCGAGCCTCCCCAGCCTGCGATTCAGGTCTTTCTTGTCCGCTATCGAACGTGCCGCTGCAGAGCGGACTTCGACCAGCGTATCCTCCATTTCCTGAATCATGAGCCGGACAATCTTTTCCGGGTCCTCTGCCTTATCGAGTATCGCGTTGATATTCGAGTTCACGATGTCGCTGAATCTCGTGAAAATTCCCATGAATATGTCCTCTAGATTAATGAATTACAGTACTTATATTGCAGATTCTGTGCCAACTCCGCCTGTCGCAGGTAAGCCTTTCATTTAACTCCGGAAATTGCCCTTGCTCCCGGTCGAAGTCAGCCACTAGGAGTGACTGTTTTGACTAATTTCTCGCAATTTATGCTTCTGTTTGGTTAAATCTACTAATGAGCGAGAATCGTACCGTACAGCCGATCATTGGCGAGGCCCCGGCGTTTCTCGAGATGCTGGAACATGTGTCCCGTGCCGCCCCGCTGAGCAAGCCGGTTCTCGTCGTGGGCGAGCGCGGCACCGGCAAGGAGCTCATCGCCTCGAGACTCCACTTCCTCTCCAGCCGTTGGGAGCAACCGGTCGTCAAGGTCAATTGTGCGGCGTTGACCGAGACGATCCTCGAATCCGAGCTGTTTGGCCATGAGGCAGGCGCTTTCACGGGTGCCGTCAGGACTCACATCGGCCACTTCGAGCGAGCCGATGCAGGCACCCTGATTCTCGACGAGCTGTCGACAATATCGCTCAGAATGCAGGAAAAAATCCTTCGGGTGATCGAGTACGGTGAGCTTCAGCGGGTTGGGGGCAGCGATACTCTTATCGTCGATGTCCGTATCGTCGGCTCGACGAATTCGGATCTGCAGGCCATGGCCACGGACGGAAAGTTTCGTGAGGACCTGCTCGACAGGCTGGCCTTCGACGTCGTCACCGTGCCACCGCTCCGAGAGCGTCTGGAAGATATATTGCCGCTCGCTTATGCATTTGCGCTTAACATGGTCAGCGAGTTGCGGCGGCCTCTGTTTCCGGGCTTTGCTGCCCACGCCGCGTCCGCGCTGCTTCGCCACGACTGGCCCGGCAATGTACGTGAGTTAAAAAATGCCATTGAGCGCTCCGTATATCGGTCCGAGGATCCCGACAAGCAAATTAAAAAGATCGCGTTCGACCCCTTCGACTCGCCATTTCGCCTGCGCGATGGACTACAGGCTCATGACGAGGACAAGCAAGTGCCGCGCAGGCGTCGTCCACCGCTGCTTCCCATAGATCTCACGGAACGGATTAACGAGACGGAGAAAGAATTACTTCAGGCCGGGCTGGAAAAAGCCAGATTCAATCAGAAAGTTGCGGCGGAGTTCCTGGGGCTCAGCTATCACCAACTCCGCGGCAAAATGAAAAAGCATGGTCTCGATCGCCGCACGGCGCCGCGCGCATAAATGACTGCTAGCTATCGTCCCTGTAGCGCCGGACGTAAATCGCCAAGGTCGTAAACAGACCGCATACAACCAGTCCCGACCACAGGCCAAGGCTGCTGAAGAAGCGGCCCAGGTCCAACAATCCCAAGAGGCTCAGTGAACTATCACCGATCATCTGGAAGTCTTCGCCTTCCTGAAACAACAGGTCGACGTTATCCAGCCCCGAGAATAGCGGCATCTTTACAGAGCGCACGAAAAAGGCCTCGGCGAAAACCGTAGATTCGACAACGATCTTCTCCAGCAGCGGCAGGATTGCAATCGGTAACGATGCGATCAGGAGTGGTGAGCGCTTGGTGAAAGCGGAAACGAACAAGAACCAGCCGACGAACGGCGACAACCACAATGACAACGCCATCAGAAATACCAGCGTCGCAGTCCAGTTGTCGAAAAAGGGTGCGGCAGACCAGATCAGATGCCAGGTGTTAGCGCCGCGTGCACCAAGCCACATGCTTGTAATGAGAAATACGATTAAGTGCGTGGCTAGAATTGTCGCGAACGTGATCAGCGGAATGACCACGAGCGCAGTTACGAGCTTGGAAAGCACCGTCTCGAAGTCCGTCATCGGAAGCGAACGCCAGAATAGGATGCTGCGGTCTTTTCGCTCCGCATAAAGCGCATCCAGGGCATAGAAAGCGATCAGTATCCACATGGAAAATACGAAGGTGCTGGACAGACTGACCATCAGAACATTCATCGCAGCTGACCGTTCGTTCTCTCCGAGGTTGGTAGCGCCGAGAATTCCCATATCCACGGCGTGATCGAAGCCGGATATTGTGACCTGACCGGTAATCGCAATCAGCGACACCAGGAGTGCGATGATCAAAGGCATGACGTAAATCGCCCGGTGCTCCCAGAGCTCGCGCCTGATTAATGCAATCTGACTCTGAATCATGCTGTGGCTCCTTTGACTTTCGCCACAAAGAGATCTGCGACGCCGGGGGTACGGACCTCGCCCATGCCCTCCAGACGATCCCGGCTTACATCCTCGAACATGAGCACTTTCTTGCCGAATACCTCTCGTTCATAAATCGGGTTGAGCAGGCGGGCCGCGTTGGCGCCATCTCCCGTGGCCATCAATTCTACGTAACGCGCCGGCAGATCCTCCATCCTCGTGTCCAGGACGATTTTTCCGTCATTGATGAACATGAGGTCGGTTAACAGGTTTTCTATTTCTTCGATTTGGTGTGTAGTAATCAAAATAGTGCGTTCACCATCGAAGTAATCGTTCAATAGGTTGCCGTAAAATTCCTTTCTGAAAATAATGTCGAGCCCGAGTGTCGGCTCATCCAGCACGAGCAGTTTTGCGTCGATCGCTGTAATGATCGACAGGTGAAACTGCGTGACCATTCCTTTGGAAAGTTCGCGCACCTTGGAATTTGCTTTGATTTTCGTTTTCGCCAACAGTTCTTCGGCCTGGCTGCGAGAAAAATGCGGGTGCACTGCTTCGATGTAGTCCAGCAATTGGGTTACCCGAATCCACCTTGGCAGCACCGCAACATCCGCTATAAAACAGATGTTTTGCATCAATTCCTTGCGCTGCCTGAACGGGTCCAGGCCGAGTACTGACAGACTGCCCTGGCAATCGGTCAGGCCGAGGACAGCTTTCAGCAGCGTCGTTTTGCCGGCTCCGTTTGGGCCGATCAGTCCGGTAATCGTACCCTTGGCAATTTCGAAGCTGACGTCGTCGACAGCTCTCGTGGAACCATAAAATTTAGACACGTTGCGTGCGCTCACCAGGCTGGTCATTCTTTTTCTCCCTTGCTGCCGGGTTCGGGCACGGCTTTCAATAAAGTGTCAGTATCCAGACCGAGCCTGGCGATCGTCGCAACAACATTCGGCCACGCCTTATCCAGGAATCTCTGACGCTCGTCTTTCAACAGTTGTTTTCTGGCCCCTTCATTGACGAACATGCCGCGGCCTCGTTTTTTTTCAACGAGGCCTTCGTCTACGAGTTCCTGATAACCCTTGAGGACCGTCAGAGGATTGAGTCGGTATTCGGCGGCGACATTTCGCACCGAAGGGAGAGCATCGCCGTCGGCGAGTACGCCCTCCAGAATCATCTCGACAACCCGATCACGGAGCTGCCTGTAGATCGGGAGATCTTCATTCCACTTGGGATCCATTAATAGTCCACCGGGTTGTTTGATTTGCAGGGGCTCTGGAAATGCGCTCGCACTAGTCACTGTCCCGACGAGTCGCCTGGCTCAGCGACGGGAGCTTCGGATGGCTCAATGATTAATTCAATACGCAAGGGCGTTTCTGTTGTAGCAGCTGCATCATCGAAATTCGTTTTCGCCTGTCCGGCAATAACCGCGATGGTCAGCATGATCAGTACAATCAGGCCACCGCCGAAACGATCATAAACTTGGCTTTTCATGACTCTGGTCCCCGGCGCCCTATGCGCCGATCCTTACAAGTGAGGTAGTGTTATAGTTGACTATAACACTAAGCATACACATTGCAAGCCAGCTGGTAAAAAATAACCCGAATGGCCTGTTTGCTTCGTTTGTATGGTGAGAAATTATTCTGTTTTTTAATATAAAACAATGTCTTATATATTTCGATCATCAATTCCCGCGATCGGTGCCGCAATGGTCCTCAGGCGATGTCTGCGGTAGCCGGACAGCTCATTAATACCGGCGTTACGCTTTCCCCCGGCTTAAGGCTCACCTATTCTCGCACTATGACTGCGACGCCAACGGATTCGGCTCTGATGTTGCGCTACAAGGACGGCGATGTGGCCGCGTTCGAGACCCTGTATCGACGCCACAACGATTCCCTGTATCGCTATCTGCTGCGTTGCTGTCTCGACCGGGACGCGGCCGAAGACGTCTTTCAGGAAGTGTGGGGCAAGATCGTAAAGTCACGCAGCAATTACCGTCGCAGCGCGAAATTCACGACGTTTCTCTACAGGGTTGCTCACAATTGCTTTATCGATCATGTCAGGAAAAACAAACGACACCTGGGGAAGGCGGATGCGGATCCGGACCAGTTTGCGAGTCCCTCGGATGAACCGGAGCTAGCCGCGGAAAAAAGCTTCGTACGCGATCGCCTCGAGATCGCGTTGACGGCGCTACCGAATGAGCAGCGTGATGTTTTTCTTCTTTATGAAGAGGCGGGTCTGACTCTTGATAACATTGCCAAGGTGACCGGAGTCAATCGCGAAACGGCGAAGAGCAGACTCCGCTACGCCATGAAAAAGCTCAAAGCCGCCCTGACGGAACCGGCACAGAGCTCGGAAACGCAGTCATGAATCAGGATAAAGAAAGCGATCCGCTTGTATCGGCCGAGTACCGGGCTGCTGCGACGGAACGGACGCCACCGACATTGGACGCGGTGGTACTGAAGAATGCCGAGGCAGCCGCCAAAGACACGGCATTCAGACGATTCACGACGTTTTGGTTTCGCCCACTGGCATTCGTTGCGACCCTCGGCCTGTCGCTTGCGCTCCTGCTGGAGCTGACTCAGTCGCCGGAATTTCAGCCCGCCACCAGCCCGGAAACAGAGTTCGGGCGAAGCGAAGTGCGGACAACCACGGCCGATCCGGCTGCGGCGATAATGGGCATAACGAGCGATGATCCCAACGTCGCCGATTCGCCAATCAATAGAGCCGCCCCCACCCGATCAAAAAATTCGGAAACTGATACGCACCGACCGCAAGAACTGCAGCCGGCGGCTGCATCGGCAGACTTCGCCGAGATGATTGAGGCGAGTTCAAAGCAAATGCGGGAGCAGGAATCCATTACGGAAATCACTACTCAATCGCTCAAACAAAGCCGGCCGACGCCCAAGGAACCGGTCGGAAGCGCACTGGCCTTAAGCGGGTCCGCGATCGTTATGGAGGGTTTTGCAAGAGCCTGCACAGAACAGCAGATCTCTGTGCCCGCGACGTGGTGGCAATGCATATCGGATCTCGAGCAAGATGGCCGGCACGAGGAGGCGAAAGCCGAACTGGACCTGTTCAGCGAGGCGCATCCCGACTTCGAAGCACCGATTATCCTTCCTTCGCAATAGGCCGATGCGCTAGAATCGCCGGCCGCAGCGTGTGGCTCGCGACCCTCAATATAACGCTGCACGGTTTGCCTCTCTTACAGGACAAGAGCATGAAAAATCCCGTACGCGTCACGATTACAGGTAGCGCCGGCCAAATCGGATATCAACTTGCCTTTCGCATCGCTTCGGGACAGATGCTGGGTGCCGATCAACCGGTCATGCTACAGCTGCTGGAAATTACCCCCGCTTTACAAGCGCTGGAGGGTGTCGCGATGGAGCTCGACGATTGCGCATTCGATACGCTGGCCGGCATTGTCAGCACCGACGATGCCAATACCGCCTTCAAAGACAGCGACTACGCATTGCTGGTTGGCGCCAGGCCGCGCGGCCCCGGGATGGAACGCAAGGATCTGCTCGAGGCAAATGCGCAAATCTTTTCAGTTCAGGGAAAAGCAATAAACGACCATGCCAGCCGCGATATCAAGGTGCTGGTTGTCGGCAATCCCGCCAATACGAACGCACTCATTAGCAGCGCAAATGCGCCCGACATCGATCCATCAAACATCACGGCAATGACCCGACTTGATCACAACCGGGCGGCAGCACAGCTCGCGGCAAAGACCGGCAAACACACATCAGACGTCAGGCAAATCACGATCTGGGGCAACCATTCGGCCACCCAGTATCCCGACATTCACCACGCCACCGTTGCCGGTCAGGCGGCGTTGGGCCTTGTCGACGAGGGCTGGCTGATTGACGAATTCATACCGACAGTCCAGCAGCGCGGTGCGGCCATTATCAAGGCAAGAGGAGCGTCATCTGCGGCATCTGCAGCATCAGCAGCGATCGATCACGTGCATGACTGGGTCTCAGGTAGTCCTGCGGACGACTGGGTCAGCATGGGCATACCGGCCGATGGCAGTTATGGCATCGAGCCTGGCGTGATTTATTCCTACCCGGTTCGCTGCAACGATGGGATTTATGAAATCGTACAAGGGCTCGGCATCAGCGACTTCAGCAGGGAGCGAATGGACGCCACCGATACCGAGCTCAGAGAAGAGCGCGCGGCGATCGAAGAATTGTTATAGCGAGATTTACCGTATGGCGCGTCAGGGACGCCAGTGATAGGGTTCCTCTAATAGAGGGGAACAGGTCTTGTCCGGTTTCATAGTCAGCCTTTTCTGGTTTTTTTTGTTTGTCGGCGGCGGCATTGCCCTCGCCTATAATCGCGTCGACCTTCGTACATCCACCATCGCTGCCGCCATTGCGCTGCTGACCTACAGCATCTTTGGTTCCGGCGGCTTCTTCTGGCTCCTCATCCTCTGGCTGCTGTTCGGCGTCATGGTGCTACCCAACCTGACCGACTTCCGGCGAGAGAAAATCACGAGGCCGCTACTCGATATCTATCGCACGATGTTGCCGTCGATGTCGGATACGGAACGCGAGGCCCTGGAGGCCGGCAGTGTCTGGTGGGACGGTGAACTCTTCTCCGGCATGCCGGATTGGGATCGCTTGATGTCCTACCCGGCGCCGGCATTGTCCGACGAAGAGCAGGCGTTTTTCGATGGTCCCTGCGAAGAGCTGTGCTCGATGCTCGACGAATGGGAAATCAGCCACGAGCTCGGCGATATGCCGGAGCACATTTGGCAATACATCAAGAAGCATAAGTTCTTCGCGATGATTATTCCGAAACAATATGGCGGCCTGGAATTTTCGGCGTATGCCAATGCGATGATCATCATGAAGCT
>CAYLSX010000100.1:0-7447 GCA_964386685.1 uncultured Woeseiaceae bacterium | reverse complement strand
TCGGTGTCGTTGAATAGCAATCCGTCGCGGTAAGGGCGTGCGTTGTGCGCGCCGGCGGGAAGCGAGCAAACTTCGGAGACTTCCATTTTGCTGTTGAGGTGCAGGAGCGCGTTGGTGTGCAAACCGCTGAGAAATATTCCGTTGTTGTCGACGTGGACCATGTTGATGTGAAAGTCATTGACCCGGCGTGGACCCGTATCTGATCGCGGGTCGAAGGTATGCCCGGTCCATTTATCGTATTGCCGTTGCAGGTGAAAGCCCCAGACATATTTCTTCTTGTCCAGATCGAACGCCAGCAGGCTGTCGAATCCAGTCGATGTCAGGAAGATCGTATTCTCCATGCGACAGATTTCGTGACAGTGCTTGAGGTGGCGGTTCTTGAAGGAATTCTGAACCTCGAAACTCTGGTCGTAACAAAAGAGTTCGTCGCTGGCAGCGATGTAGATGTCGTTGTCGGCGATTGTTATCCCGCGCAGACCCCGATCGGCGCCACGGCCTTCGAAATCGATCTCACTGGTGTTCCAGTCGACGTGCTGTTCGCCCTCCTGTTTCTC
Organism: uncultured Woeseiaceae bacterium; assembly: GCA_964386685.1. GTDB lineage: Bacteria > Pseudomonadota > Gammaproteobacteria > Steroidobacterales > Woeseiaceae > JACZWL01. The sequence goes on along the minus strand of CAYLSX010000100.1, from coordinate 6,893 downwards.
GAAGTCGACGGTGAATACGCCGCCGTGGCTTTCGCCCTGCTGGCTACCCCGCACGACCGAAGTCGCGATTAGTTTTGGCAACTTAACCGTCATCTGTTCCCTATAAGCGATCTTTCAGAAGGTAATACAACATGCCCAGCGATACCATTTGTTTGCTGAACAAACCGCTTCCCGGCACCGTCACCGGTTTGATTTTCGCAAACAAATCGAAGCGCTCGAATGTGCCGGCAATCACGTCGGCCATGATCTGCCCGGCAAGGTGAGTCACGTTGACGCCGTGCCCCGAATACCCCTGTGAGTAGAAGATGTTGGGCGAGATTCTTCCCAGTTGCGGCACGCGACTCAATGTCACGCCGATCGTGCCGGTCCAGGCATAGTCGATGCTTGCGTTCGCCAGTTGCGGATAGATCTTGCACATACGCGGCCGCAGATTTTTCCTGATGAGTTCCGGATCGTCACCGAAGTAGTTCCAGCGACCGCCGAACAGTAGTCGCTTGTCTGCACTAAGGCGAAAGTATTGCAGTACAAAGTTGGGATCGCAGACGGCCAGATCTTCGGGGTTTATCTCTGCTACCACTTCGGCAGACAATGGTTCTGTCGCGATGATGAAGCTGTTGACCGGGAATATCTGGCTTCGAAGCTTCGAATCGATGAATTGATACGCATTACCGGCGAGTACGACAAAATCGGCTGATACGGAGCCGCTATCAGTGACGACCGTTGGCTTGTCTCCCCGTTCCAGTCTCACAACCTTGGATTGCTCGTATATCGTCGCGCCTTGACTGACCGCTGCCTGTGCTTCTCCGACGCATAGATTCAGGGGATGAAGATGGCCGCTTGCGTTGTTCCTCAAGGCGCCGATGTATGCGTCTGTGCCGATAAGGTCCCTGGTCTCTTCCTTCGAGAGGATTTGATACTCGTGCGGGAAGTTATTTTGCTCGAGTAAGTCATATTCCTCGTATTGATCACGCACATGTCGCTCTTTTATCGCGACATCGAGATAGCCCGACTTCAGGTCGCATTGGATCTGATACTGATCAACACGCTGACGAATGATTTCGTGCCCCGCCCAACGCATGTCCCATAAAAGCCTGGTGATGCCGGGCCCGTGGTGTTTGAGAATAGCTTTTTCACCGGCGATGCCACCGATCATCTGGCCGCCGTTGCGGCCCGAGGCCCCCCAGCCGACCTTATTCGCTTCGACAACGTGAACGTCGTAGCCGCGTTCGGCGAGATGCAGTGCCGTCGAGATGCCGGTAAATCCCGCGCCGATTACACAGACATCTGCGCTGACGGAACCGGTCAGTGGTGGAAAGTCGGTATGGTCATTGACGGAGGCGGCGTAGTACGAACCGGTGTGCGATCGTGGATTATTCATATTGTGAAACAGGCTGGATGTTGTAAGGGGATCAAAACAAGCGCCGATGATACGAGTTTTGTGTATTGCAGTCTGCAATTTCCGGGCGCAGGATGGGTTAGAGTGTAAAAATGCGACAAGAATTATTACCTGCAAATGCCGTTCTGGCAGCGAATAGAATAGCGCCGCATATTCGTGAGACGCCGCTCGACCACTCGCCATTTTTCAGTGAGCTGACCGGGGCGAATGTCTTCCTGAAGCTCGACAATCTTCAGCACACAGGGTCGTTCAAATTACGCGGGGCGTTTAACAAGCTCTTGTCGATGACGGCCGAGCAGCGCGCAGAGGGTTGTGTCGCGGCATCGAGCGGCAATCACGGCGCCGCGGTCGCCTATGCAATGGCGGAGCTAAAAACGAAGGGCGTTATCTTCGTGCCGGAAGGGACATCAAGCACCAAGGTGGATGCCATCAAACGTGCAGGCGGCGAGGTGCGCTTCTTCGGCACCGATGGCCTCGACACCGAGTTACATGCGAGAGAGTATGCCGCCGAAAACGGCATGAACTACCTCTCCCCATATAATGATGAGGATGTCATTGCCGGACAAGGGACCTGCGGCGTGGAAATCGCCAAACAGCTGTCAAAAGTCGATGCGATTTTCATTGCCGTTGGCGGCGGTGGCCTGATCAGTGGTGTCGGCAGCTTTCTCAAATCAGTAAATCCGTCGATGTCGGTCGTTGCCTGCCAGCCCGCCGCATCGGCCGTGATGACCGAATCGGTCAAAGCCGGCGAAATCGTCGAATTGCCCAGCCAACCAACCTTGTCGGACGGGACAGCCGGTGGCATCGAAGCGGATGCCATCACATTCGATATTTGCCGCGCTATCGCGGATGATTTTGTCACTGTGTCCGAAGATCAAATCGCCGAAGCCATGCGGCAATTCATCGATGCGCACCATATGCTGCCGGAGGGGGCCGCCGGGGTTGCTCTTGCGGGATTGAAGCTTCGTGCCGATCAATACAAAGACAAGAATGTCGTAATCATCATCTGTGGCGGCAACATCAGCAGGGAAACGCTCAAGAGCGTCATCTAGCACGGACGGGGATTTGCTACCATCGCCGGAACGGCAAGCAGTTACGGCACTCCAAACCGTAGATCAAACAACACGGGCAGACCTCTTATGCAGATCCACAGGATCGTGGCGACTCTCTTGCTGCTTCAGGCGCTTCCGGGACACACGGCGAATACTGCATTTGTAAACGTCAATGTCGTTCCGATGACATCTGAGACCGTTATCGAGGCACAAACTGTTCTTGTTGAGAACCGGAAGATCGTCGCGATTGGCGATGTAGATGACGTCCCCATCGCAAAAGGTACGGATGTTGTTGACGGTACGGACAGGTACCTGATGCCGGGTTTGTCCGAGATGCATGCGCATGTTCCGCGCGTATCATCCGTAGCTCTCGAGCGAGTGCTGAGTCTATATGTTGCCAACGGAATCACCGTCGCTCGCGGTATGCTCGGTGAACCCGCGCATCTCGACCTCCGGCAACAGATACTAGGTGGCAAGATCCTGGGACCGCGACTATTTACGTCCGGGCCTTCGTTCAACGGCAACAGTGTTTCGAGTGCCAACAACGCGATCGAGATGGTCAAGGCGCAGCATGGTTCCGGTTACGATTTTCTGAAAATACATCCGGGCCTCACCAGGTCGGAGTTCGAAGCGCTGGCAACAACGGCAACGCGATTCGGCATTCAGTTTTCCGGCCACGTATCGGCTTCGGTCGGTCTGGAGCGGGCATTGGCCGCCGGCATGGCGTCGATAGATCATCTCGACGGCTACATGAAAGCGATAGTCGCGGACGATGCGGATCTCTCCGGCAGCCCCGCGGGCTTGTTCGGCGTACTGCTTGCCGACAGGATCGATGAACTAAAAATTGCCGAGATCGCTGCAGCGACGGCAAGTGCCGGCGTCTGGAATGTGCCGACTGAATCCATGTTCGAGCACTGGGTGTCAGACATCGGGGCTTCGGAGATGAGCGATTGGCCGGAAATGCGTTACATGCCGCTCGGCACGATTGGTCAGTGGTCGCGCAGCAAGTCACAGGTTCTCGGCGACCCGGCATACGACGCGGAGATTGCCAGAACCGCTATCGAAGTAAGAAGAAAGCTGATTCTTGCATTGCATGAGGCTGGCGCCGGACTGTTACTGGGATCTGATGCGCCACAGGTATTCAATGTGCCTGGTTTCGCGATACACAGGGAACTCGAATACTTGGTGGCCGCCGGCCTGACGCCGTACGAAGCGCTACGAACAGGTACGGTCAACCCGGCCGAGTTCTTTGGCCAGCAACGGGTGTTTGGCACCGTGGAGCCCGGCAAAGAGGCGGATCTCGTGCTTCTGGACGCAAACCCGTTGGCCGATATCGGAAATGCCAGCCGGATTCACGGCGTGATGCTGCGCGGCCGTTGGCTCGGCCGCGAAGACCTGGACGCAATCCTGGAGAAATTTGAGAGGAGATAGTTGGGACAATCCCAAGGGACGGTCCCTCTATTGCAACCGTTCGCTCGTGAGAGGCATCTAAGCAATACAAGTTCGACCATAATGGCCCGACAATTGAAGGAATTATCTCATGCGTACATTTCTCATTCTTGGAATGTTCACTGCAAGCCTGGCCCATTCGGCCTGGCTCGACTATGAAGAAACCCGAAATCTCACGCTGGACGCGGGCGGCATCGACGCTGTCGAAATCGAAGCGGGCGCAGGCATTCTCGAGATACGCGGCAGCGCGGATGCCAAGGCGATATCTGTGACTGCAACCATTCAGGTGCCAGAAAAGGAAGAAAAGGCCCTGAAAATGATCGAGACCGATCTCGTTCTGACACTCGAGCGCGTACAAGATTCGGCTGTTCTGAAAAGCTATTTCGAGTCCAGCGGCTGGAGCTGGGGCGATAGCCCGAGTATTCAGCTCGTGGTTGAGGTGCCCGATCGGATGACGCTCAAGATCGAGGACGGCTCAGGCTCAATCAAGGTCTGGGACGTCAGAGGCGACATCGAGGTAGAGGACGGATCAGGATCCCTGGAAATGACCAACGTCGGCGGTGACATCGACATCGAAGACGGTTCCGGCAATCTCGTTGTTAATGGCGTCGGCGGCGACATCTCGATTGATGATGGCTCCGGCAATATCACTGTTAAGAACGTTCGAGGCAGTGTTACGGTCGATGACGGCTCCGGGAGCATCAACGTAAGCGACGTGGACGCCGATTTGATCATCGAAGACGATGGTAGCGGGTCGCTCAACTTCGCACGTATCCACGGGCGCGTTGAGAAAAACGACTAGTCGACGACCGCGAGCAGGGGACAGACCCCGTCCGGGGTCAGTCCCCAATGTACGTCCGCATTACCTTCCCGGTTTTTGCTAATATTGGCGAAAAGAGCCTGGCAGGCCAAAGAGCCTGCCAAGCCATGAGAATAAGGGAAGCCAATATGAAGCTGGTCAAACACATACTGGATTCAAAAGGTCATGATGTCTTGTCAATTGCGCCGACGGCATCCGTCCTCGACGCGATAAAACTCATGGCCGAGAAAGGTATAGGCGCGCTCATCGTTCTGGACGGAGAGGCACTGGCAGGAATAGTCACCGAACGAGACTATGCGCGGAAGGTCATCCTCAAAGGGCGGAGCTCTCATGAGACGCCTGTCAAGGACATCATGTCAGCCGATGTCCTGACGACGAGTGCTGATCAGACTGTCGACAGCTGCATGAACATGATGACCGATAGACGCATCCGGCACTTGCCCGTTGTGGACGGGGATAAGGTGACCGGAATGGTCTCGATCGGGGATCTGGTCAAAGCGATAATCGCCGACCAGAAAGAGGCAATAGAACAACTCGAGCACTACATTACGGGCTAGATATCTGTCATCCGATCCGCCGATGACGGAGTGAATTTGTGATAGTTCAGTTGGTCTAATCCTCTGTGATGGCCGCCATCCAATTGTGCTGCTGCGGCCGGAGGTAAGAACCATGAGCAAGCTTGCCACCCTTGCAATTGCCCTTGTTGCTGCGAATTTGCTCCTTCCCGTGTCCCTGGCCCAAGAGAGCAAGGTAGTCATTGGACCGAGGAACCTGGATCTGTCGGAAGGCGCCCAGGAACTCCTGGCTGGCAATGCGGCAGAGGGCGTCGAATTGACCCTGAGGGGGCTCAAAGTAGCCCAGGGAAAACGAGAAAAAGAGGCCGCGCTATCAAACCTTTGCGCCGGCTACATCATGATCGACATGCTCGAGCCCGCGTTAGAGTACTGCAACCGGTTGATCCAGAGTAATGAGCGACACTGGCGTGGCCGCAACAATCGCGCCCTCATCTACGTCATGCAAGAGGAATACGAGAAGGCGGAAGAAGACCTGTTGATCGGTCAGGAGCTCAATCCCAACGCCCGCACGCTCAAAGTCGTCAAGGGCATGCTCATGGATGCAACGCAACCCGTAGAGTTGAACATCGTCATTGACGATCGCAGGCGCAAGAAAGCAGACGCCGCGCCCACAGAAGACCAGTAAATGGAGCAGGCCATCAGTATTCGGAGATCTGGTCTATTCGTCATCGTCTGCCTCGGACTGGCGATGCCCGTCGCTGCTTCTGCGGACGAGAACACCCGCGTAACGCGCATAATGCATTTCGAAGATGCATCGTCCGACAGACAGCCAACCCTTACTGCGGTACCGCAATATCCGAAGGTCGCAAGACGTGACCGGATCGAAGGTGAAGCAACCGTTTGTTACAAGATCGACAAGAAAGGAAGAATCAAAAATCCTTCCGTTCGAAGTAGTTCTCACAAAATGTTCGCAAAGCCCTCGCTCAAGGCCATCAAGCAATCGAGTTACGAAGCAATACGGCCGGATCAGGTAGTGTCAAAAGTAAAAGCCTGCCGCACATACCGATTTCTCCTCAAGCCGGTCGCTATCGAGGAAGTCGATTAACGACAAGAATTTATCATGGTCTCGAAGTGCCTGGCCCGACTTGTAGCGACCGCGTTCGATTGTCTAGATTTAGGTCCGTTATGCGGCACTTTTGCAAGTTAATAACTAGCTAGGTTGCTCTTGAAGATGACTGGTGACTCAAGAAAAGACGTTTCTGTCGAAGTTCCCTCCGGCAACATTAAAGCGGAGGGAGGCGCCGTAGGGCCTCAGCTCCGCCATCGCAACCCAAATTCCGCCAAATTCGAAATCGAAGAAAAAACAGGGAATATCTGGAGTGAGGATTTGGGGCGCTTCGTTTCCTATCATCGGATGATCGATAGAAAGAATGACCTGTACTATGAAAAAATCGTCGATGACGAGACGGGCGAAGTTTTGAGAAAGTGCGAGGAACCGTTATCTGGTCATACCGGTCACGGATCAGACAAGAACAGAGAAGATGATCAACGAACAACCTAACAAATCGCTGGAGCAGCCGGGATATGAATAAAGTGCTACTAATCACCCTGGGCGGCCCGGCAGTTCAGCTAAACCGTTAGTCCGCGGTAGAAACATGGTC
>CAYLSX010000099.1:0-7736 GCA_964386685.1 uncultured Woeseiaceae bacterium | reverse complement strand
CTCGAGTTCATTCGAGATCGCAGCTCGATGAGCTGGAACATCATTCTGCCGGTCGTATTGATGTTCGGACTCTCCTTTATCTTCGGCGGCGCCGACACGACGGAATACCGGGTCGGCGTGTTGCAATCAGCTGAGGAGCTGGACTTGGAGCAGCATCCATTTCTTGCTACCCGATATATTCAGTTCGTCGTGATCAATGACGAGGAAGCCGGCTTTCGAAGAATCGCCCGGCATCGACTCGATCTGCTTGTGCAGTTTGATGAGCCGAGCAGGTATTGGATCAACCCTGAATCCGCCAAGGGATATTTCGCGGAGCTGGCGTTGCTGCAGTCAGAAAATCCGGCGACGTACGGTATCCAGAAAGCCCAGATCACCGGTGATCCGGTGCGTTACGTCGATTGGGTGTTGCCGGGCATTCTCGGCATGAACATGATGTTCAGTTGCCTCTTTGGTGTCGGTTACGTGGTGGTTCGCTATCGCAAGAATGGATTCCTGAAGCGACTGAGGGCAACGCCGCTGCGGGCCATTGAGTTCGTGATCGCGCAGGTTGCGTCCCGGCTCGTGCTGATCATGCTTATCACCAGTTTTGTTTATATCGGCACCAAGTATTTTCTCGATACCCGAATGGACGGTTCTTATATTGCTCTGTTCCTGGTTGCACTCGTCGGCGCTATCGCGCTGCTCTCGATGGGCCTGCTTGTCGCATCACGGGTAACGAGTGAAGAACTGGCAGGAGGGCTCTTGAACCTGTTCACCTGGCCAATGATGCTTTTGTCCGGCGTGTGGTTTCCGCTGGAAGATGCAGATGCCTGGGTCCGTCAGGTGGCCAACATTTTTCCTTTGACTCATGTTCTTAACTCCGCGCGTTCCGTCATGCTCGACGGTGCGACACTGCTCGACGTTGCACCTGCACTCATCTCACTATTGCTGTTAAGTATGTTGTTCCTCGGCCTCGGCGCAGCTGTGTTTCGTTGGCGCGCGACCTAGGCAAAAATGACCGAACTCCTCGTCGACATCGGCGCGAATTTGACGCACGACAGCTTCGATGATGACCGAGACCAGGTCATTGCAAGGGCGTCTGATGCCGGCATTACGAGGATTGTCGTTACCGGAACGAACGTCGAGAGCAGCCGGGATGCGGCGGCGCTGGCGCATAGCCGTCCCGGCATGCTGTATGCGACGGCAGGCATGCACCCGCACCATGCAAGCGACTACTCTGACGCAGTCCGGGATAGGTTCGCAGAACTGATCGAGGACGACATTGTGGTGGCGGTCGGTGAATGCGGGCTCGACTACTTTCGCAATTTCTCGTCGCACGAAGACCAGCTCAGCGCGTTTGAATCTCAGCTCGAACTGGCGGTGCAATCCGGACTTCCGGTCTTTCTGCATCAACGTGATGCGCACGATGACTTCGTCGCCGCGCTGAAGCCAGTAATTGACAAGATTTCAGGGGGCGTTGCGCATTGCTTCACGGGGGACAGAGATGCGCTTCAGGAATATCTGGCGATGGGGCTCTATATCGGCATAACGGGCTGGATATGCGACGAGCGCCGTGGCGGCACGATCAGGGAAATCGTTGCAGATATTCCATTGGACCGAATAATGATCGAAACGGACTCGCCCTATTTACTGCCGCGCACGCTGGATCCAAAACCAAAGGCGCGTCGCAATGAACCGGCATACCTGACTGAGGTTTTAAGAGTGATCGCCGAGGCAATGCAGGAAGCTGAGGCTACGGTGGCGCAGGCGACAACTGCCAACGCGGAGCGCTTCTTCGGGCTAATGGCGCCGCCTTCTTGATTTACGGCCGAAATTGCCGCTCAGTGCCTTGTCGCGAATCAGGTCCCAGTGTGGGATGAAAGCCTCGATCTTGGACTTGCCGACGGCCCTGTCCGCCTCGGAAAACTCGCTAAGCATCGAATCCAGTGTGCAGACCAGGCCCGGAATGCCCTTCTTGAACTCGGCGCCGTCAAGAAACAGCACCCGGCCGGTCACCGGCACCTGACGCACGATCTCTCGCACGGCTGCGATGCGATCGTATAGGGCATGTTGCGGGTTCGAGAATGTGAAGCGATGTTCGTCGGCGATGACCGTCCAGTCCTGCATTTTATCGCTGCCGAAAACGGCACCATCGACATCCTTGATATCGACGATCAGCAATCCCTCAGCCGTCAGCAACAAATGATCAATCTGAATCTCGCCTTCGTCAGCATTCGGAATGACGAGTTCATCGACCCTGTCGTAGCCGATCGCATTGAAGACCTTCTTAAGCCTGCGTGCTTTTCGGTAACGCCGTTGGTAGACCGCAAGCAATGCCAGTAGCAGCGTGACCAGCAACAACGGCAGCAAGTATGCCTCGGGCGATTCAATGGGAAGTAGATCAGACATCAAGAATCATTTATCGCCCGGCTTTTCACCGGCGTCAAGATGAAATCGATCATGAAGTGCCTGTTTTAGCGATTGCATGTCCGCATCGATAGCAACGGACAGGCTGGGCTTGGATTGAATTCTCAACAAAGGCTCGGGTAAAGGGATCTCCTGCTCGATCAACGGCTCTACGATCTGCTCGAACTTCGCCGCGTGTGCCGTCGCCACAATGACCCAGTCATTGCCGCCCTGTTCGTTCTTAGCCAGTTGTTGATAGGCGTAGCTGGCCGTGGCCGTATGCGGACAAATCGCGATGCCGAACGTGGCATGGAAAAATCTGATCTGTGCTTCGATGTCTTCGTCACTGACGGCATATATACGGATGCGCTCATTCAACGCGTCCGCCTCACCGATGAGTTTGCGCAGTCGTTCCATGTTGCTGGGGTTGCCGACATCCATGGCCGAGGCGAGCGTCTCGATGCTGCTCCTCGGCAGCCATTCTGACCCCGCCAGAAAATCGGCAATGATTCGGTTGGCATTGCTGGCGAGTACGATGTCGCCGATCGGCAGTCCCATTTCCCGCGCCATGATGCAGGCAAGTGCATTACCAAGGTTACCCGTCGGCACGATGTAACCAGGCTTGCGACCTGCGTCGCGGAAGTGTTGCAAGCTGCTTGCGGCGTAATAGGTGCACTGCGGCAGGAGTCGACCGATGTTGATGCTGTTGGCCGAGCTGAAGCGATACCCGTCACGCAAGGCGTCATCCGCCATCGCCGCTTTGACCATTGCCTGACAGTCGTCAAACGAGCCCTGCACCGCCAACGAAAGCACATTATCGCTCCAGCAGGTGAGCTGATGTGCCTGTCGTGACGATACCCGTCCGTCCGGGAACAATACGACAACCCGAATGCCGGGCCGCTGGTCGAATGCCGCGGCGACCGCCCCGCCCGTATCACCCGAGGTCGCAACGAGAATAGTCAGTGGAGTCGCGGCAGACTCTTCAAGCCGCGCCAGACAGGCGGCGAGAAATCCGGCGCCAACGTCCTTGAACGCCGCCGTTGGGCCGTGAAAGAGCTCCAGTAACGCCGCATTGCCGTTTTCCGAATTTAACGGTGTCAGCGGAATCGGAAAAGAGAAAGTTTCGGCCAGTATCTGCTCCAGCTGACCGGCAAGTTTTGAGCCTTCGAAAAAAGGCGTCAGCAGGATATTTGCAATATCCAAAGTGGAATTGGCAGCGTCGAAGTCGCTTGCATCGAATGTGGGCAGCATCTCGGGTATGAACAGGCCGCCGTCTGCCGCAATTCCGCTGATCAGCGCTTCGTCGAGAGTTACTTTCGCAGCACCACGCGTGCTGTGATATCTCATTGGCTGTCTTCCACATAGGCGCCAGGCGCCGTCATCGGACTGACAAAGGACTGACATTCCAGGCCGAATGTGCGGCAGGCCTGTTCCATGGCAGATGCAACATTGGCGGCATTGGCGTCCTTGCAGAGCGCGAAAATGCTCGGCCCGCTGCCCGCAATAGCTACGCCCAGCACGCCCGACTTCAGGGCCGCTTCTTTAACTTCTGCAAAGCAGGTGACGGCCGCCGCCCGTTGCGGTTCGATGATGACATCGTGAAAACTCTGCTCAATCAGTTCATGGTCGTCGGCTTCGCAGCCGGCGATGAAGCCGGCAAGATATCCCTGCTGTTGAAGCCATTGCTCCAGGGAATAGCCTTTGGCAAGCGCCTTTCGCGAATGCCCGGTGTGAATTTGCAATTCCGGATGCACCAGCACGCTTGAGACGCCGGTCGGCACCGGTAGTTGAATGAGTCTGGGCAACAATACTGTCGGGCAAAGTACCAATCCGCCCATGAGTGACGGAGCTATGTTATCCGCATGTGTACCACCACTTGCATAAGCCTCACCTTCCATTGCAAACGGCAGGAGATCTTCCTTTGCAAGTGGCTCAGGCAACAGCGTATTTACTGCGACTGCCGCCGCGACGGCAGATGCGGCAGAGCTGCCCATTCCCGACTGCAGCGGTACACCCTTGCGCACAATCAGTTCTACGCCCGATGAGTCTCCGTGACCCTTCCACAATGCCATCGCGGCAATCGATGCCGTGTTGTGATCCTCATCCTTTGAAAGATACGGATGGATTTCGCCATCGAGGCCGCGAACTTCGAGAATCCGAACTCCCGCGGTCTCGCTTCGTCTCGCGGAAACACGATCACCGACACCGCTGAGCGCAAGCCCCAGCATGTCGAAACCGACGCCGGCATTTCCGATCGAGGCCGGCGCAAAAGCAGTAACCATCGAAGCATCATTCATTTCAGTCGCCGCCTCCAAGATAAGACGCCAGCCGCAATACATCGGCAAAAATGCCACCTGCCGTAACAGCCGGCCCGGCCCCGGGTCCCTGCACTACCAGCGGATTCGGCGAATATCTCTCGGTGACGAACTGGACGATGTTGTCTGTCAGGTTGATGTTCGCAAATGCATGGTCATCTGCAACCATGTCGAGTCCGACAGATGCCTCGCCGTCCGCGTTCAGCTTGCCGATATATCGCAATTGTTTCCCTTTGCTCTTTGCGCCGTTGTACAACTCGAGCATGTGATCGTCGTGTTTTGGCAGTTCGTCAAGATACTCCTCGATACTCAATGCCCGTAAGCTCTCCGGCACGAGATTTTGCACCGGAAAATCGCCAATCTCGATCTCCTGTCCCAACTCCCGGGCAAGGATCGTGAGTTTTCTGGCGACGTCCATTCCCGACAGGTCATCGCGAGGATCCGGTTCCGTATAGCCACTTTCGCGCGCCTGCCGCACGATTTCCGAAAAAGGCCGGCTACCGTCATAAACATTAAACAGGTAGGCGAGCGTACCGGAGAAGATACCCTCGACCGTTCGAATCTGATCACCGGTGCTGACAAGATCGCGCAATGTACTAATGACAGGCAGCGCGGCACCAACAGTCGTCTCATAGAGATAATGAGCACTGCCCTGCCGTGCGCTTTCTTTCAATGAATCGTAATACGCAGAGTCGCTGCTGAATGCTTTCTTGTTCGGCGTGATAACGTGAATGCCGCGCTCCAGCCAGCCCGCATAGCGGCCGGCCACAGCATCGCTCGCGGTGCAATCGATGATGGCGGCGTGTGGCAAGTGGTCGGCGTTGACGTGACGTTCGAAACGTTCCAGATCAACGTCTTCACCTGACTCGTCAAGACTCGCCCCCCAACTTGCAAGATCGATGCGCCTTTCGCCGAGCAGCATTTTGTTCGATCGCGCAATGGCGCGCACACGCAGGTCGAGATTGAAGTCATCGACCAACCGCTGGCTTTGTCTTTCGATTTGTTCCAGCAGGGTAGAACCGACCGAGCCCGGTCCGATGAGGCCGACGGAAATCGTCTTTGACGACAAGTAAAAACCGGAATGGGCAGCTCGCAGCGCCTTAATCACATCGTCTGAGTCGACGACGGCCGATATGTTGCGTTCCGACGAACCCTGCGCAATCGCGCGCACATTGATGCCGGCGCGGCCGAGCGTGCCGAAAAACTTGGCGGCCAGGCCGGGCGAACCTGCCATTCCGTCGCCGACGACGGCAATGATGCTCTGCGCGTCGGTTACCTCGACACTTTGAATCTGCCCGCTGGTCAGCTCATCGGAGAACTCATCGCTGATGACCGTTCCGGCCCGGTTGGCCAGTTCCTGCGGTACGGCAATACAGATCGAGTGTTCGGAACTGGCCTGTGATATCAGGGTTACGGAAACACCGGCGTTCTTGAGCGCGGAGAACACCCTGTCGGCCGTGCCGGGAACGCCGATCATGCCGGACCCTTCTAGATTCACGAGTGCCATGCCGCCGACAGCGGTAATGCCCTTTATCTGTTCGTCCGGGTCGACCTCGGAAACAATAGTGCTGCCCGGGTGATCGGGATCGAAGCTGTTTCGAATGACGATCGGGATGTCGTTTTCAATCGCCGGCCCAAGGGTCTGCGGGTGCAGGACCGTGGCGCCGAAGTAAGCGAGTTCCATTGCTTCGCTGTAGGAAAGCTGCTTGATGACGCGCGCCTCCGGAACCTTGTTCGGGTCTGCGCTCATGATGCCGTCCACGTCGCTCCAGATGCTCAACTCACTTGCGCGGCTGAGTGCTGCGAATATCGCTGCCGAATGGTCGCTACCATTACGGCCGAGCGTCGTCTGCAACCCTTCCTCGTCAGATGCGATGAATCCCGTGATTACGACGATGCCCGTGAAGTCGGGGGCCAGCGCCTTCGCAAATTTCTCCGTTGACTCATGCCATAGCACTGTCGGGCCGAGGCCACTCTGGCGGACAGTGATGACATCGCGGGCATCGATCCAGGTGCCGCCGCGCTCGCTACCCGCCTGTTGTTCGAGCACGCTCGCGAGCAGGCGTGCCGACCAGATCTCTCCATATCCGGCAACGACGTCGCGACTTCGCTGAGACGCTGACTTCGCCCGGGCGACCGAACGCAAAACCTCTTCAATGTCGGCAGCATCCTTGCCCCACGCGTCAAGCAGACCGACGAGCGCATCGCCTTTGATGAGTTCGCGTGCGGTGCCGGCATAACGAGCGCCGATGAGATGAAGTTCCGCGGTAAAACTGCTGTCGTCTCGTTCCGCAAGAACGGCGAGCTGCAACAGTTTGTTGGTCATGCCGCCCATCGCCGAGACCACGGCACCAAGGCTCGCCTCCGGCTGATCCGTCAGTATCGCCGCGACACGGCGAAAGCAGTCCGCGTCGGCAAGGCTTGAGCCGCCAAACTTATGAATTTTCCAGCGATTTTGCGCCAATTAACTGTGCCCTACGAACAAAGGCGCTAATGATAGCGGCAGTTAATGCGGTCGTCGCCTATTTTCGACGCTTGGAGATGAATTCGATCACAGGCCATCTTGTATGCGACCTCGAAACTTGCAGCGATTTTCTAATGTGAATTCTAGAATAGGAATCGCGATGACAGCAATTTCAGTCGCAACTGCCCGGCAGGCCTCCGCCATGCAAACTATAATTGCAACAACACCCCAAAAATGCGTGATGGCTCTTCGAGCCGGAGCGCTAAACTAGTCCGACGCCAAATTCACAACAATAGCAAGGAGGTTGAAGGATGAGATGGGTATCAATCGCAATGCTGGTTTTGCCGATTTCGGCAGGCGCAGATGTGTACGTAGCCATACCCTATAGCGCCACCCAGGCGTTGTATTTTCCGAACGTAGATACCGTGCAGTGTTATTCGGCAGTCGTGGATAGTAAGCCAGTCGTCGTCAAGACGGATCGATGTTGGCAGATACTTTTACCGACAGTCATGGTGAACGGAAGCCTGCTGATGATGAACAGACCGATAGAGCAATTACTAAGGAGCTGCGCG
>CAYLSX010000098.1:0-7744 GCA_964386685.1 uncultured Woeseiaceae bacterium | reverse complement strand
TGCAGTTGCAGGGTGTGATGCTCGAACTTCGACCTTAGCTCGGCCAGCGTGAAACTCCTTGGCTTAATACAGGACTCACCTTTAATCTGCAGCGTCCATTGATCGGCGTCGATGCCCTCGATTGCCGGCGGGATGCCGTTGTTGCGAACGAATAGCCGGTCTGCCGGCGTAACCGCATCGTCCAGGAGATGTGCCGGCGTCTCAGCGTTGATCGGCCGATCGTTCAACACGACAAGACCTGACTTACCGGGAATCTGAAATGGCGTTTGAGCTCTTGCCAACGCGCCCGGCAACAGGCTGCCCATGGCAGTCGAGAACGCGGCGAGACCGCTGTTTTTGATGAAGCCCCGCCGCGACAGGTCGTAGGTTTCGAACTTGTTTTTCATTCCGGTCCTCTGAGATAAGCCTGCAGTACTCCAGACAGAAGCTCACGCAAATGCGACGCCGGTTCTTCATCGAACTGCAGAGAGTCCTCGTTCATGTAACTGCGTTGGGCGAGCTCGAGTTGGATTGCATGAACGCCATTGGCCGGATCGCCGTAATGCCTCGTGATGTAACCGCCCTTGAAACGTCCGTCCAGAACAGATGAATATCGCTCGCACTTCGCAGTCGCCGCCGTGACCGCTTTGATCATTTCACCCGCACAACTACGGCCGTCGTTCGTACCGAAGTTCAATTGAGGCAATTCGCCGTCGAAAAGCAGCGGCACGTTGCTCGGTATCGAGTGCGCGTCCCAAAGCAGCGCGTAGCCGAATCGACGTTTGATGTCGCTCAATGTGGAATCGATTTTGTCGTGATAAGGGCGCCAGTACTTCGCTATGCGGTCTTCTTTCTCATCATCGTCGACAGAATGTCCGGGAAGATAAATGTCCTCACCATCAAAACTCTGCTCGGGGCAAAGTCCCGTTACGAATCTGCTGTCATACAATGCCTCGTCGGCAGGTGAGCGATTCAGGTCGACGACGTATCGCGACATGTTCGCTGCAATGATGCTGACGCCCAGGGATTTCGAAAATTCGTACAGTCTGATCACGTGCCAGTCGGTGTCCGGCAGCTCACGAGCGCGCACTGTCATCCGCTCCGCAATGTCGGGAGGCAGTGTGCGCCCGTCATGGGGAATACTTATCAGTAAGGCACTCTCGCCAGCATGGAATTCGAAGCTGTCGCTCACTCTTGCATGCACGGCAGAATCGACTCTGCGAAACCATAGAAGAATCCCTGATTGATTCGCGCAGCGAGTTCGGCAAATTCCTCCGACATTGACCGGTCTTCGACATAGGGAGCCGAGACTTCCCGAATGCTGGCAACAACCGACTCCAGGACCTTGGAACTCTTCTGCGGATGATGGAATTCAATGCCTTGTGTGGCGGCCAGTAATTCGATGGCGACAATGTGCGCGACGTTGTCGAGCATCGTCTGCAACCGCAATGCGGCGAAAGTCGCCATGCTCACATGGTCTTCCTGATTTGCCGAGGTCGGAATGCTGTCGACGCTTGCCGGATGTGCCAGTGATTTGTTTTCAGATGCCAACGCTGCCGCCGTAACCTGCGCCATCATAAAACCGGAATTCAGCCCGCTTTCCTTCACCAAAAATGCCGGCAACCCGCTCAGGTGAGAATCGATCAACAACGCGATGCGGCGTTCCGACAAAGCGCCGATCTCTGCAATCGCAAGCGCCAGGTAGTCCGCCGCAAAGGCAACCGGTTCCGCGTGGAAATTTCCGCCCGACAACACGGCTTCCGACTCTGCGAATATGAGCGGGTTATCTGTAACGGCATTTGCCTCGACCTCGAGAACCGAACTTACGTGCCGCAACACATCGAGACAGGCACCGGCAACCTGGGGTTGACAGCGAATCGAATAGGGATCCTGCACCCGGCCACAATCAACATGCGATGCACGAATTTCGCTTTCATACATCAGGGCTCTCAAGATTCTTGCGACGTCTATCTGCCCGCTGTGCCCGCGCGCCGCATGGATCCGCTCGTCGAATGGCGTGTCGCTGCCCTTGATCGCGTCGGCCGACATTGCGCCTGCGGTCAACGCCGCCGCCAGAATATTTTCCGTGCGAAACACCGCGCAAAGCGCTAACGCCGTGGAGACCTGAGTGCCGTTCAATAGTGCGAGTCCCTCTTTCGCCGCAAGCGACAATGGCTCGAGCCCAGCTTGCTGCAGGGCCTCCGCGGCGGAGAGGATTGCACCATTGACGGAAACAGCTCCCTGGCCGATCAGGACACCGGCCATATGTGCCAACGGCGCGAGATCACCACTGGCGCCGACGGATCCCTTAGCAGGAATGCAGGGGTAGATTTCCTTGTTGATCAGATCGCATAGTCGTTCCACCAACACCAGGCGCACGCCCGAACAGCCCTGTGCCAAGGCGATCACCTTCATGATCATGATCAGCCGAACGCAGTCGTCAGGCAGGTCTTCACCAACACCGACCGCATGTGAGCGCACCAGGTTTTCCTGCAAATGAGCCAACTCATCGTCGCTGACACGAACCTGCGCCAACTGACCGAACCCCGTGTTGACGCCATAGACCTGCTCGCCACTTGCCAACACCGTTTTGATGTATGCGTTTGATTTATTTATGCGCGCGGCGGCGGTCTTGCCAATGCCAACGGTCGTTGCCGATTGCCAGGCACCACGAAGTTCCGATAGCGAGACTTTTTGTCCATCGATTTCAATTTTCATCATGCTTTTCCTAAACAAGCATTGGCAGATTCAGGCCATGCTCTTTGGCACAGAGCAAGGCTTCGTCGTAACCGGCGTCGGCGTGACGCATCACGCCAGTTGCCGGATCGTTCCAGAGAACCCGGCTGATTCTTGAATCTGCATCCGCGCTGCCATCACATACGATGACCAGTCCGGCGTGCTGCGAATACCCCATACCGACGCCGCCGCCGTGATGCAACGACACCCAGGTTGCGCCGCCAGCGGTGCTGAGCAAGGCATTGAGCAATGGCCAATCGGAAACAGCGTCTGAACCATCGCGCATTGCCTCCGTTTCCCGATTCGGACTGGCGACAGAGCCTGCGTCGAGATGATCGCGACCTATCACGATCGGCGCCTTCAGTTCCCCGCTGCGGACCATCTCGTTGAATGCGAGGCCAAGTCGGTCTCGCTGACCGAGACCGACCCAGCAGATTCGCGCCGGCAATCCCTGAAACTGAATCCTCTCGCGTACGGCATCGAGCCAGTTGTGCAAATGCTTATCATCCGGAATCAGCTCTTTGACCTTGGCATCTGTCTTGTAGATATCCTCAGGGTCTCCCGACAGGGCGACCCAGCGAAACGGCCCGACGCCTTTACAAAATAACGGCCGCACATAGGCCGGCACGAAGCCTGGAAAATCAAAGGCATTGTCGACGCCCTCGTCAAGAGCAACCTGTCGAATGTTGTTGCCATAGTCGAACGTCGGGATGCCCTGTTTGTGAAACTCGAGCATCGCCCTGACGTGCGCTGCCATCGACTTGACCGACGCTGCGACAACGGCGTCCGGATCCGTCTTGCGTTTCTCCAGCCACTCCTCGACCGACCAGCCCGACGGCAGGTAGCCATTCGCCGGATCGTGTGCCGATGTCTGATCGGTAACGGCGTCAGGCCTGATGCCGCGCTTGACGAGCTCGGGCAGAATGTCGGCGGCGTTCCCCAGGACTCCGACCGACACGGCCTGCTTGTCGGCAACGGCCTGATCGATAATTGCCAGTGCGTCGTCGAGGTCATCGGCCCGCTTGTCCAGATACCCCGTTCGCAAACGCATGTCTATGCGGTCGGACTGACATTCGACCGCCAGCATCGACGCGCCTGCCATGGTTGCCGCGAGTGGCTGAGCGCCGCCCATGCCACCGAGCCCGGCCGTCAGTATCCATTTGCCGGCGAGTTCACCGCCGTAATGTTGCCGGCCCATCTCGACGAAGGTCTCGTAGGTTCCCTGCACGATTCCCTGGCTGCCGATGTATATCCACGAGCCGGCCGTCATTTGACCGAACATCATGAGCCCTTTTTTGTCGAGCTCGCGAAAATGATCCCAGTTCGCCCAGGCAGGCACGAGATTCGAGTTGGCGATTAGGACTCGCGGTGCATCTTTATGCGTTTCGAATACGCCGACCGGCTTGCCGGATTGCACCAGCAGTGTCTGATTGTCTTCGAGATTACGCAGTGCGTTGACGATTGCATCGAAGCACTTCCAGTTTCTCGCTGCCTTGCCGATGCCGCCGTACACCACCAGCTCTTCCGGTCGTTCGGCCACATCCGGATCGAGGTTATTCATGATCATGCGCAAAGGCGCTTCCGTCAGCCAGCTCTTGGCCGTCAGTTCGGTTCCGGTCGGCGCCTTGATCACACGCGCAGTGTCTTTGTTCATCGTTGTAAGTCCTTAAGCTCGATAACGTCGGCGGTCATGCTTTTCTTCATGCCGGGTGGCGTGTAGTGCCCGGTCAGCTCGAATCGTTGCCCCGGATGGTGCAAGCGCGCGAAGCTCACCGGACTGCCGCGTGCCCAGGTGCGACGCAATACCAGCAGGCAGGGTTCTTGCTCGTCCATCCCCAGGCGATCGCGTACCATTTTTCCTGGCATGGTCGCGCGGACGATGTGTTCGGCTTCGGCAAGCGGTGCGATGCCGTTCAGCCAGGCGCTTGGCGTTATTCTCGTGAAGTCCTGCTCGAGGCAATCCGGTGCAAATGCTCCGAGGATGTAGCGGTCTTCAAGTTGTATCGGCACGCCGTTTTCCTGATGCGCGACCAGCACATGAAAAACCTCGCCGTCTTGTGGCACCAGTAATGCGTCGCGTATCTCACCGTCTGCAGGTTGGCGTTCCTGTTTGTGGACAATCGCGGAATAGGTATGCCCACGGCGTTCGACTTCATCCGCAATATTGCGAACCTTCAGGACATGTGAAGCGGCTTTGAATTCGGACACAAAGGTGCCGCGGCCCGCAACGCGATCAACGTAACCCTCGTCGGTCAATTCCCGTAACGCACGATTAGCCGTCATGCGTGACACCTTCATCGCGTCGACCAATTCGTTTTCAGACGGCACCCGATCACGCGGCTGCAGCTCGCCCGACATGATGCGGCCGACGATCATTTCTTTGAGTTGCTGATAGCGCGGCTTTTCCTGGGGTTTCATTGGAATGCCTCCAGGACGCGCCGATAGGCCTCTCGCGTTTCGTCGTCGCCGACATGGCGTCCATCGATGACTCGCCACTCGCCATGCACCATCACGCGGTCGATCGGCACGCGATAACCGGAAAAAACCAGCGAGTCCAGCAGCATGTCTTCATCAAGACCCGCAAACATCGGATCCGATTCATCCAGAACGATGAGATCGGCCAGGCCGCCCTGCTCGAGCTTGCCGGTCTGCTGGCCCGAGGCTCGCGCACCCCCTGTCGCCACCTGATCAAATAGCGTGTAACCGGTATGCCCGCCGGCGAAGACCGACACGTTTCGCGACTGCGTCGTGAGGCGCTGCCCGTATTCGAGCCAACGCAACTCCTCGAACGGATCGATCGTGACGTGGCTGTCAGAACCGATAGCTATTTGTCCGCCTTCAGCCAGGTAAGCCGGCAGAGGAAAAATGCCGTCGCCAAGATTAGCCTCGGTGCTCGGACACAGACAAACGACGGCGCCGGATTTCGCGATCGCAGATATTTCGTCTGGTTCGAGATGCGTCGCGTGCACGAGGCACCAGTTTGCATCGACATCGTACCGATCAAGAAGCCAGCGTGCCGGCCTCGTCTTGTAATGCGCCAGACACTCGTCTACTTCGCGTTGTTGCTCCGCTATATGGATATGCAATGGCACATTTTCGGACGCGGCGAATTTTGAAATCTCATCGATGGAATCTTTTGTCACCGCACGCAGACTGTGAATGCCGCAGCCGAGGCCGACACGATCGCCTGCGAAGCTTTTCGACTGCTCGTAAAGTTTTACGTACTCATCAAAAGACATGACAAACAGTTTTTGAACGTCGTCGGGTATCGGACTATCGAATCCCGCACGCTCATAAAGAATCGGCACGAATGTCAGTCGGATACCCGTCTCTTCGGCTGCGGAGATGACCGCTTCGATCCCCGTGTGATGCAGATAGTGGAACTCCGCGACGGATGTGTAGCCTGCCGCAAGCATCTCGGAATAGACCCGGCTTGCGATCACCTTCAGCGTATCCGGGACGATCTGGCTTGCCAGGCGATACATCGCATTGCGCCAGGTCCAGAAATTATCCTGACCCTCGGCTGAGCGCTGCTCGGTACGGCCGACGAGCGCCCGCTGGAACGCATGGCTGTGCGCATTGCACAGACCCGGGATGACAATACCCGCCTGATAGTTCTCATTCCGGACGTCCGCGCCCGTCTCGACCGCCGCAATCCGCCCGTTCGATACTTCGAGACGAACGCCCGTTGCCCAGCCACTGGGGAGCAGCGCTTTTGCGGCGTAAAGTGAGCTCATGCACCAAATCCTGCAGGTTGTATATACAGGCTAGTGCATGCTACGGTCTATTGCAATCCGCCGGTATACAAGGATCACCGATGCCCTCATGGGACCTGATGCTGACGAACGCCCGCATCGCCACGATGCAGGACAATGATGTTGCCTATGGCGTCATCGACAGTGCTGCGCTCGGCATCGCCGAGGGCAAAATCGCCTGGATCGGACCCGAGTCTGAACTGCCTGAGGACATCAACTGCAAGACTTTGTCACTCAACGGCCGCTGGCTGACACCCGCGCTTATCGACTGCCATACACACCTCGTTTTCGGTGGCGACCGCGCCGAGGAATTCGAGCAAAGACTGAGCGGCGTTACCTATGAGGAAATCGCCAAAGCAGGCGGCGGGATTTTGTCGACTGTCAATGCAACACGCGACGCAAGCCAGGACGAGCTCGCCAAAGCCGCTGCCGTGCGTCTGCACTCATTGTCGCGAGAAGGTGTTTCGACGATCGAAATCAAGTCGGGTTACGGGCTCGACGTTGACAACGAAATAAAAATGCTGCGCGTTGCGCGTTCACTGGCGGGGATGTCCGGCATTTCCGTGTCGACCTCCTTTCTTGGTGCGCACACCGTGCCGCCAGAATTCAAGGGTAAAGCTGATGCGTACATCGAGATGCTATGCAATGAAGCGTTGCCACAAGCAGCGGACGCAGGATTGGTCGACGCAGTAGACGCCTACTGCGAGAACATCGCGTTTTCGACGGATCAGGTCGCGAGGCTTTTCGAGACTGCGGAATCGCTTCGCTTGCCCGTCAGACTGCATGCGGATCAATTGTCCGACAGTGGCGGTGCAGAACTCGCCGCAAGCTATCACGCCTTATCGGCCGATCACCTCGAGTACACGTCATCGAACGGTGTGCAGGCATTAGCGGCTGCCGGCAGCGTTGCCGTTTTGTTGCCGGGCGCGTTCCTGACGCTCGGTGAGACACAGCGGCCGCCGGTGGAATCACTCAGAGAAAGCAATGTGCCCATTGCGGTCGCCACTGACTGCAATCCGGGAACGTCCCCTGTCTGCTCGCTTCGTGCGGCGATGAGTCTTGCGACGTCATTGTTCAAGCTGACGCCGGAGGAATGCCTTGCCGGCGTGACGAGAGAGGCAGCCCGGGCACTTGGGCTGCTGCATGATCGAGGCACGCTGGAGACCGGCAAACGTGCCGATATCGCGGTGTGGAAAATCGGTCATCCCAGAGAACTGACGTACTGGCTCGGGCTTAATGAACTCTCGGATCTCTTCATAGACGGGCGAGAGATA
>CAYLSX010000097.1:0-7801 GCA_964386685.1 uncultured Woeseiaceae bacterium | reverse complement strand
CCGGGCAATTCGACTGTTACGGTCGATCCGCCGATCGTTACGGCCGACGGTATTGCGTTTAGCACCATCACGGTGACATTGCGCGACGGCCTCAATCAGCCGCTGTTGGGGCGGGCTGTATCTCTCGCGTCGAGCCGTGGTGCGCTCGATACGGTGACCCAGCCACTCAATCCAACGGACGTCAACGGTGTGACCACCGGCGAGATACGCTCGACCCTGAATGGCCCGGCGCTGATATTGGCGACCGATATTGTCGAAGGCGTTCTTCTTACCGACCAGCCGCAGGTGCTGTTCACCCTGGGCGAGGTTCTTCTGTTAACGAAGACCGTCAATCCAGGCAAAGCGACGGTTGGCGATGTTGTGACCTACACGGTCGCCATTCAGAACACGACCACGAACACGATATCGTCGGTACGCATCGTTGACGCGGCGTCGCCGGTGTTGTCTTACGTACCCGGCACAGCCCGCCTTGACGGCAATGCCATTGCTGATCCGTTACTGGGCCCGCCCATGATCTTTGATGTGGGCGATGTACTTGCGCTCGCGGACACCAACGGCAACGGCGTAGCCGACCCGGGCGAGGGCGGTTACCACGTCTTGTCGTACAGCATGATCGTCGGTGCCGGCGCCAGAGTGGGTACATACGCTAACCGAGCTGTGGCGGTCGTTGTCTGCGACACCTGTGAAATTTCGGCGCCTGCGAGCGTCGACCTCGAGATCACGTCTGATCCGATATTCGACTTGGGAACGGTGATCGGCAAAGTCTTCTACGATCTTGACGGCGACGGTTGGCAGGATCGCGGCGAGACAGGCATCAGCGGTGCCATGGTCGCACTGGACACGGGCACGTACGCACTGACCGATGCGCATGGCCGCTTCCACTTCCCGGCTATCAAGCCGGGACAGCGCATGGTCAAGGTAAATCTGAATAGCATCGCCGGCAACGCCCGGGCGACCACCAGCGACAAGAAGGTACTTAGCGTCACGCCTGGCCTACTCGCGAAAGCGAATTTCGGCGTCAATTACGATTTCGAGACGGAATCGATTGGTCGTGAAGGCAAGCACGGCATCAGCATGAACAGCGTCAACGATAAATTGCCGGACCGGATCGCCGGTAGCGCGAGTAACTTAAGTGCCGTCATCAACGGTGTGCCGCTGATATTTGCCGGCGTGAACGTATCCCTCCTGGATGTCGATAGCACTTCGATCATTCACATGGGTGAGACCGGAGAGGTCGAGCCATTGCGGTTTGCTTTGGATAGCACGGTGCCAGGTCGGTCGGTCGAACGATGGACGTTGAAGATCTGGCGTGGCGATAACGACATCATCAAGAGCATCACGGGGTCGGGCGAGCTGCCTCATCGGATCGTGTGGGACGATATCCCCGACATGAAGAGACTGGTGAAGCCGGGTCTCGTGTATTTCTATCAACTGGAGATCGAAGAACCGAACATGCGTGCGACGAGTCGCCGCGGCATGTTTGGCGTCAATCGCAGCACATCGGTATCACTGAAACTGAGCGGCGGCGCATTCGTCGTCAATTCGTCGGAGTTGACCGATCAAGCCAAGAGCCTGCTTGCCGAATCTGCCGAGATCATGCGTCAGCATCCGGACGAGGTCGTACAGATTCACGGTCATACGGATTCCGTGGGCACAAGCGAGAATAATCAGGCCCTGTCTGAGCGACGCGCAAATACGGCTTATAGATACCTGGTGGATGTACTGGGCCTCGCTCCGAGCCGATTTGTGGTCATGGGATTCGGCGAAAGCCAGCCGATTGCGAGCAATGACTCCGAGACTGGCCGGCGTATGAATCGCAGAGTGGAGATTGTCGGCGAGTTGACCGAGGTAGAACGAGCGCGCCTGTACAGGACACGTACCAATGAGTTGCGGGCTGTTATGAACGGCAAGGCCATGGAGCTTGGCAGTCACGGCCAGTTCAATACCATAATGGACGGCGCAGGCCACGACATGGTCGATCTGCAGATGACTGATGAAATCGGCCGGAGTATCGATACGACGATTGCGCTTCCATTGCTGCAGGTAATCCAGCCAAGCGGCATGGAATATCGGCCGTTCGAGGAAGGCCAGTCATGGACTCGCGAGACCGGACTGGTACCGCCGGATGCCGAATACGC
Organism: uncultured Woeseiaceae bacterium; assembly: GCA_964386685.1. GTDB lineage: Bacteria > Pseudomonadota > Gammaproteobacteria > Steroidobacterales > Woeseiaceae > JACZWL01. Next base: position 5,663 of record CAYLSX010000097.1, on the reverse strand, counting down.
CTATCACCTGGTCGCCAGGACGGACGTCGGAAATTATGTCGAGCTCGACAGACAACCGCTGGAGGTCGATGAGACGGGGCAATTCGAGTCGCCGCTGACGTTGAAACCGGGACGCAACGCGTTTGTGCTGAGTGCAAGAAACGCGAAAGGATTCGTGCGCTACGCCAACGTCCAGGTTACGGTCAAGACGAACAACGATGGCATCCCGATTCTCGCCGTCGAGCCGATCCCAAGCCTCGTTCTGCAGTTGCCGCCGAAGGGCGTGGCAATGCGTAGCTCCAACCTGGTCGTGCCGGGTTATACAGATCCGGGCAATACCGTCACCATCAACGATCAAGCGGTGGACGTCGACGAGAACGGTCATTTCTTCACGCGCATGCCGCTGCGACTCGGTACCAATACGATTGTGACTACCGTGACCGACAAAGACGGATACACGGGCGGCATCGCGCGCGATATCGAGTACGCCGGTGATGCGCTGTTCATCATGGCGCTGGCGGACGGCAAGGTCAGTCAGATAAGCCGTGAAGGCAATCTGCAAGCTGCGGGTGCTGACACGCTCGACGAAGTGAAGACCGAGGGCAGGATTGCGCTCTACATGAAGGGCACCGTGCTGGGCAAATATCTGATCACGGCGGCGTTCGACACCGGCGCAGGCGAAATCGACACATTGTTCAGCGAAATCGACTCGATCGAAAACGACCGGCTGATAACGAACCTCGATCCGGACACGATCTACCCGGTCTACGGTGATGACAGCACCCTGGTCTATGACACCGAGTCGCAGGGCAAACTTTACCTTGCGCTGGAAGGCGAACATCTCGAGGCGGTCGTCGGTAACTACGCCCTTAACTTCACCGATACCGAACTAACGGCGTATCAGCGCACCTTGTATGGCGCTCGGCTTGAATGGAACTCGAAGGGCAAGACGGTTGATGACGAATCGAATACGGAAGCCGAGCTGTTTGTGGCGCAAGTCGATCAAATGCCGGTACGCGACGAGATTGCGGCGACCGGCGGCTCACTGTATTTCCTCAGCCAGACCGAGATCGTCCAGGGTAGTGAACAGGTATCGCTGCTGGTGCACGATCAGAACACCGGGCTCTTGTTGCAGCGCATAACGCAGCAACGGAACGTGGATTACAACATCAAGTACCGGGAAGGTCGTATCTGGTTCACGCGACCGATCTCGAGCGTCATTGCTGATGGCACACTGATCGGTTCGAACTTGCTGTCGGGTAACCCGGTAACGATCCAGGTGGACTACGAGACGCCGGTAACCGGGCTCGAAGCTGGCATCAGCGGTGTGCGCTTCAAGCAGCGCTTCGCCGATGGGCGTTTCAATATTGGAGGTATGCATGTCGAGGACGACGCCGGCTCCGGAGGCTATACGCTCGACGGCTTGGATATGGAGATCAAGCTGCAGACCGCACGCATCGTGGCGGAGTTTGCACAGTCCGAGGGCACGGACTCGCTCTTGTTCCGAAGCGACGATGGCGGCTTGCAGTTCTCGCCGGTGACGGCTGGGACGGCGCAGGATGGATCGGCTTACAAGCTTGCCGCCGAGTTCGATGCGGGCGCCTGGTTCGGATCACCGGGCCGACTGCTTGGTACCGCGTATTACAAGCAACTCGATGCCGGATTCATCTCCAACGGCAACTTCTCGCTGGACGACGATCGTCAGTACGGCGCCGTACTCGACTACAAGATCAACGATCTCAATTCCGTGCTGTTCCGTATCGACGATCAGCAACAGGGACAAAACATCTCATCGACGCTGACGTCTCTGAACTACCGCCACACGCGCGACCGTTGGGCGTTGGAAGGCGAGTACATGGATCGGCAGGTCAGTACGCTGGGAGCCAGCAGTTCTGCCGTCGCGGTTCGGGCGAGTTACGACTGGACCAACAGCTTGACGGCATCGCTTGAGCACCAACAGTCGATATCCGGCGTCGACGGTACGCAGTCGGCTGCCGGCGTGGAATACGCATTCAGAGAGAAACTGCTGCTGTCGGGCCGTTACGTTGTGGGCGCGGATGGCGAGGCATTCCAGGGCGGCGCCAGTTGGGACACGCCGTTCGGCAGGCTCTACGCACAACAGCAATTGCTCGGACCGGACTCGTCCGATGATTCCGGCAACACCGTGATAGGTGCTGAAGCCCCATTCGGCGCCGGCGGAACGGTCTATTCGGAGTATCAGTGGGATCGTAGTGGCGATCGACGCGGGCTTCGCTCGATAACCGGCATCCGGCGCGACTGGGCCGTCACCGAAGGACTGTCATTGCTCGTATCCGGCGAACAGACTTCATTGCAGGCGCCGGGTGGCGGCGAAGACGAACTGAATGCGTTGATCGGTGGCGCCAGCTTTGACCGCAATGGCATCAAGTTCAGCACCCGCAACGAATGGCGACGACAACGAGGCAGCAGGGCGCTCGATCAATTCGCGACATTTAACTATGGCGAAGTGAAACTGCGCTCCGGATTTACGTTCCTCGGCGAATATCGTCAGAGCAAGTCCGAGGACATGTTGCAGCCGGATCAATCGACCGACTTCCAGGAGATGAGCATCGGCTTCGCGATACGACCCATCGATCACGATCGCTGGAACGTACTCTTTAAACTCTCGAGCCTCGACAGCGAAGCGACGCCGGCGCAAGTCGATCCTCGATACGACAACAGTACTGCCGACCTGTTCGCAACCGACTGGTCCGTGCAGCTTCACAAGCGTATCGAGTGGGTCGGTAAACAGGCGTTCAAGAAAAAGCTTACCGAACCGACCGGCCTGTCAGGCATTGAAACGAATACCTCATTGAGTATTCAGCGATTTAACTTCGAGATTCCATGGGATCTCTCGATCGGCGCGGAGTATCGCCGGCTGTATCAGAAGGAAGCCGACGATACGCGGTCCGGATTCCTGGGCGAATTGATGTGGAACCGCTTCGAGCACATCGGGCTTGGGCTGGGTTACAACTTCACCGACTTCTCGAGTGATCTGCGCTTTGACAGCGATTACTCGGAGTCAGGTTGGTTCCTGCGTTTGCAGGGCAAGTATTGATGGAATGTAAATGGTGATGAACGAAGACATTCAAAAATCTGACGACGAGATGCGGGCCGTAAACGATCGCCGCCAGGCTAGATTCGTATTGCTTTCCGAGGCAGCCATGGTGGCTTCCTGCGTACTCGTGTTTTTCGGATTCCTGTCGATTCTAATCAGAATCGTTTTCCCGGCAGGTTCTTCATTGATCATCGATCCGGACGCCAGTGCGGTCGCGGACGTCTCCTGGAGCGGCGACGTGGAACTCGGCATCAACGCGGAAAACGGTAATGTCGAACAGCTGTTCGCCGGAGAGATACTACAGATTCAACGGCGCGTGCAGCATCGCGGCGCAAATACCCTGACCTGGAACGACGCCAACATCGGCGACAAAGTCGTGCGTAACGATGCCGTGCAGACTTTTTCTCACTCCACCGCTGTGGTTGAAGTCAACAATGACAGTCAATTGACGATGGGCGAGAACTCCCTGATCGTATTCGATCAGCAAGAGGCTGATCCGTTTCTCGCGGATTCAAGTTCTGTGCTCGTTATGATTGAAGGAGAGCTGTCTGGCACCCTCTCCAGCGCCACGAAGTCACGCGTCCGATTCGGCGTCAAATTGCCCAACAGCGATGTCACCCTGCAATCCCGAAGTCCCGGCGCCGATGTCGAATTCCTGATTACCGTCAATGACGATCAGTCGACGACCGTGAACATTGTTGAAGGAACGGCACAAGTCGTTGGCACGGATGGCACGCTGACGACCATCGGCGATCAGCAGTCCGTCACGATCGACTCGTCCGGAACCGATCTACGGGTGAGCCAGTTGTCGAAGGCTCCACAGCCTCTCGGCCCCTCGAACAACTCGGCAGTTACCTACCGCAATGTGCCTCAGGAGATCGAATTCACGTGGAACCCGGTACGCTATGCCGACCGCTATCACATTGTCGTCGCCAGGGATCCGGAGTTTGTCGACCGAGTGGTCGACGATGACGTAGTCGGAACCACGTTTACTCACGGCGCATTGGGTGCAGGAACTTACTACTGGGCCGTGCGAAGTCGTGTTGGACATTCGCAGAGTGAGTCGAGTGCCGTGCGTCGACTCAAGGTAGCGCAGGACAACGAACCGCCGACGCTGGTGCTTGATCCGGCACCCGACACGATTCAGGCTGGCGCCTGGCGCCTGCACGGACGGACAGATGCGGACGCAACCGTTTTCGTCGATGAGATACCCGTTGAGCACGACGGCGGGCGCATCGACCACCCCTTTGAACTAAGACCCGGCGCCAACATCATCGTAGTAAAGGCTATCGATGAAGTTGGCAATCTGAGCTATGCCTCACTGTTAGTAAACGCGAAGTGACAAGATCATGAACAAACTCTCATTCCCCATTCGACTAAAAGTACTGGTCGCTTTGTTGGTGATACTGATGCTCGTCATCGGTGTCATTACGGCGACGATGGCAAATCTGTTTCAGCAGGACAAGACTGCATACGTACGCGACTTCAGTGCGACGGTGACGGGCAACATGCTGGCTGAAGTGGAGACCATCCTCGACAGCCGGCTGAGCGCGACCGTGGTGCTTGCCGAAGTCCTTTTCGCGGACTACATCGACCCGGTTGCCAAGCAGCAGCTCGCCAAGCCGATGTTCGGCGCTTATCCGGACTTGCTGGCCCTCGTCACCGTAAGCGCTAGCGGAGAGCCTCTCTCGCTCGTTAACAATGCAGCGCTTCGCGATGCCGGCATCGAGGTCGCCCAGGTACGCGAGTTGTCCTCGCTTACAGAGTCGTACAAAGCTGGCACCGTCCAGATTCGCAGCGCTCTTGGCGACAGCGGTGCCGGGGCAATCAGCCTTACCGTGGGCCATCGCATGCCGGAAAGAGATGAGGAGCGTGCCGTCGTTGCCTTGATTTCGTCTGCCGATCTTACCCAGGTATTGCGCCGCGGCAGGCCGCTCGATTCGGTTTTGCTTGATGCTGACGGGCAAGCGATCGTTGCAATTGGCGAGACAGACGATGCCCTGCATTGGGCGCGGCTGGCGCTCGAAAGTTTCGAGGGAGCGGGAACCAGTGGCGTTTTTGAATACTCCGCGGATGGGCAGGATTACATAGCCGGCGTTTCCAAATCATCCATCGGCGACTTAATGGTTGTGACCCGAATTTCCGCAACTGCTGCCTATCTAACAGCCAGGCAGCTCCTCGATAGACTCGTACTGACGGGCTTGGTGATCGTCCTCATTGCAGCTGTCTTCGGTGTCGTCGTATCACGGCGGATTACGCGGCCGCTGGAGCGGCTGTCGAGCGCGGTTCGCAAAATTGCCAAGGGCGACTTCGATGTCAACGTCGCCATCAAGTCGAGTGACGAAATCGGCGAGCTGTCCACTTCGTTCAACGACATGGCCGGCGAACTAAAAGAAAGAGAGTCTTCGCTGAAGAAAGCGCAGCATGCGCTGGTTCAATCCGAAAAAATGGCTGCGGTCGGTACGCTCAGCGCCGGCCTTGCTCATGAAGTTAAAAATCCGTTATCTGCCGTGCTCGGTTATGCGCAGCTATCCAAGCGCAAGCTGGACCAACCGGAAGCACTCTTGAAACACCTCGACACCATCGAAAACGAGACAAGACGATGCAA
>CAYLSX010000096.1:6973-8158 GCA_964386685.1 uncultured Woeseiaceae bacterium | reverse complement strand
TCCGCCCAGAAGTCCTCTGGATGATCAAGCGATCGTCGATAAGCGGCTTCGTAGTTGCTCATGATCCGCTAAGGATCTCCGAGTAGACTCGTCGTTCACGTAGTTGCGGGAAAAAATCGCGCATCAACGTATTATAGGCATATCGATCGGCGTTTCCGCGCTCACACAACAACAAAAACAGGGAGACTAATTGCAGACGCAAACTGGCTTTTCGATGGACAATGCAAATCCGTCAATCAAGTGGTGGATACTGGCATTCTCCAGTCTCGCGATCTTTGGCAATTATTACGTCTATGATTCCATTGCGCCGCTCGCCAATCAGTTAAGTACCGAACTCGGTTTCTCGGACACGCAAATCGGCTCGCTCAATGCGATCTACCATTTTCCTAACATGTTTCTTGTTCTTATCGGTGGATTGCTGGTGGACAAGTTTGGGGTCGGCCGCATTGCGCTCATCACCGCCCTGATTTGTTTTACCGGCGCTGCGATCAATGCCAGTTCCGGAAACTACGGCTTCATGTTGACCGGACGATTTCTGTTCGGTATCGGCGCAGAAACTCTGCTGGTTGCGCTTACCGTCATCATCGGCATCTGGTTTGGCCGGCACGTGGTCGCTCTCGCGATGGCGCTCAACCTCAGCCTTGGGCGGCTCGGTTCGTATTCGGCGGACCTGTCTCCGGTCTGGGCTGGCGGCCTCTATGAGCAGGGTTGGCAATCACCCATGATGCTGGCGGCAATGCTGGCGGGACTGAGTGTCATTGGCGCGATCGCCGTGTGGTGGCTGGATCGCAGCAGGAATGCAGCACAAATGACGGTCAGCGCCAATAAACCCGAGACCGAACGTTTCCGCTGGGGAGACATATTCAAGTTCGATCGCTCGTTCTGGTACGTCGCGGCACTGTGTGTGCTTTTTTACTCCGTTATATTTCCGTTTCGCAGCACCTTCGCAATCAAGTATTTCCAGCATGCACACGAGCAAAGCCTGGAGCAGGCCGCACTCCTGAACAGTTACGTGTTCCTCGCAGCCGTTTTTCTGACGCCGCTTTTTGGCTGGACCGCGGATAAGTTCGGGCGGCGCGGCTGGCAAATGATGATTGGCTCGTTGCTACTGCCATTGTCGTTTCTTGGCCTGATGTCCGACGAATGGGGCTTATGGCTGACGACAGTGTTGCTCGGCATCAGTTA
>CAYLSX010000096.1:0-6873 GCA_964386685.1 uncultured Woeseiaceae bacterium | reverse complement strand
TGATCCAGGCGATCGGGCTCACGCTCGCCAACCTGGCAGCCGGCGCATTGAATGACGCCTTCGGGGCTGGTGCAGATAACCCGGCGGGCTATACGCCGATGCTGCTTTTCTTTGGAATCCTGGCATCGAGCGCCCTGGTGTTCGCTGTCGCGCTATGGCGCCGGGAGTCCGGCCCGCAGGGCCATGGATTGGAAGTGCCCCGATAGGAAGGTTGCAGCGACCTTACCCGGACGAACTCAGCCGACCATTTTCGAGAATCATGATCCTGTCCATGCACTCGGCGATCGGGTAATTTGGTCGGCTATGTTGCGCTCGACCTGGCGTTGCGCCACAACGCCGTGATTATAGGCATCGCTAGCCCGGCATTCGCTGCCCAACATCGCGATCACCTTTATTGCAGTGAACGGTTAGATGCTCCATCAATCGGCGAACTGCGAGGGAACGATATCTCTGGCGCGGCGCCACAATGGAGGCAGTTGTCGACAGGATCGGAAACTTTGCCAGGACCTGGGCCAACTTTCCTTCAAGTAGATCGTCAACGACTACGAACTCGGGGAGCAACGCAAAGCCTCGCCCAGCGAGCGCTTTATTACTGATCGCCAGCATGTTGTCGACGGCCAATCGCCAGCGAACCGGCACCTCCAATCCATCAGCGAACCGCCATGTGCTGAAGTATCTCGACTGCACAATGCAGTCGAGATTCGTCAAGTCCGATGGATGCGCGGGGTTTCCGACACGCGCGACGTAGTCAGGAGACCCTACAATGAGCCGCGTGACTGTTGTAAGCCGATGCGCAACAAGGTCGCTGTCCTCGAGCGGGCCCATCCGGATGGCCAGGTCGACACCTTCCGCTATCAGGTTGACGCGTGCTTCTGAGAGCAGCAGTTCGATTTGTACCCCGGGATGTTGGTCGAGAAATGTATTGAGCGCAGGCGCAAGGAGGCACTGACCAATGGCGGGGGTAGCGGTCAGCCGGATCAGGCCAGAGGGTTCTGCCGTCCGCTCCATCATTGAGCGGCTAACGTCAATGGCTGCGTCAACGACAGGTTTGGCGATTTCGTAGTAGCGAACACCGTCATCCGTCAGTGATAGCGCCCGGGTCGAACGGTTGAACAACGCGATGCCGAGTGATCGTTCGTAGGCCGACAGTCGTCGGCTCAACGTCGATTTTGGCAGTCCGAGCGATTTTGCTGCGGACGTGAAACTGCCGTTGTCAGCAATTGCGATGAATATCGCCGTATCGTCGAGTTGGAGGTTCATTGTTCGAATTTTGGAACAAACGCTTCCTAAACAAAGGGATTATTGCTCTGCCCATATTAGATTATATTCTTCTTTGGGACAATTCGATCACAGCGGGCTGTCATTGATCGCCCGAAAACCACGCAGCAACAACGGTGCGCTGCGATGAGTCCAGGACTAATAGTAACCAGACAGGAGTAAAAAAATGTTAACTGCAATTCGCTTGCCAACAGTTTTGGCGATACTCATTTGTGCCGGCATCTACAACACCAGCGTCACCGCGCAAACGCTGCCGGATCATACCGCGAAGATCGCGAACGGCGTTTACAGCTACGGCCCGGGCGACGAATATTTCTCGATGTTCGTGGTCACCGATGAGGGCGTGGTCGCCATTGAATCCATCAATACCGAACATGCGACGGGACTGCTGGCAGCGATCCGGGGAGTCACCGATCAACCCGTGAAATACATGTTGCACAGTCATAATCACTGGGATCACGCCAGCGGCGGGCAGGTTTTCAAGGATGCTGGCGCAACGACCGTTGCCCACGCGGAAGCCTACGCATGGATGAAGGTCAATACAGGACGAGATATGGCGGTACCGGATGAACACTGGAGCGGAAATCGCAAGGACATTACGCTCGGTGGTACGACGATTGAATTACATTACCTGGGCATGAATCACGGCCTGGGCATGACCGTGTTTCTGTTGCCCGAGCAAAAAGTTGCCTATGTTGCTGATATCGTCACGCCGAACAGAGTGATGTTCAGCATTGTTCCGGACTTCAACATCAGGGAATGGGAGCGGTCAATCGAAGAGGTGCTCGAACTGAATTTTGATCGAGCCGTGTACTCTCACAATAACTTGCCAGACGCACAGAATGGAGGCACCAAGCAGCATGCGATAGAGAATCTGGAATTCATTCGCGATCTGCGAGCAGCCATCTATGCGGAGTTCGAGAAAGGTACAAATCCAATGATGGTGCCTGATATCGTACAGGTGCCGAAATACGCACATTGGGCTATGTATGATCAGTGGCTTGCCATGAATGCCTGGCGATTATTACTGGATGACTGGATGGGGCCGTTTCCGTGGCGCCCCTGATCCTGCAAATTGCCGGAAGATCCAGTTGCTCAACGTGTGTGAAGAATTGCGCATGAGCGAAATATCGGGTTTTCACGCCCACGTGTATTTCGACCCCGATCAACGCGACGAGGCGGTCTCACTTCGAACGGAGGTGGGCAGTCTGTTTCAGGTTCGATTAGGATCAGTACACGATGTACCTGTTGGTCCGCACCCCAAGGGAATGTTTCAGATCGTCATTGCGAACGACCAGTTTGGGATCGTCGTACCGTGGCTGATGCTAAATCGGCGAGGTCTGGATGTACTCGTGCATCCGGAAACCGGCGATGATCTTGCAGATCACGCTCGATTCGCAATATGGTTGGGGCAGGCCTTACCTCTGCAGTTGGACGCGCTCTGACGAAAACAATCAATACAGGACGACTACCATATGAAAAAAATTGGCATAGCAAATTGGAACGAGCTTCGAGATCGAACACCGACACACGCATTGGTTGCGGACGTCGATCTGGTGATTGTCCGTTATGATGATAATGTCAGCGTGCTGTATGGCCGCTGCGCGCATCGCGGTGCGTTGATGGCCGACGGGAATGTCGACGGCGACAATCTCATCTGCGGTGTGCATGGTTGGGACTATCGCATCGACACCGGTATCAGCGAATACAAAAACAGCGAGACTCTGCCGAAGTTCAGCGCCTGGATAGAAGACGGGCAGGTTCTGATCGACGAGGACGAGATTGCTGCGTGGGCCCAGCTGCATCCGCAGCCCTATGATCGGGACGCCTACCAGGGTGCCTATCAGGACCCGACCGGCACGGCCGATGAACCGCATGTGAAGTTCATTCGAAAGCTCGCGGACGAAGGACTCACGAAGGTCGGCCACCACGGACCCGCTGCTGCCATGGGCGTACCACGCGACAGTCTGCCTAAGTGGGAAGATCTTCAGTTCGTCGTTGGCCAGTTACACAAACTGCCACTGCTCGACGACGTGCCTGTCGGAACAGGCCTGGTGATCGGGCCGAATGCAGCGAAGCCGCTGAGTCTCGATATTCCCCTGTTCGTGTCGGACATGAGTTTTGGCGCGCTGTCGGAGGAAGCGAAGGTTGCACTTTCAAAAGGTGCGGATCTGGCCGGAACAGGTATCTGTTCCGGGGAAGGGGGTATGTTGCCCGAGGAGCAGGCTGCGAACTCACGATACTTCTACGAACTAGCCTCAGCGCGATTCGGCTTTTCCTGGGACAAGGTAGAAAAGGTTCAGGCATTTCACTTCAAGGGTGGGCAGGGAGCAAAGACCGGAACTGGCGGACATCTGCCCGGCGACAAGGTAAGAGGCAGGATTGCCGAGGTCCGTGAACTGCCGGAAGGACAGTCGGCAATCTCACCGGCGACATTTCCGGACTGGAAGTCATTGACTGAGTTTCAGGATTTCGCGGCGGAGGTGCGCGAGAAGACCGGCGGTATCCCGGTAGGGTTCAAACTGTCGGCACAACACATCGAGAAGGACATCGACGCGGCATTGGAAGTCGGGGTTGATTACATCATCCTTGACGGTCGCGGCGGTGGTACCGGCGCAGCGCCGCTCATATTCCGCGACAACATTTCAGTACCGACGATTCCTGCCCTGGCGCGCGCGCGGCGACATCTGGATGCCAGCGATAAAGCAGATGTAACGCTGATTATCACCGGCGGCCTGAGACGTCCTGCTGACTTCGCCAAAGCCATGGCGCTGGGAGCCGACGGAATTGCAGTATCCAATGCCGCCATTCAGTCGATCGGTTGTATCGGTATGCGCGCCTGTCATACCAATAATTGTCCGGTCGGCATTGCAACACAGAAGCCACACCTTCGCGCGCGTCTTCCGGTCGACATTGCGGCTGCACGTCTTGCACAGTTCTTCTCGGCTGCGGTCGAATTGATGACCGTACTGGCGCGTGCAGCCGGGCATAGTCACCTCAACGAGTTTTCCGCCGACGACCTGACGACATTCAAGACTGACATGGCTGATCTGACCGGTGTTGCCTACGGCGGTGTCGGAAGATCCTGATTTCAAGTCATAGTGGGGCAGGACCGATCCGGGCACATCCGGCATTCTCCAGGGGTGCGGTTGGCCTTGCGGTGCCGAACAGATGATTTACATGAAATGTCTTCATCAAGATACGCAGCAGCGATTTAGCGACAGATGGATTGGGGAATATGATTTCTTCTTTGTTTGATCGTCAGGATTACCCTACTTTAAGCGAAAACCATTACTTGAATCAGGCATCACTTGGACTAATTGGTCGCCCCGCAGTAAATGCAATGCATCAATTTATTGATGACTATGCGCGTCATGGCAATTGTTATATGTCTGACAAAGACGAGGTGGCGTATCTCAGTACATTACGCTCTGTTGGCGCAAAGCTTTTTGCTTGTCCCTTGTCTCACATGGCTGTTGTAGCGGGTGCGAGCGAAATACTCGCCCAACTTCCTGCAATGATTCAGCCCACAGCAGGCAGCACTATTGTTGCCGTGGCTTCGGACTTTCCAGCGATTACTCGCCCGTGGTTGCGCCAGCAGAACCTGCATAATTGCCAGATCCGCTTCGTTGAAGACAGCCCATCAAAGGACCTAACGGACGCACTGATTGAGGCGATTGATGAAAATACGTCAATAGTGGCTGTCAGCAGCGTGCAATTTGCTACTGGGACGACAGTAGACATCAACCGCATAAGCAAAACTGTTGCCAGCGTGGATGCGCGTCTGATCGTAGATGTAACACAGGATCTTGGAGCGAGATCCCTCGATGTCGGTAACTGGAATGCTGATGCCGTTGTGTGCAGCGGTTACAAATGGTTGGGGGGGCATGGTGGCGCTGCATTGGCGGTGGTGTCCCCCCGACTGCTTGGAAATTTACCGCCCATGACTGGATGGATGGGTGCGCCAGAACCCTTCAATTTTGATGCCAAATCGCTACTGATGGCCAACGACGCGCGGCGTTATACGCAGTCAACAATGTCCTATGTTTCCATCGCTTGCCTGACCACTGCGATAGAACAATTGCTGACTTGCGGCATTCAGAATATTGAAAACCATGCGGACAATCTAGCAAACCTGCTTACAAAAGAGGCCGCCGAGCTTGGCTGGCTTCCGTATAGATCGCCGGCTGCATCAGCCGCATGTTCACACATTGTTTCTTTGTCCCATCCAGAAAAACCAGTAGAGGAAACTATGAAAGCGCTCGCGATTCGTAAAATAATCTGCAGTTCAAGAGGTGGAAGAATTCGTGTATCGATTGCTCCATACAATGACGAAAATGATATTGATATGCTTATCCAAGCGCTGAAATGAAGAGATTCGAGATACCGGGATATGGGTCGAACCAGCGTTTTTTGAGCGTAGCGCTATCCGCCCCTGAAACCAAACTGCTGATCCTAGGCATTGCTCTACTGATGTAATTCGTTGACACGTAGAACTTTTCGAACGGTGATAAATGCCTCTGCCGGGATACTGCCGTTGAGGCAGTGTCTCCGACTGACGAATCAAGTGATTTGGACGTGATTTACGGAAACTTGTGGATCTTATGCGGGTAACCCCGGATTCGAATCAGCTTGACGAACGCAGCCGACCATCTTCTAGGATAATGATCCTGTCCATGCGCTCGGCGATCGAGTGATCGTGCGTGACGATGACGAGGCTCGTGTTCAGTTCGCGATTGAGTTCGAGCATTAGCTGAAGCACGTGTTCGCCGTTGCCGGCGTCGAGGTTGCCGGTCGGCTCGTCGGCAAGCACGAGTTTTGGTCGTGTGATGAGCGCTCGCGCAACGGCGGCCCGCTGTCGCTCACCGCCGGACAGTTCGCCCGGTTTGTGAGTCAATCTTTCGCCGAGTCCAACACGCTCAAGCAAGACTCGCGCTTGATTCAGTGCATCGTCTTTGGGGACTCGGCGAATCATCAATGGCATCGCGACATTTTCTGCTGCCGAAAACTCGGCGAGTAAATGATGAAACTGATAGACGAAACCGAGGTAACGATTCCTCAGCTCGCCTTTTTCGATCTCGTTCACTTCATGCATCGGCTGGCCGCCGACCAGCACTTCACCGGAGGTCGGTGCATCGAGGCCGCCCATGATCTGCAGCAGGGTCGTCTTGCCGGAGCCGGAGGCGCCGATGATGGCCATCCGTTCTGCCGATTTGACCGACAGATCTACGCCGCTGAGAACTTCGAGCGTTGAACCGCCTTCATCGAAACGCCGCACGACAGAGCGGCACTCGAGTACGGTCTCACTCATATCGCAACGCCTCTGCCGGCATCGTGCGCGCTCCGCGCCAGGCGGGATAGATTGTCGACACCAGCGCAAGAATCAATGCGATGGTGCTGATCCTGATGACGTCAGCCATTTGCAGATCGGCCGGCAAATCGCTGATGAAGTACACGTCCGCGGCAAGAAACTTGATGCCGAAAGCCGATTCCATAAATGACACGATCGTTTCCAGGTTCAATGTAAATGTCACTCCCAGTGCAACACCTGCCAGCGTGCCGACGACGCCGATGATGCTGCCCTGGGTCATGAAT
>CAYLSX010000095.1:0-8161 GCA_964386685.1 uncultured Woeseiaceae bacterium | reverse complement strand
CGGGACACCGCCCCGACTCCCTCTGCAACACCTGCACGCCTAGAACCCGGGCAACAGTCGTTTGCGCTCGTCGCGAAACCAGCACGACGCCTGTGGTTTTGTATTTATCTGCCTGCTCTGCCGCTTCAGGCTTTGAGCGATAAAGACGATCACGAGGCCGTATTCGAAGACGAAAAGGGCATGCGACGGATATTACTGGCCGATAAAAAGGCCAGGGCAGCGGGTGTTGTCCCCGGGCTGGCAGTAAATGCCGCATTGGCACTCCTGCCAACGCTTTGTCTCAAAGAACGCAGTTTGCGGCGGGAACGTAAAGCTTTGGAGTCCCTGGCTGCCTGGGCAGAGCGATTCACTTCTTTTGTCTGTATCGAAGCGCCCAACATCCTGCTTTTGGAAATCGCCGGCAGCTTACAACTGTTCGGTGGCTTGGCAGCGCTTGAACAACAGATTGTGACCGGCCTGAAAGCCCTGGGCTTTGCTGCGCTTGTTTCGATCGCACCAACGCCTTTAGCCTCGACCTGGCTGGCAAAGGCAGGCCGTAGAGTTTCAGTCCTTACAGAAGCAGACCTGACCGGCGCGTTGAGCAGATTGCCGGTACGCTGTCTTGACTGGCCGGATTCCCTTAACGAATCTTTGAACGGCATGGGCATTACCCATGTGAGAGATGCCTTGAGATTGCCTCGAGAGGGTTTTGCGCGGCGTTTCGGTGCTGGTCGCTTACTCGAACTCGATCGTGCACTCGGCCGATTGCCGGACCCCCGTCAATCCTATCGGGCGCCCGAACGATTTTGTTCGGAATACGAACTATCAGAGGAACAGAGTGCAAGCGATTTGCTGCTCAATGTCTGTCAGGAATTGCTCATCGAACTCGAGCGGTTTTTACTGACGCGGCAATTAAGTGTGCAGCGTGTGTCGTTCAGTTTTTTTCATCTCAAGGAGCCGGCAACTCACCTGACGCTGGGTTCAATGCGGGCAGGCAGAAGCCTCGATCATTGGTTTGAACTGTTAAAGATAAAGTTCGATCAGCTCGAACTTGCAGCGCCGGTGATAGCGATTCGCTTACGCAGTGGGCAGAGTCAATCACTCACCGCTAGCACGGATCAGTTCAGTTTCAGCGATACGGGCCGGCGGCAGGATGAGCCCATCGCACACCTTGTCGAGCGCATCAGTGCGCGTATCGGCGATAAATCGATACATGGTGTCACGACCGTCGCCGAACACCGCCCGCAATATGCCTGGAGCCCCAAAGATCTGGAACAGGCGCCAAATTGTGCTGCTGTTCCAATATCCCGAAGACCGTTATGGCTGCTCCCGGAGCCGAGATCGCTACCGGTCGAACAGGGTGCCCCGATGTATCAGGGCGCCCTGAAGTTGCTGCACAGGCCGGAGCGCCTGGAGACGGGCTGGTGGGATGGCGACGGTATTGCGAGGGATTATTACGTTGCCGTGAACCCGGCCGGCATCCATGTCTGGGTGTATCAGGATCGTAGATCACAGGGAGCCTGGTATCTGCACGGCATATTCGGCTGAGCAGGCGAATGCATGAGACCTATGCGGAACTGCATGCCCTCAGCAATTTCACTTTTTTAAGAGGTGCATCGCATCCCGAAGAACTCGTAGAGTCGGCCGCGGAACTCGGCTATACGGCGCTGGCTATCACTGACGAATGCTCTGTCTCGGGAATAGTGAGAGCGCACGTAGCAGCAAAGAGCTGCGGGCTGGAAAAGCTCATCATCGGTTCGGAAATCCGGCTCGATAGCGGCTTAAAGCTTGTCGTGCTGGCACAGAACCGAGCTGGTTATGCCCGCTTGTGCCGTCTCATCAGCGATGGCAGGCGAGCGGCAGAGAAGGGCAGTTACAAACTGACAGCCGATGCATTCAGCGATGGCCTGCCTGATTGTCTGCTGCTGTGGATTCCTGACGGTTTATTGCAAGCGGAACACCGCTGGATATGTGATGCCTTTTGTGAACGCCTGTGGATTGCCGTGGAATTGCTCGCAGATGGCCTGGAGCACCAGCGCCTGGAGCAGCTGCTACGTTTAAGCCGCACGCTCGGCCTGCCACTGGTTGCCAGCGGCGATGTGCATATGCACCGCCGCTCGCGCCGTATGTTGCAGGACACGGTCACCGCGATACGGGAAAAAGTAACGGTCGACAGGGCAGGCTTCGCCTTGTACCCGAATGGCGAACGTTACCTTCGGTCTCCTGAATTAATCACTTCGATCTATCCTGCAGAGCTCATTGAGGAAACGCTGCATATCGCAAGCCTGACTGACTTTTCTCTCGATGAAATCTGCTACGAGTATCCGCATGAACTGGTTCCCAACGGAGAAACACCAACAAGTTTTTTGCGTCAGTTGACACAGCAGGGCATGCGCAGGCGCTGGCCTGATGGCGCTCCGCAAAAAGTCGTGGAACTCGTAGAACATGAACTCGAACTCATTACCGAACTCAGCTACGAACCTTTTTTCCTGACCGTGTATGACATCGTGGCTTTCGCGAGGGCACGGGGCATTCTGTGTCAGGGCCGCGGTTCCGCCGCGAACTCGGCGGTTTGTTTTTGTTTAGGCATTACCGAGGTAGACCCCGGGCGCATGGCGACGCTGGTCGAGCGTTTCATCTCCAAAGAGCGCAATGAACCACCAGATATCGATGTCGATTTCGAGCACGAGCGCCGCGAAGAGGTTATTCAATACATTTATGAAAAGTACGGCCGCAAGCGGGCGGCACTTGCGGCAACGGTTGTGACCTACCGGCCGAGAAGTGCGTTACGGGATGTCGGCAAGGCATTGGGCCTGAGCGGCTTACAGGTCGATAAGCTGGCCCGCTCCATGCAGTGGTGGGACGGCCAGCAGGTCGATGACAGCCGGGTGCTGGAGGCGGGACTCGATCCCGAAAGCCCGGTTATCAAACGCCTGCTCTACCTGGTGCGGGAACTCATCGGTTTTCCTCGACATCTGTCACAGCACGTCGGCGGCTTTGTCATTTCCAATGGACCGTTATCGGAACTGGTGCCGGTCGAGAATGCGACGATGAAGGATCGCACCGTCATTCAGTGGGAGAAAAACGATCTCGAGGACTTAGGCTTTCTAAAAGTCGACGTGCTGGGCCTCGGCATATTGACGGCAATCCGTCGAAGCTTCGATCTGATTAAGGAATACGACGGCAGGGAGTATTCCTTGTCGACGGTGCCGGCGGAAGACCCCGAAGTGTATGACATGATCTGCGACGGCGACACGATGGGTGTGTTTCAGATCGAATCTCGTGCACAGATGGCAATGTTACCGCGCCTGAAACCGCGTTGTTATTACGACCTTGTTATCGAGGTGGCGATTATTCGCCCGGGGCCCATACAGGGAGACATGGTTCATCCCTATCTTCGCAGGCGCTCGGGTGAGGAGGTCGTCGAATATCCCAGCGATGACGTCAAGGAAGTATTGCAGCGCACACTCGGTGTGCCGATTTTTCAGGAACAGGTAATGCAACTGGCTGTCGTTGCCGCCGGCTTTACGCCGGGCGAGGCAGACCGGCTGCGTCGCGCGATGGCGGCCTGGAAACGTCGTGGGGGCTTGGGCCCATTCGAGGAAAAACTCATCAGCGGTATGCGGGAGCGGGGCTATTCAGAGGATTTTGCCCGGCAGATCTTCAAGCAGATAAAGGGTTTTGGTGAATACGGTTTCCCCGAGTCTCATTCGGCCAGTTTCGCCTTGCTCGTCTATGTTTCCTGCTGGCTCAAATGTCATGAACCAGCGGCGTTTACGGCTGCGCTGATCAACAGCCAGCCAATGGGTTTTTATTCCGCATCGCAGCTCACACAGGATGTGCGGCGCCATGGC
Source organism: uncultured Woeseiaceae bacterium (assembly GCA_964386685.1). GTDB lineage: Bacteria > Pseudomonadota > Gammaproteobacteria > Steroidobacterales > Woeseiaceae > JACZWL01. The sequence continues at coordinate 4,328 of CAYLSX010000095.1, read as the reverse complement.
GTCGAAGTGCGGGCCGTCGATGTAAACGCGAGTGACTGGGATTGCACATTGGAGAGAGCACAAGACAGCCAGCCGGCATTGCGCTTGGGGCTACGGCAGGTCAAAGGTCTGCCCGAATCGGCCGGCAGAACCATCGTCGAGGCGCGTTCAGCCGGCCCGTATCGAAGTATTCAGCAACTGCTGGAGCGCAGTGCATTGAATCGCAGGGAATTGAGTGCATTGGCTGCCGCAGGTGCGCTCAAGTCACTGGAGGGGCACCGTCACAGGGCGCGCTGGGCGGTCGCCGGTGTCGAAAAGCCAACGGCCCTTTTTCCATCGATGGAGCGCTATGAAGGCGTTCCGATGTTAAGGCGCCCGACGGAAGGGCAAAACGTCGTTGCCGATTACAAGCACCTCGGGCTGACGCTGGAGCGTCATCCCATGGCACTCATACGCGCACAGCTGGATCCGTTCAACTACGTTTCAGCTGGGGAACTACCGGGCATGTCGACAGGCTGCCGGATAAAAGTGGCAGGGCTCGTGATCACCAAACAGCGGCCCGGAACCGCCAGTGGCGTTACCTTCGTTACGCTCGAGGACGAATCGGGCTGCATCAACCTGATCGTGTGGAAAAAAATCGCCGATGAGCAGCGCGGCGTGCTCCTGAATGCACGCTTGATGGGGGTGGAGGGGGAATTACAGAAGGAGGGGAAAGTAATTCACGTCATCGCAAGGAGACTGATCGATCACAGTGAGATGTTGGGGATGTTACTCGTGCCGTCGAGAAATTTCAGATAAACAATTACGGGGACATTTCACTTAATTCGCTTTTAGAAAATTAAGTGAACTGTCCCCGTAACTATTTAGTCTTCGTCGTTCAGATCGATATTGTAAGTGTCTTCGAATTCTTCTGACGTCAGTTTTTCTTCCTGGATCGCATCGAGACGCCTTTTGATTTCCAACTGCTTATCCGCATCGTCACCTTGTGATGCTTCCAATTCGGCCACGAGTTCTTCGACATTTATCTCGACGGAGACATCGCCGACATTGTCCGAATTTACCGTTTCTGGCAATACGACGGTCTCTTCCGGAATCTCCTCCAAAAGTACCTCGTCTTCGCCGACTTCTACATCGTCTTCTTTGTCCGGGTCACCCATTTCTGTGTGCATCATCACAAGCCCCAATTAAAAATCAGTCTAAATCCTTAGCGCCGTGCACAAACCAATTGCCATTAGTCTCGTATATACGCCCAAAAATTCAGGCGTGCAAGAGAGCAATTCGCACTTTCTCGAGGATGTCGAAAAAGGGCCCCAATGTAGGCCTAATGCGGGCTTCAGCTACCTGATGAGGTTATTGATCTCGAAGATCGGCAGGAGGATGGCGAGCACGATAAGCAGCACGATGGCCGCCATGACGATGACCAGGAGTGGCTGCATGATGCCGAGCAAAGTGGCAATCAGGCCGTCGACTTCACGTTCCTGGTTGGTCGCGGCACGCGCGAGCATTTCTTCCAGTCTTCCGCTGGCCTCACCGCTGGAGATGAGGTGTGTGGTCATCGGTGGAAACTGTTTACTGGCTGCGAGTGATTTGCTGATCATCCCGCCTTCACGTATGCGTAGCGATGCCTCTTCGACCGCTTCACGCATTGGTACATTGACGACAACCTGCGCGGCAATACGCAGGGCCTCGAGTATTGGCACGCCGCTGCCTGCGAGGATACTCAAGGTCTGCGTGAACCTTGCGGTATTGATACCACGCGTCAACTTACTGACTATTGGCACGCGAAGCAGGAATGCGTGGTACTTTCTCTTCGGCCCCTCTTTTTGCAGCAGTCGCCGCATTCCAAAAACAACTGCGACGATGAAAACGATCAATGCCATCCAGTAGTCACGTATGAAATCGCTGGAGGCAATCATGATTCGAGTCAGCAGCGGCAGCTGCTGGTCGTAATTCTCGAATATGTACACCACCTTCGGCACAACATAGGCCAGCATGAAGCTGATGATGGCGACGGCTGTAACGACCAGAGCAATCGGGTAGATCAGCGCATTCTTGACTTGCTGTTGCAGTTGTTGCCGGGACTCGGTGAACTCGGCAAGTCGTTCCAGAACGGTATCAAGATGCCCTGAAGATTCGCCAGCTGCCACCGTTGCCCGGTAGAGTTCTGGAAACGCCTGTGGGAAATCGGCGAAGCCGTCCGCCAGCGAATGTCCTTCCATCACCCGCGCGCGCACCCCCATCAGAATACTCTGTGTCCGCGGAGTTTCATTCTGTTGGCTCACCGCGAGCAACGCCTCTTCCAGTGGCAGGCCGCCCTGCGACAAGGTCGCGAGCTGTCGCGTCACAAGCGCAAGCTCACTGGCCGACATACCGCGTTTGAGGGAAAAGTTTCGCTGCGGCCCTGACTCCCTTTTTGTGACTTCCGTGACCTTGACCGGAAGCATGTGGCGCTCGCGCAGGATCTGGCGGACGTGTTTGGCCGTATCGCCTTCGAGCAGGCCTTTTGACTCTTTGCCTGCCTTATCGAGTGCTACATATTCGAATGCGCCCATGAGCGGATTTTAGATGATCTTGATGTTCTTCGCGCTAGTCTTCGCGAGTGACGCGCAGGACTTCTTCCAGTGTCGTGTTGCCGGCGAGTACGCGACGACGGCCGTCATCTCGAATGCTCGGGCTCATCGATCGGGCGTGGCGTTCGAGGTCCTGCTCGCTGGCGCCATCGTGAATCATTGTTCTCATTGCATCATCGACGGCGATCAATTCATAGATGCCGGTACGGCCCCGGTATCCGCGGCTATCGGAGTGGCCCGGCCGGTATATGGTTGGTGGATTATTCGGGTCGATGTGCAGGGTGTGGCATTCGAAGTCCCGGGCCGCATAGGGCACCTTGCTATCGTCATCGAGAACCCGCACCAGGCGTTGCGCAAGTACGCCGATCAGGCTCGAGGACAACAGGAAGGGCTCGATACCCATGTCTCGGAGCCTGGTTACGGCCCCGGCCGCAGTATTGGTATGCAAGGTCGACAGGACGAGGTGGCCGGTCAGACTTGCCTGAACAGCGATCTCGGCAGTCTCGAGGTCGCGAATCTCACCGACCATGACGACATCCGGATCTTGTCGCAATATCGCCCTTAAGCCCCGCGCGAAAGTCATTTCGACTTTGGTGTTGACCTGACTCTGACCAATGCCGTCAATGAAATACTCGATCGGGTCCTCGACGGTCATGATGTTGCGGCTGTTGTCATTGATGCGTTCGAGTGCGGCATACAGCGTGGTGGTCTTACCCGAACCCGTCGGGCCGGTGACCAGGATGATGCCGTGTGGCTTGTGAATGAGATCATCCATGACCTTCTGCGATTGCTCGTCCATGCCGAGAGAATTGAGATCCAGACGCCCGGCCTGTTTGTCGAGAAGACGAAGTACCACCCGTTCGCCGTGTCCCGATGGCATTGTCGAGACCCGCACATCGACGGCACGACCGGCGATTCGAAGGGATATGCGGCCATCCTGCGGCAATCGTTTTTCGGCGATATCGAGTTTCGACATCACCTTGATGCGTGATACCACCAACGGCGCGAGGGCCCGGCGGGTTTGCAAGATTTCCTGCAGCACGCCGTCGACCCGAAAACGAACGACCAGCCGGTTTTCGAAGGGCTCGACATGCACGTCCGATGCATTTTCCTTTATCGCCTGCGTCAATACAGCATTGATGAATCGGATGATCGGGGCATCGTCATCGCTCTCGAGCAGATCCGATGGCTCCGGGAGTTCCTGCGCAACCCGTAGGAGGTCGATGTCTTCATCGAGGCCACCGACCATTTGCATTGCCATCTGGCTACCCTGTTCATAGGTCTGCTGCAGCAGTGCGTCGAATGCGTCTGCGGAGACTCTCGTTAGCTGTAAGGGGACGCCTGCGAAGCGCCTGGCTTCGGCGAGGCTTAGTGGCGATGCGCCGGTGCGGTACACGGCATCGGCCTTACCGTCCCTGATCTCACGAATCAGAACGCCATGGCGCTTGGAAAAGGAAAATGGCAGAGGCCGAAAGCTGGATTCACCCTCAGAAGCAGCGTCCGCGACATCGATGACTGGCGTATTTTCAGTTTCGAGAACGATTTCGGTATCGCTTGCCATGCCCGTGACGCCGTTAGCCGGCGCTAGTCGCCGGAATCATCGGTCGCTGAGTCGAGTGCCTTTTTTTGTTTTTCGTAGGACTCCAGCGGGGGAATAGTCGGGCGCTCTTCACCGATCATCTGAGGTACGTTTGTACCGCGTCCCATCAGCAAATCCCTCGTATAATTGTATTTGGCGTGTGTTGCATTGGTTGCTTCCGTACCGTCGCGAAGAATCGT
>CAYLSX010000094.1:0-8208 GCA_964386685.1 uncultured Woeseiaceae bacterium | reverse complement strand
GCATGGGTATATACCCTCCTGACTATTTCGAGTACAGCTCGACGACAAGGTTTTCATTAATGTCCGGGAGAATGTCCTCCCGATCCGGCAACGACTTAAGAGTCCCTGCCATCTTTTTCGCATCCACATCAACCCAGTCCGGCAAACCGACCTGGCTCGCAATTTCTAATGCATTCTGGATGCGAAGTTGTTTTTTGGCTTTGGTCCTGATGCCAACGGCATCGCCTGCATTCACTTGAAGAGACGGAATATTGACGATCTGACCGTTCACTTCGATGCCCTTATGACTGACAAGTTGGCGTGCTTCCGCGCGCGTCGTAGCAAAGCCCATTCGATAGACAACATTGTCGAGACGACCCTCAAGAAGCCGCAACAGGTTGTCACCTGTAGAGCCCTTGAGCTGAGCCGCCTTCTTGTAGTAACCGCGGAACTGCCGCTCGAGCACACCGTACATACGGCGGAGCTTCTGCTTTTCCCTGAGCTGCAGACCATAGTCTGACAGGCGCGGGCGCCTCTGAGCAGCACCGCCCGGCGGCACGTCCAGTTTGCACTTCGATTCAAGCGGCCTGATGCCACTCTTCAAAAACAGATCCGTGCCTTCGCGGCGGGATAGTTTACACTTTGGTCCAAGGTATCTTGCCATTATTTAGTCTCTATACACGGCGCCGCGTGGGCGCCGTTAAACGCGACGCCGCTTTGGTGGGCGGCAACCGTTATGAGGAATCGGTGTTACGTCCTCAATGTTTTGAATACGAAATCCCAGGGCGTTCAGGGCGCGCACGGCAGACTCTCTGCCCGGGCCTGGTCCGCGAACACGCACGTCCACGTTTTTCACACCGAATTCGAGTGCACCACGCCCGGCTTTCTCCGATGCGACCTGTGCAGCAAACGGCGTCGACTTGCGTGAACCACGAAATCCACAACCACCTGCGGTCGCCCACGAGAGCGTATTGCCCTGCCGATCGGTGATCGTGATTATCGTGTTGTTGAAGGAAGCATGGATGTGTGCAACTGCATCAACAACATGCTTTTTGACCTTCTTACGTTTTGGGGTATCTGCCATATTAAGTTCCAGTTAAGACCTGCTTATCGCTTGATCGGCCGCCGCGGTCCCTTGCGGGTACGGGCATTCGTACGTGTGCGTTGTCCGCGCAATGGCAATCCGCGCCGGTGACGGATGCCACGGTAGCAACCGAGGTCCATCAAGCGTTTGATATTCATAGAAATCTCGCGCCTTAGATCACCCTCGACGACGAAATTTGCGACCGCCGTCCTGAGCTTGGCGACTTCCGGTTCTGCCAGATCCTTGACCGGCGTTGCCGGCGCAATACCGGCCGCGCTGCAAATCTGCTGCGCGCGCGTAGTGCCGATACCGTAAATCGAAGTCAACGAAATCACGATGTGCTTATTCAGCGGTATGTTTATGCCTGATATGCGTGCCACTTTAGTGTCCTGTTATCCCTGGCGCTGCTTATGCCGCGCGTCTGTGCAAATCACACGCACGACACCATTGCGGCGAATGATTTTGCAGTTTCTGCACATTTTCTTTACTGATGCCCTTACTTTCATGAGCGTTCTCCTATCTCCGCCGACGATTTGTCAGCGGACAGTGCCTCCCCGGCCGTAGTTGCGAAGGTTGGCTTTCTGCATCATGCCCTCGTATTGATGGCTCATGGCATGAGCTTGCAGCTGAGACATGAAATCCATAGATACGACTACCAAAATCAATAGCGAGGTGCCGCCAAAGCTGAACGGCATACTCGGATAAAACATTCTGACAAGTTCCGGCATCAGGCAAACTGAGGCGATATAGATTGAGCCCCAGAAGGTCAGCCGTGTTAACACCTTGTCGATGTAGTCAGCAGTCTGCGCGCCTGGCCGAATACCCGGCACAAATGCGCCGGATCGTTTCAAATTGTCCGCTGTATCTCTCGAGTTGAAGACCAGCGCTGTGTAGAAAAAGCAGAAGAAAATGATCATGGCCGCATACATCAGTACGTAGACCGGTTGGCCGGGACCGAGATTGGCACCGATCGTCTGCAACGCTCTCTGAATGACTGTCGGCTCGGCCGCCTGGCCGAAAAACTGTGCAATCGTTGCCGGAAACAACAGGATGCTCGAAGCAAAAATCGGCGGAATCACGCCCGACATGTTGATCTTGAACGGCAAATGAGTGCTCTGCGCCGCGTACATTTTTCGGCCCTGCTGCCGTCTTGCATAATTGACCGTTATGCGTCGCTGCGCGCGCTCCATATAAACAACGAAGGTCGTCACCGCAAGGGCGCCGACCAACATCAGGATAGCGGTTGCCGGCGGCATCTCGCCGTTGCGCACCAGTTCTGCAGTGCCTGCGACGGCCGCGGGTACACCAGCGACAATGCCCGCCAGAATGATCATCGAAATACCGTTTCCGACGCCTCGCTCGGTGATCTGCTCACCCAGCCACATCAGGAACATCGTTCCGGTCACGAGCGTGATGCATGCCGTAATAAGGAAGCTCGTGCCGGGATTGACGACGACGCCGGGCTGACTCTGCAGCCAGGTCGCAGCCGCAATTGACTGAAAGAGCGACAAACCGACCGTGCCGTAACGCGTGTACTGCGTAATTCTGCGCTTTCCGGCTTCGCCTTCCTTGCGCAGTTGCTGCAAGGTCGGCACGACCATGCTGGCCATCTGCATGATGATAGATGACGAGATATAAGGCATGATGCCGAGCGCAAAAATTCCGAATCGCGACAATGCACCACCCGAGAACAGGTTGAACAGGCCCAGTATGTTTCCAGCCTGCTGGTCGAAAAACGCGGCAAGCGCCGCCGGGTCGACGCCGGGGACAGGAATATACGTACCGGCCCTGAAGACGATAAGCGCGCCCACGAGAAACATGATGCGGCCCTTCAGCTCGCTCAGTTTGCTCGCAGCTTTTGCTACGTCTGCCGGATTTTGTGTAGGCTTCTTGGCCATTCCCGTCTCTTAAATCTACTCAGTCTTCAATGCTGCCGCCGGCCGCTTCGATCGCGCCACGCGCACCCTTGGTCACGGCCAGACCCTTGATCTTTACCGCTTTTTCGATATTGCCGGACTTTATGACTTTCACTTTGGTCGCTCGTGCCGGTACCAACCGCGCCTTTTTCAGACTCTTGATATCAATCACGTCGTCGGCAGGTATTTCCAACTCGTGCAGGCGAAGCTCGGCTGTCAAATGAGTCATACGTGACGCGAAGCCGACTTTCGGCAAGCGACGCTGCAATGGCATCTGGCCACCCTCGAAGCCGACCTTGTGATAACCACCCGAGCGCGAGTGCTGGCCCTTCTGGCCGCGGCCACTCGTTTTGCCCTGGCCGGCAGAATGTCCACGACCGAAGCGTTTTGCGGTTTTCTTCGAGCCCTTGCTCGGAGACAAATTATTCAGGCGCATGTCAAACTTCCTCTACCGAAACGAGGTACGAGACCTTGTTGATCATGCCGCGATTCTGCGGCGTATCCTCAACAACGACGGTCTGCCTGATCTTTCGCAGACCGAGCCCTGCGACACACGCCTTGTGATTCTTCAAGCGTCCGAAGCGGCTTTTCAAAAGCGTCACTTTTAGCTGTTTTGCCTTGGCCATCGTCTAATCCGTTTCTAGTCCTGCCCAGCCTGTTCAGGCCAGAATTTCTTTAATCTTTTTGCCGCGCTTTGCTGCTATCGCTTTAGGCGAGTGAATATTTGCAAGCGCACCGATCGTCGCGCGAACCACATTGATCGGATTGCGCGAGCCATAACTCTTTGCAAGTACATTTCTTACGCCCGCACATTCGAATACGGCACGCATTGCGCCGCCGGCGATGATTCCGGTTCCTTCCGATGCCGGTTGCATGTACACATAGGTCGCTCCGTGACGGCCCTTCTTTGCATACTGCAGCGTTTCGTTTGTCAGGTTCACCTTGATCATGTCCTTGCGGGCCGCTTGCATCGCCTTCTGGATCGCAATTGGTACCTCACGTGCTTTGCCATAGCCGAAACCAACTCGTCCGTTGCCATCACCCACGACCGTCAGCGCCGTAAAGCCGAACTGGCGACCGCCTTTCACAACTTTGGCGACGCGGTTTACCGTGACCAGTTTTTCCAGAAGGTCGTCGGCGTTCTGTCCTTGATCCATTCTTGCCATAATTAAAACTTCAGGCCCGCTTCACGGGCTGCCTCTGCGAGCGCTTTTACGCGACCGTGGTACTGAAACCCGGAACGATCGAATGCGACGGTATCGATGCCGGCCGCTTTTGCCTTCTCAGCAATGCGCGCACCGACGATAGCGGCCGCAGCAACGTTGCCGGTGCCTTTCGTGCCTTTACGTACGTCCTTCTCAAGAGTCGAAGCTGATGCCAGTATCGTTGCGCCATCGGCAGCAATGATCTGCGCATAAATATGACGCGGCGTGCGATGAACGCTCAGGCGGGTCGCTGCCAGCTCACGAATCTTGGCGCGCGCCCTTCGGGCGCGACGCAAACGACTTTGTTTCTTATCCAGTTTCATATCGATTTTTTCGCCAATTATTTCTTCTTCGCTTCCTTCAGATGCACGCGCTCATCAGCGTAGCGAACGCCCTTGCCCTTGTAGGGCTCGGGCGGACGGAAGCGACGTATTTCGGCGGCCACCTGGCCTACCAGTTGCTTGTCTGTTCCCTTGACGACGATCTCCGTCTGAGTCGGCGTCTCGATCGTGATGCCCTCGGGCACGTTGAAATTGACGGGATGTGAGAAACCGAGCGTCAGATTGAGCTTTTTGCCCTGTGACTGAGCGCGGTATCCGACTCCGATGAGCTCGAGCTTTTTCTCGAAGCCCTCACTCACGCCGTGTGCCATATTCGCCAGCAGCGCACGAGTAGTGCCTGCGATCGCCGTTGAAAATCGCGAGCCGGAGCGTGGCTTGGCCGTGATCCGGTTTTCCTCCTGAGTCACTTCGACCTCGGAGTTCAGCTCCATAGACAACGAGCCCTTGGCGCCCTTCAGCGTCACGGTGGTCCCGCTCAGGGAAAACTCGACGCCTTGCGCCAGTACGACAGGTTCTTTAGCTATTCTGGACATATCGTTCTCGTAGCGATGACATTTCTCTGCACTCAGGAAACGATGCAGAGGACCTCACCACCAATACCTTGTTCTCTGGCCTGCTTGTCACTCATGAGACCGGCAGACGTTGATACGATTGCGATGCCCAAACCACCCAGTACTTTTGGCAAATCCTCTTTGCCGCGATAGATACGCAGGCCGGGCTTGGACACACGCTGCACCCGCTCAATGACGGGAACCCCTTCAAAATATTTCAGCTCGACAGTAAGCGTCGCCTCCGCGCCGTCTCCCTCGGTGGCATAGTCGGTGATATAGCCTTCATCTTTCAGCACCTTGGCAACAGCGACCTTGGCGCCGGAATTCGGCATTGCCACACTAACCTTGCGAGCCTTCTGGCCATTACGGATACGTGTCAGCATGTCAGCGATCGGATCGGTCATACTCATATCTATTCCCCTTACCAGCTCGCTTTCCTGAGGCCGGGAATTTCGCCCTTCATGGCTGCTTCCCTGAGCTTGTTGCGGCCCAGACCAAACTTTCGATATACGCCGTGCGGGCGCCCGGTTATTGCGCAGCGTGCGCGCAATCGCGAAGGACTCGAGTCTCTCGGCAATGCGTTCAGCTTTGTCTGTGCCACTGCACGCTCCTCATCCGAAGTCTTGACGTTGCGAATCGTTTCCTTGAGTGCAGCTCGCTTGGCGGCATACCGCTTTACGAGTTTCGTTCGTTTCAATTCGCGCTCTATCATTGATTTCTTAGCCATGCTTCTCTACTTCTTGAATGGAAAGTTGAACGCTTCCAAAAGCGTCCGACCTTCTTGCTTGTTTCGCGCCGTGGTTGTGATGGTGACATCCATGCCACGGATCGCGTCAATATGGTCGTAATCAATCTCGGGAAATACGATCTGCTCCGTTATCCCCAAGCTGTAATTTCCCTGTCGGTCGAACGACTTTGGATTCAATCCACGAAAGTCCCGCGTCCGGGGAATGGCAATGTTTACCAGCCTGTCCAGAAACTCGTACATGCGCTCGCGACGCAATGTGACTTTACAGCCGATCGGATAACCATCTCGAATCTTGTACGCCGCAACAGACTTTCTCGCGACCGTCGTCAACGCTTTCTGGCCGGCGATCTTCTCCATGTCAGCCAGGGCGTGCTCGAGCGCCTTTTTGTCGGCTACCGCCTGGCCTACGCCCATGTTCAGCGTAATCTTGGTGATACGGGGCACTTCCATCGGATTGGAAAGGCCGAGCTTCTTTTGCAGCTCGCCAAGCAATTCCGTATTGAATTTTTCCTGTAATCTGGCCATGTTTAACCCTTCACTCAAATATCAACGGCTTCGCCGCTGGATTTGAAGATCCTTTCCTTAGTCTTGCCATCGTCCGATACGCGAATTCCCACCCGGTCGCCTTTCTTGGTCTTCGGATTGAAAACGAGGACATTGGAAACGGCCAGCGGCATATCGCGATCCAGAATTCCACCTTCGACACCCATGTTCGGATTCGCCTTGGTGTGTTTCTTGGCGATATTGATGCCCTCGACGAGCACACGATCCTCGTCGACAATCTGAAGCACTGTGCCTCGCCGTCCTTTATCCTTTCCGGCGATCACGATTATTTCGTCGCCTTTTCTTAACTTGTTCATCTCTCAAAAATCTCTTTAGAGTACTTCCGGGGCAAGCGAAATAATCTTCATGAACCGGTTGGTGCGCAGCTCGCGCGTCACCGGCCCGAAAATACGCGTTCCAATAGGCTCAAGCCGGGCATTCAGTAACACTGCTGCATTTCCATCAAATCGAATCAGCGAGCCGTCCTTCCTGCGCACGCCTTTGCGTGTGCGAACGACGACTGCGTTGTAAATCTCACCTTTCTTGACCTTGCCACGAGGAATAGCGTCTTTGACGCTTACCTTGATCACATCGCCAACGGCCGCATAACGGCGCTTGGAACCGCCAAGCACTTTGATGCATTGAATCCGCCTTGCGCCCGAATTATCGGCGGCATCTAGAACTGTTTGCATCTGAATCATGGCTGCATTCCTGGAATCATTGCTTAACTAATGCCCGGCGCCGCGTTCATCAACGCTCACGACCTGCCAGGCCTTGTTCTTCGAGAACGGCCGGCACTCACTGATCGTCACAAGATCACCGGTCTTGCATTCGTTGTTCTCGTCATGCGCAAGCACCTTGGTCGAACGGCGAATGTATTTGCCGTAAACCGGATGCTTGACCAGACGCTCGACCTTGACGGATATCGTCTTGTCCGCCTTGTCGCTAACGACGTGGCCGGTAACAGTACGACCGGTTTTCGTCTCGCTCGGCTTTACTTCTTCGCTCATTTGCTTTCACCTGCCTGCTCATTTTGCTTAAGGGCCCGCATGAACGTCTTGACCCGAGCGATATCCTTACGCACTTTTCTGTGCTCGTTGGGACGGGCCAGCTGGCCTGTCGCCTGTTGCATCCGCAGATTGAATTGCTCCCTGCGAAGCAACAGCAATTCCTCTGCGAGTTCGCCCTTCGATTTCGATTTGAGATCGCTGGCTTTCATCACATCACCTGCCGTGTCACGAATGTCGTCGAAAACGGAATCTTGGCGGCTGCCAGCCGAAACGCCTCGCGTGCCACTTCTTCCGTCACGCCTTCCATTTCATACAGAACGCGGCCGGGCTGAATCTGACAAACCCAATATTCCACGTTGCCCTTGCCCTTGCCTTGCCGAACTTCCAGCGGCTTCTTGGTAATCGGCTTGTCCGGAAAAACGCGTATCCAGATCTTGCCGCCACGCTTTACGTAGCGAGTCATGGCACGCCGGGCAGCTTCGATCTGTCGCGCCGTCAAACGGCCGCGGTCGGTCGCCTTCAGGCCATATTCGCCGAAGGACACCATGCTGCCACGATGCGCGAGACCGCGATTCCGGCCTTTCATCTGCTTACGAAATTTTGTTCGTTTAGGCTGTAACATCCTGTCGTTCCTTTAGCGGGTAGCAGCCGCCGCGTCTTCCGACTCTGCAACCGGCGCCTCAGGCTTGTCGAAAATTTCACCCTTGAATATCCACACCTTGACGCCGATAACGCCATAGGTCGTGTGCGCTTCGGCGAGTCCATAGTCAATGTCGGCGCGAAGCGTATGCAACGGCACCCGGCCCTCGCGATACCACTCTGAACGCGCGA
>CAYLSX010000093.1:0-8300 GCA_964386685.1 uncultured Woeseiaceae bacterium | reverse complement strand
ATTTGCTGATTATGTTCATTGACTTATCGCCTTTATCGAATTGTCAAACGGCCAAAGACAAACTGTTCCAAGCAGCGCTAAACAGCCGCGTCACTCCTTAGATAGAGCTTGCGGGGCTTGAGTTCCATTTGTCTCCGCATTATGCCTCAGCGACTCAGACTAGAGCATAGCTCGAATGACATTATTGCGGCGTGACCGATCCCAACAGTTCGAATCTGCTCGCCCAACTGCCTTGGTCACGCCAGTCTTTGGTAGCTAAGGCATTGATTTTCAACCATTTTTGAAATCGAGGCGCGTTCGAGGCAGCGGCACGCGGCACGGCCTGTTTATGCAACGGTTTTGCCTGCCCGGCCGTTGACGCGCCGACCCAAATAAAGGCGCCGTAGGGTCGCCTTAGGATCGAATACGGTAGGGGTCAGGTCGTTGTATTTTCCACCGATTCTTTCGATCGCCGGTGGTGCCGGAATCGTTTTCGCATTTCGTCACGGCCCTCCGACATTTTGGCGCGCTGTTCGTCCGTGAGTTTAGCGCTGACTTCTGCCATCACACGACCATGCAGCAATGTCATCTGCGTCACGAGTTCGCCGTTTCGTACGGCCAGATTTTGCAATTTCACATCGTAGTCCGCGTCGGACAAGTCGAGCGCATGCATAGCCTCGCGATTTGACCTCTCCTGCTTATGAAGAGCCTCTGCCTCCGGCTTTGCAGCGTCCACGATATTGCGTATCGCCAATTCCTGCGCTTTGTCCAGCTCCAGACGCTGACTCATATGTTCGATCATGCGTTCCATGTCAGGGCCGCCATGCGCCATGCCGCGATGCATGCCGTGATGACCACCATCCTCCGTCTCGGCCCAGGCGCTGCCGATGTACATGATCATGAATCCGACAGAAACGACTTGTAGAAAACGCTCTCTCATTGACTTTCCTCCGTAGTAAATAGCAATAGTGCTGGAGTATCAGGATAGCGTTGTGTCTGTTCGCGAACGTCAGCAAAAACACGAGCATTGCAAAGAATTGTCAAGTGGCCGTTGCGCGCCCGCCTAGTTTGGCAGACGATGTATTGGTAGCGTAACGACGGATCCTTCGGATGGATGATGTTCAACATTCGGCCAGCATTATTCTGATCGACGACGATCGGGAACTCGGTAGTATGCTGACTGATTTTTTGAATCCGGACGGTCTCGAACTGACAGTTTGCGGCACGGGCGAAGACGGGCTGCAGTGCCTGGCATCAGGCAATTTCGACCTTATTATTCTCGACATTATGCTGCCCGGAATCAGTGGTATCGATGCTCTCAAGCAGCTGCGCCAATCGAGTGACATTCCAGTTATCATGCTTACCGCACGCGGCGACGACATTGATCGAATCATCGGACTTGAATTCGGTGCGGACGACTACCTCGCGAAGCCTTTTAATCCACGCGAACTTGTCGCAAGAATAAAAGCGATTCTCAGACGATCGCAAAGAGAAAGGCAGGACACGACTCATCTGCAACTCGGAGAGATCGAACTTGACTCACGCACCAGGCGTGCATCCGTTGCTGGCAACGTATTGCGACTGACCGGCACCGAGTATGAAATTCTGCGTTGTTTGCTTGAAACTCCCGGTGAAGTCGTTAGCAAGGAGCAACTCAGCGAACGGGCTTTGGGTCGCAGGCTACTACCCTACGATCGCAGTATTGATACGCATATCAGCAATCTGCGGGGCAAGCTCGAGCGGGCCGGCAACCAGGAATCCATTCAGAATCAACGTGGCATCGGCTACACGCTAATTCCAGGGACCTAAGGACATATCGTGCGGAGCCTGCTCGTTCGAATTTTCCTGTCGTTCTGGTTGATTATCGGTATCACCATCGGAATCGCCGCCGTCGCGGGGTTCTATTACTCCGAGAGATTGCGCGAAGCAATGGAAAGCTTCGATCACGGCGACACGATACTGGAGGCCAGCGAAGCACTCGAACAGGGTGGCCGTGAGGGACTCGTGAACTGGCTCAAAGATTTTCCGAAATCGCGAGGTGTTACGGTATTTGTATTCGATGAGGAGCGGCGTGAATTGCTCGACCGCCGGCTTCCCGACAACATTGCGCGCTTAATGAGCAGACACAGACGTCATCTCCGACCTGACCACGGCGATCGACACGAACCCCCCAATCTGCGTCGGGCGCGACCTCTCTCCCAACTGGTGTCCGCCGATGGGCGTATCTACACGCTCATCTTAGTACCGCCACGACACCCCCCGACATATTTCGGCCGCACGATACACGGTTCTGTAATGTTCATCATTGCCCTGATTGTCAGTGGTGTTGTTTCGTATCTGCTGGCTCGTGCGATAGCACAACCGATCAGGATGCTGCGCGACGCGACCGTATCGCTGGCTGACGGCGATCTGAATACGAGGGTCGGCGAGGCAATGGGGCAACGCCGCGACGAAATGGGCATGCTCGCCAGTGATTTCGATTCGATGGCCGACAAACTGGCGCGCGCAGCGGCACAACAGACTGAGCTGTCACAGAACATCTCTCACGAACTCCGATCGCCGCTGGCCCGCATGCGGGTTGCCCTGGAGCTGGCCAAACGGCAGGCCGGCGAAATGTCGGAATTTGACCGCATTGATGCCGAGACAGAACGCTTGGACAAATTGATTGGGCAAATCCTGAGCTACACACGCATGGATTCGAGGCCACAGGATGAGTCTGTAAAAATGGAACTTGCCGATCTGATCAATGAAATTGTCGAAACCGTCAATTACGAATACAAGTCTGATGGTATCGACAAAGTGGCGGTGCAGGTTAGATTTGATTCATCTCCGGTCATTCACGGCTATAAAGATGCATTGGTAAGCGCGATCGAAAACATAGTTCGCAATGCGGTCCGCCACAGTCCGACCAACGGCACAGTAACTATAATATTGAGCCAGAACGACGAGATGGCAAGTATTGAAGTTCGTGATCAGGGACCCGGTGTGGACGATGCCGACCTTTTGCGACTGTTCGAACCCTTTTACAGAACCAAGGACGCACCGGACACCGGCACGGGTCTCGGACTGGCAATCGCCAAACGGGCCGTTCGTTTAAACGGCGGGCAAATCGTAGCGGAAAATATGTCCGACGGCGGGCTTCAGGTGATCGTCACCTTGCCCGTTGATAGTGCTTCCTGAACAGGATCACCGACAGGTCGTCGGGTTTGCTCGGTTGTAGTTTCGACTCATTCATCATCCGATAGTGTGCCAGCCTGACCATGGATTCCATCGCATCGGCCAGCGGTCCCTTGCGGATAATATTGATAACATCGTCGATCTGAATGTTGTCGGTCAGGCCGTCGCTCGCCAGCAGCACGGTGTCTCGCGGCCGTAGTCTCACGGCTGGTCCAATGTCGATGTGCATGTCATTGGTGCCGATAAAATTTGATACCAGGTGTCTTTGCTCGTGAAGTAAGGCATCGCGCTTGTCTAGAAAGCCCGCTTCTACAGCGAATCCCGTTGGCGAGTGGACCATCGTCTGCGATTTTATGCGACCCCGTTGCCCGACAATGATGGCTTCCGAGTCACCTACCTGATAGGTGCGCGCGATCCGGCCCTCGATCGTCACGACGGTCATCGTCGTGGCTGAACCATTGCCGATATCGAGCACGGCCTTGTTCGCTGCCTCGATGCCGTCGAGTATCGCTGTGCGCAGAAGCATCGTTTCCGTTATCGCAACGTGCAGGGATTCTGCAAGTTTTGCGACGGCGGTTTCTGAAGCGCGCTTTCCAGCCGGCAGTCCGCCAACACCATCGGCAACGACGAGAATGACGGCATCGCGACCGTAAGGTATCGCCGCAACGGTATCCTCGTTTTCCGTTTCTTTGTCGGGTGAGCGATCCGAATACGCGATCACAGAACCGCCGCCGAATTCATCCTCGATGCAGTGAGGCGTTGCAGCCCCATCGAGCACTACGATTTGATCGGCGGCCATTGTCATTCCCGCCTTGTCGGCTCTCGGCACCAGGCGCAGTAGTTCCAGAGCTCTTTCGCGATACCCCATTTGCAGGCTGTACAACGATGTTTGCTGCCCTCGATCTTCCATGGACGCCTGACTTTGGTGCGGCACCACGGGCAATAGCGCATGAACGGCATCAACGGCTCGCGGCATCGTGCATTGGCACAACGGCTGGTGTAGCGCTTGTCCGGATAAAACCGATCCGATTCCGCTACGAAGCCGGGCCCGTAACACCAGGCACAGTAGTCCCAGTCGTTCTTCACGCCGCGCTCACAGCGCGGGCAATGCGCGGGCATCTTGCTTGAACAGCCACGCGCCGGATTATCGAATCCACACCACGGGCAGGCATGCATGCTTTCGGACACCGGTCCCTCGCAACGGCGGCATTGATGTCGCGTATCCAGCGCGCTCCTGAATTGGCGCTGGAATTCACGCCATTGCATCTGACGCCACGATGCACCCTGCCTGGGGAGCCGCTTGGAACGCCCCGACCGGCGTTGCTTGCGGGCACGGCTGTGCAGTCTTTCGAACTCTGCCTGCATCTGAATCGCGTTTCGAAACCTGTCCGCCGGGTCGAGTTGAATCGCCTTGCGTAACATCTCGGCAAATTCCGGTCTGACCCGGTTCTTCAGTTGCTCGTTACCGACCATTGGCCATGAAAACGGCCATTCCGGCAATTTCCCGGAGAACAGACGGTAAAACACCAGCCCGAGCGAGAACACGTCGGACTGAAATTTCGGACGGCCCATCGCCTGCTCAGGAGCGATGTAATCAATCGTGCCCGAGCCCGAGGCTTTGAGCGTCCGCAGGCTGAGTTTGGCGAAACCGAAATCGGCAAGCTTCAGAACATTGCCGGGAAACAAAATGAAATTTTCCGGCTTGATGTCGCAATGGATGATCTTGTGCTCGTGCGCAAATGCAAGCGAAGACAAGGCCTGCCCGGCAAGATCGAGAGCACGTGCCGTCGATATACGCCGTACAATCCGATCCGCTAGCGATTCCTCACCAAGATCCATGGCAATCACAAATTTGCCGTCGATGTAACTGGCGTTTTGCACCGACAGGATGTTCGGGTGTTTAAGCTTTACAGCGACCTGGACTTCGTGCAAAAACTCCTCGTCGGAAATGCCGCCGCTCGTTTTCGGAATTTTTAATGCGACCCTTTTCTTGTGAATCGTATCGAATGCCTTATACACGTCTGCCAACGGGCCGGACGCGATGCGACCCAGGATTCGATACTTGTCGAGCTTTTGCCGGGAGCGGAGCATTAGCAAATTTCAAATAGTCCGGCTGCGCCCATGCCGCCACCCACACACATCGTACAAACGACGAACTTGGCATTGCGTCGCTTTCCTTCTATCAAGGCATGCCCTACAAGCCGTGCGCCCGACATACCGTAGGGATGTCCGATCGAGATCGCACCGCCATTGACGTTAAGCAGTTCATTCGGTATGCCCAGTCTGTCGCGGCAATAGATAACCTGTACGGCAAACGCTTCGTTGAGTTCCCACAGACCGATGTCGTCCATCGTCAGGCCGGTTCGCTCGAGCAACTTCGGCACGGCGAACACAGGACCGATGCCCATCTCGTCCGGTTCGGTTCCGGCTACCGCGATACCACGGTATATGCCCAGCGGCTCGAGGCCTCTTTTTTCTGCGAGTTTGCTGTCCATAACGACGGCTGCCGATGCACCGTCGGACAACTGACTGGCATTACCCGCCGTGATATTGCCGTGTTCGAAAACCGTCTTCAGGCCGTTCAGTCCCTCCAGCGTGGTTTCGGGCCGGTTGCCTTCGTCCTGCTGCAGCGTTACCTCGTGATAACTGATTTCCTTCGTTTCCTTGTCCATTACGCCCTTGGACACGGTCATCGGCACGATCTCGTCATCGAACGCGCCGGCTTCTTGCGCTGCGGCCGTGCGTTGCTGACTTTGCAAGCCGAACTCGTCCTGCTGCTCGCGGCTGATGCCGTAGCGCTTCGTAACGACTTCGGCTGTGTCCAACATCGACATGTATATATCGGGCGCCGCCTCGAGCACATTCGGATCCGAGGCCCGGTAGCGGTTGAAATGTTCGTTTTGCACCAGGCTGATCGACTCGAGGCCACCGCCGACGACGACCGGCATGTTGTCTTCAAGCACTTGTTTTGCAGCAACGGCTATCGCCATCATGCCGGAAGAGCATTGCCGGTCGATAGACATGCCAGCAACTGTTGCCGGCAGACCGGCTGCAAGCAAAGACTGTCGCGCGACGTTTTTGCCGCTGGAACCCTGCTGCATCGCACAGCCCATGATGAGGTCGTCGACTTCGTCCGGTTCGATGCCGGCACGGCTGACCGCCTCACGAATCGCATGCGCACCCAGAGTTGGTGCTTCGGTGTTGTTGAACGCGCCGCGGTAGGCCTTGCCGATCGGCGTACGTGCCGTAGATACGATGACTGCTTCTTTCAAGATTCACTCCCAAGATTTACGCCGAGTGCCTTGGCAGCCTCGGTAAGAAATTTTTCAGTTTGTTCACCGCCGAACTGCAGCTCACGCATACCGTCCGTCGCCGCAATGCGATCCCAGCCCGCTGCCACATTTTCTGCACTCCTGTCATCGGGCGTCAGAAATATTCCGGGCGTCTCCTGTATCGTAACCTTCGCGAAACCGCCGGCACCTGCCGCGATGATTTGCCGGCTCGGCGCATCTTCGCTGGCCATGAAAATGACCGCCGGCGTAACCGCCTCGGGTTGCAACAATTTCAGTACTTGTTCCGGCATCAGGTCTTCAGTCATTCGAGTCGCTGCCACCGGTGACAGTGCATTCACCTTGATACCGTATTTCTGCCCTTCCAGGCACAAAGTATTCATAAATCCGACCAAAGCAAACTTCGCGGCCCCGTAATTGGATTGGCCGAAGTTGCCATACAGGCCACTCGAAGAGGTGGTCATGACGATGCGTCCATACTGACGCTCGCGCATATGCTCCCATACGGCTTTGGTGCAATTGACCGAGCCCATGAGATGCACGTCAACCACCATCTGGAAGTCCGCGAGGTCCATTTTCGCGAACGTCTTGTCTCTCAGAATTCCGGCGTTGTTGACGAGCACATCGACCCTGCCCCATTTGTCGATCGCCTCGTCCACCATTGCCTCGACCTGATCGAAATCTGCAACATTCGCGCCATTCGCGATTGCCTCGCCACCATTGCTTTCGATTTCCTCGACGACGGCCTGCGCCGCTTCGCTCGAAGCCCCGGAACCGTCCCGGGCACCGCCCAGGTCATTGACGACGACCCGCGCACCGCGACGCGCAAACTCCAGCGCATGTGATTTTCCCAGGCCATTGCCGGAACCCGTGACGATCACAACCTGATCGTCAAATCGAATGGTCATACGGTTGTTTCCTCGTTTGCTGTTGCTTATTGAACGATGAACAGACTGAGTATTTCAGCCACGAGTGCAGGTTTTTCCTCGCCCTTAATTTGGACCACGAATTCGTTTTTCAAGAGCAGCTGTCCAGGCGATTTTTCGGTCACCTCTTTCAAAGTTGCGCTACCGCGAACTTCGCTGTCGACCGGGACAGGCTGCAAAAAACGCACCTTGTCCGAGCCGTAGTTGATCCCCATCACGGCATCCGCGGGCTGCACACCGCATTCCGGCAGAAAATGAGAAATCAGAGACATCGTCAGATAGCCGTGTGCGATGGTCCCGCCGAAAGCTGTCTGCGCGGCCTTCTCCTTGTCGACATGGATAAATTGATGATCGAGTGTTGCATCGGCAAAGCTGTCGATCCTGTCCTGGTCGATCAATACCCATTCGGAGGGTTCGAGCGGCTTGTCGATGTACTGACTGAGTTCTTCTTTTGGCACGGTAGGCATTATTGTTGTCTCCTGCGATTCGAAGTGTACCGGCTTTGCAGTAATATCGCCCGCAACGACGGAAACATACAAGGGGCTCGCTGATGGCAAAACCCGGCAATACCGGTATCCGCCGAATCATCCGTGCGACCCGTTTTTCAGCTCAGGGTTTTGCACACGCGTGGCAACACGAGGCGGCATTTCGCCAGGAGATCGCCCTCACCGTCGTGCTGATGCCACTCGCATTTTGGCTGGGGCGCACCGGCTTCGAACGCTTCATGCTGATCATCTGCTGCGTTTTCGTCCTCATTGTCGAGTTGCTGAATTCGGCGATCGAGGCCGCCATCGATCGCTTCGGCGAAGAGCATCACGAACTATCCGGCAGAGCGAAAGACTTAGGGTCAGCCGCCGTCTTCCTCAGCCTGGTTATCGTTGCAGCGACCTGGGGCACCGTCGCTTTTCTGCGATTTCTTGCCTAGATG